>NZ_BAAGVY010000004.1:0-409693 GCF_054780635.1 Spirosoma knui | reverse complement strand
AGTCATCTACGAAAGGGTTGTGCGAGACGAGCACGTGGATAGGCGGCAGGTGCAGGGGCAGAGATGTCTAGAGCTGAGCCGTACTAATGAGCCCGGGCGCGAGTTTATTGTTTATGGGTACGACTTGAGCGAGTCGAGTACAGAAGTGAATCACCAGGTCTTTCTCTGTGGGGCAAACGACAAAGGATCTTGTTGGCTGGGGTAAGACCTAGCTGACGAAGGGAACATACAGGTTGGTGCTGGTAAGGCGGGTGAACACCTCTTCCATTCCGAACAGAGCCGTTAAGCCCCGTACTGCCGATGGTACTGCTGTCACAAGCGGGAGAGTAGGAAGGTGCCACCTGATGTCATTGAGCGAGTGAGAGCTCACCCTAGCGGGTGGGCTCTTCTCGTTTATAGGGGTTTTGCGGAGAAACCGAGTGTATGTATACAGGCAATTTTATCATTTTTTGTATCTTGCTTCATATTAAACCCTGTCAGACTGATGGCTCTTTTTAAACTGCAAGTAAACGGTAAAAGCTATCAAGCCGATGTTGAGCCTGATACACCACTTCTATGGGTACTTCGTGATCATTTTGGACTTGTTGGTACTAAATATGGATGTGGCATTGCCCAATGCGGAGCTTGTACAGTGCATCTAAATGGAGAAGCTACTCGTTCCTGTGTGCTACCAGTATCTGCAGTAGGTACTGGTAAAGTCACTACAATTGAAGGTTTGTCAAAAAATGGTGATCATCCTGTGCAACTTGCCTGGGATAAGGTCGACGTGCCCCAATGCGGGTATTGCCAGGCTGGCCAGATTATGACGGCCGCTGCTTTGTTAAAACGTACTCCTAAACCAACGACTGAGCAGATTGATGCGACAATGACGGGTAACTTATGCCGGTGTGGTACGTATCACCGCATTCGGGAAGCCGTTAAAGTAGCTGCAGCGTCCACAGCAAAAACGAAAACCTCAAAATCCAAATAGCAATGGCAACCCTTTCTAATCCAGGCCGAAGAAATTTTTTGAAGCTTGCGGCAGCAGCCGGGGGCGGTCTGTTTATTGGATTTAACTGGCTTGAATCCGAAGCCGCTACGTCGGCGGTGCTACGTGGTGGAGGAGTGGCCGCAGGTACTGATTTCAACAGCTATCTTTCTATAAATCCCCAGGGTATTATCACGATTTTGTCGCCTAACCCGGAAGTGGGACAGGGTATCAAAACCGCATTCCCAATTATTGTTGCGGAAGAGTTAGATGCTGACTGGACGAAGGTAGTTGTAGAGCAGGCTCCTTTAGATACGAAAAAGTTTGAACGTCAGGTTGCCGGGGGAAGTGGCTCTATACCGCATTCCTGGGAACGACTGCGCAAAGCGGGTGCTACGGCTCGATTGATGTTGATGGAAGCGGCCGCTAAGCGATGGAATGTGCCTGCCTCGGAATGTTCAACGGATAAAGGATTTGTACTACATGCGTCGAGTAATCGTAAGCTGAGCTACGGTGAGTTGGCAACAGAAGCTTCTCAAGTAGCCGTACCGATTAATGTGAAACTGAAAGATACGAAGGACTTTAAGCTGATAGGTAGTACGATAAAGAACGTAGATAATCCGAAAATCATAACGGGTAAGCCTTTATTCGGATTAGACGTTTACCGCGATGGAATGCTGTTTGCCATGATTCAGCGGCCTGGGTTCGGTTATAAACTCAAATCTGTTGACTCGAAAGCTGCCAAAGCAATGTCTGGTGTTGTCGATGTTGTTACGTTCGACAATAACGTTGCGGTTGTTGGTAAATCCACCTGGCAGGTGAAAAAAGCCAAAGACGCGCTGAAAATAGAGTGGGAGAAAGCCGATAATCTGGAAAGCACGGCTGATCATAATCGATTGTTTAAAGAACTACTCGATAGTAGAGAAGCCACCGTTCGACGTAAAGACGGAGATGTTGATGCTGCCTTTAAAAGTGCAGCCAAGGTAGTCACGGCTGAATATCAGTGCCCCTTCTTACCTCATAACCCGCTGGAGCCCATGAACTTTTTTGCTCATGTGCGACCCGATGGAGTAGAACTCATTGGCCCAACGCAGACACCTGAACTGGCTCGCAATGAAACGGCCAAGTTGTTAGGTATATCACCTGATAAAGTAACCGTTGAGCTAACGCGAATGGGCGGTGGATTTGGACGTCGGTTAAAGGCGGATTACGTTATTGAAGCCGTACAGGTATCGAAGTTAGTAAAGGCACCGGTAAAACTGATCTGGACGCGCGAAGACGACATGACCGGCGGTAGCTACCGACCAGCTGTTCGGTATCGCTTTGAGGCTGCTCTGGACGCACAAGGCAATATGATCGGCTATAAGCTGCGGGGGGTAAGCATCAACGCGGGTAACTCGACGCGCGAAGATAACTTCCCCTCGGGAGCGGTTGACAATCTGCTAATCGATAGCGTTGACCATAAATCACCAATTACAACAGGTCCCTGGCGGGCTCCAATCACAAATTTCTTAGCCTTCGCTGAGCAATCGTTCATTGATGAAGTTGCCCAGGCTGCTGGCAAAGATCCGGTGCAATTCCGGTTAGAATTGCTCGACAAGGCCAAGCAAAAGCCAGTCGGCGCTATTAAATACGACATCGACCGGATGAAAGGGGTTATTCAGCTAGCCGCTGAAAAATCTGGCTGGGGTAAGAAAAAGAATTCGGACGGTCGGCCCGTGTCACAAGGCTTCAGCGTCTACTTTTCGCACCGTTCCTACGTAGCGCAGGTGGGCGAAGTGGTGATGGAAAAAGGAAAACCGGTTCTGCAAAAAGTGTATTCAGTCGCTGATTGCGGTGTCGTCGTCAATCAGAGCGGAGCCCGGCAACAAGTCGCGGGTTGTATCGTCGACGGAATTGGCCATGCTATGTACGGTAACATTACGTTCAAAGACGGAATCCCCGAGCAGAAGAATTTCAACGAATTTCGCCTGATCCGGCTCAATGAAATCCCCGATGTAGAAGTTCACTTTGTGGATAACGGAATTGAGCCTACTGGCTTAGGCGAACCGTCGCTGCCCCCAGCGGGCGGAGCCGTTGCTAATGCAATTTTTAAAGCAACGGGTAAGCGGTTACGCAGTCAGCCTTTCGTTGAGGAAACTATATTCAAAGGCGTATCATAAAAAATTGCCTAATGCGAAAACGAAGAGCGCCAGGAAATCTTTCCTGGCGCTCTTCGTTTTCGCATTACGTACAGATGGTACGTTTACTGAATCGCAACCAGGCGGGCGGTCTCCTGAACGGGAGCCGTCGCTATTTTTAGTTGTTTACGTATGCTTCCCTCGGCGGATTTCACCTCAATCTCGTATTCGCCGTCGGTCAGGTCGTTTAAGTGGAAGAGGATTGCGTAGTTTTCATGCTTTTTGCCGAGCTTCTGTTGGTACAATACCTCGTTTTGTTGATTGCGAAGCAGAATAACAACGGGCGTATCGACTGCCTTGGTGACAGAAAGACGGATTTGATTATTAACGGTTACAAAAGCACTGGTATTAAAAGACAGCGCCTTTGGGTTGGTTGGGTTCATCAACGTAGCCGCGCTTAAAAGGATTGAACCAATTAGTGTAGTGAATGTCGGGAACATGATCGTGTAGTGTTTAAAGTCTAGAGATGTTTGGTTGTTTACTGTTCGTTTAGGATGAGCCAAACGTTGTGCCAGTTAAATAAGGCACTGATTATCAAAGTATTGTTATTGTGCCAGTTCACTACAGTTGTACGTATACGGACAAGAGCTGTTCACTTGCGGACAAACAGGCGGACATTTCAACGCTATCTTTTCCATCGTATTTACGATTGTGCCGGACTAGCGAATATCTTTGCCCGCTATGAACACTGAATTGATTAAAGCTTCTACTGAACAGGATATTCCGGCCTTAAATGACTTGGTAAACAGTGCGTATCGGGGAGATAGCTCCCGTAAAGGCTGGACTACCGAAGCTGATTTACTCGGCGGCATTCGAACCGATGAAGATGGGTTGCGAACTATGTTACAAAACCCTGGGGCCACCATTCTTAAATATGAAGAGGATGGTCAACTGCTCGGATGCGTGTATCTGGAGAAAAAAGGAGAAGAACTTTATTTAGGTATGCTGACTGTTTCACCCGAAGCGCAGGCCAACGGTATTGGTAAACACTTGCTGTCGGCGGCCGAACAGGTAGCATTAGCGCAAGGTTGCCAGCGCATGACAATGACCGTTATCTCCCAACGACACGAGCTGATCAGCTGGTACGAACGACGAGGGTATGAGCGAACGGGCGAAGTTCAACCGTTTCCGATGGACGACCCCCGCTTTGGCTTACCCAAGCAACCTCTGGAGTTTATAGTGATGAAAAAAAGTTTGATTAACGGAGCTATCTAGATTATTCTCCTACGTCGTTAACAACCTCATTTAATTATCTTATTCATTTATAATGCTTCTTATACGTAGTATTCTGTTGTTTGTCTTGTTTTTGTTGGGGCAGACAACCATGGCGCAAACAGCCGAACAAAATCTAAAAAGCCAGGGTATTACGTTGTACCCGCCCAGTAAGCCGTTAGCCAATTATGTAAAAGCTGTGCGAACGGGGAATCTTGTGTTCCTGGCCGGACACGTATCCACTCGGGCTGATGGCTCAGGGATTACGGGGAAGCTAGGAAAAGATGTAACTGTTGAACAAGGATATGAAGCCGCCAAAATTGCGACTATAGGATTACTGTCGACGCTGAAGGCTGAAGTTGGTGATCTTAACCGGGTTAAGCGGATCGTTAAAGTGACTGGGTTCGTAAACTCCACGCCTGATTTTGGCGATCAGCCAAAGGTAATTAACGGGTGTTCTGATCTGCTGGTAGCGGTATTCGGCGAAAAAGGCAAACATGCCCGTTCGGCGGTGGGTATGGGATCGCTTCCCTCCAATTATGCTGTAGAAATTGAGCTGATCGTAGAAGTTGAGTAAGCTCTACGATACGTAACAATGGAATGAATACGTACCTGTAACTCATGAAAAAGGAGGTCGTTTATGACCTCCTTTTTTAATCCTTCGATGGGATAAACGCTTATTGTTCTTCGCCCCGAATTCGGAATATACCACCCTCCAGCGATTCATCGACCCGAATCTGGCACGCAAGTCGGCTGTCAAATCCAGCGTCGGGGAGGGTGTCAAGCATATCTAACTCGGCATCCTGAGCAGCGGGTAAAGCGTCGAATCCTTCCAGTACCTGAACGTGGCAGGTCGCGCAAAGTGCCATGCCCCCGCACGTTGCCAGGATGTTGTATTCCGACGCTTTCAGCACTTCCATCAGGCTCAGATTAATGCCTTCCGGAATCTCTAGCGGCTGGCGTTCGCCGTTACGATCTTCTACTATGAAATTTATCATGTCATTGCTTGCCGTCAGGTAGTCATGCATTGTAAATGATACATGATTACCTGATGAGTAGTTAGAATGTTGGTACGCCGTTGACGGTCGTGTATTTAAAGCTCAATTTCTGATTTGGATACACGTATCTAAAGGCGCTCTGGCACATCAGGGCAGCCTCATGGAATCCACATAAAATTAGCTTGAGCTTGCCGGGATACGTATTGATGTCGCCGATGGCGTAGATCCGCTCGACATTGGTAGAGTAATCAGTCGTATCGACGGTAATCGCTGCCTTGTCAATGTTTAGCCCCCAGTCCGCAATGGGGCCCAGCTTTGGCGTAAGGCCAAACAAGGGAATCAGGTTATCGGCGGGGAGGGTCGTTACGGTTTTGTCTTTCGCCGTAATGCTAACCTCCTGCAAGTGCCCGTTGCCATGGATGCTGGTGATGTTCGATTGCAAAACCAGGTTGATTTTTCCTTCCTTAGCCAGTTCGAACACCTTCTCGGCCGAATCAGGAGCACCCCGGAACGTATCGCTCCGGTGAACGAGGGTAACTTCCTGCGCTACGTTGGCTAAGAAAACCGTCCAGTCGAGAGCGGAGTCGCCACCGCCCGCCAGTACGACCCGACGATCGCGCAACTGTTCCGGATTTTTAACCATATACGCTACGCCCTTACCTTCAAATTGTTCCAAGTTTTCGATTTCTGGTTTGCGAGGCTCAAAGCAGCCCAGGCCACCGGCGATGACAACGACTTGGCAATGCACGGCCGTTCCGTCGTTTGTTGTGATGATAAAGGACTCGTCGGGCTGGCGTTCCAGCGTTTCTACCCGTTCGCCTAACGTAAAGGTTGGATGGAACGGCTCAATCTGCTCCATCAGGTTGTCGACCAGCATCTGCGCATTGATGGACGGATAGCCCGGGATATCGTAGATCGGTTTTTGCGGATAGATCTCGGAAAGCTGACCGCCCACCTGTGGTAATGCGTCGATCAGATGGCAGCGCATTTTTAACAAACCCGCTTCAAAAACGGCAAACAGACCGACCGGGCCCGCGCCAATGATGCAAATATCTGTAGTAATCATGTTGTTTACGAAGTTCAACCACGGAGCCTATAACACTTCTTTGAAAGCCGTTATCAGATAAGCCCCACAGTATAGAACGAGCTAGTGACGTGAATAATTCGAGGGCAAAGCTAGAGCTGAAGCCGCTTCTAAGGATATGATAAATCGTGATGAGGGATAACTGGAGGGAATGGTTGGAGGAGCCAACGCAAAGCCGGGCACTCAAACAAATGCCCGAGCAGCTATAGTATGCACTTCCACCTATCCTGTTCTATGACGAAAATTATTATGAAAAATAGCATGAGTTCCATTTCATCATGCACAATGAAAGCTCAGACGAAGCGTTTTAATTCTGTTATGCTTCTCGTGCCTCAGCGGATCAACTGCTGAGGCTTTTTTATGCCTTGCTTTCAAGGTGTGGTCAATGAGTAATTTGCTGTTCATTAGGTTAAGGAGCGTAATTGCTTTCTCTATAAATCACGCTTCTCCGACGCTTATGAAACCCGCCCTGCTGTTCTGGATATTCGTTTTGATGGGACGTTCTGCTTTCGCGCAGGTCGTTGTCTCAACGGTATATACCTGGGGTAAGGCACCGGTCGAAAACCAGGCGGGTTATGCCGAGCGGACGTTACTGGAGGGAACGGCAAAGGGGTTTTCGGCTATAAGCTTACAGGCGGTAACGCTGCCCGCCAATCAGCCCGCGCAGCCTGCCCAACAGCTTGATGAGGAGGCTCTGCTGATAGTTAAGGAAGGCGAACTAACCTTGACTATCGAGCAGACGAGAAAAACGCTCGGGCCAGGCAGCGTGGTCATTATAATGCCGGGTGACTTTTTCCGGCTAGACAACAAAAGTCTGCAACCGCTTACGTACTACTTCCTCAGGTCTACCTCGAACGAAGTGCCTGATCTGGATTTGTACCGGCTGGCGGGTGGTTCGTTCTGGGTTGACGGGCGTGAGGAATCTCCCGGTTCCCTTAGTCAAAGCCGTATTCGCCCACTCTTCGAAGGGGGGACCATAATGGCCAAACGCCTTAAGATCGAAAGGGCAACGCTTGCTCCGGGGGCATCTGACAACACGTCTCCATCCAAGTCCGCAATAAAAATGCTGGTTATGCTGGAAAATGCGGCTCTGGCTACAATTGATGGCGTAGCGCACAAGGCGCAGTCGGGTGATGTTGTGTTTGTGGGAGCCGACGTAGCGTATTCGGTCCAGAATGCTAGCCAGGCCCCCTGCACGTATTTATCGCTCGAATTCGAATAGCCCCTGCTAGACTGAATGCTCAGTATTTTAGTAGCAAGTTCAGCAGCTTACGGTCTAGTTTATGGCCGTACCAGTCTTCGTACGCTACGTCGGTGCGTTTGGAGTCCAGAATACCGAAGTCGCCGATATACTCCCAGAGCGCAAAGCCAATGCCATTGCTCGACAGAATATCAAGCACATCGCCAAACCAGGCCAGAAATACGTCGTGGGGCGTTTTGTTCCAGCTGCCACATTCGCCACAGTGAACGCCAACCCCTTGTTTAACTAAATCGATCCAGGGCTTGTAATACGTTTCGAGCATCTGTCGGCTCAGGTACTGATCGCCAACCTGCCCTGGCCATTTAGGTGTCGGCAAATTATCCGGGTCTTTGTTAGCCCAGGGCGCTTTATAGTGGGAAATAATGCCCGGATGATACCCCCGGCAGCTCTGCGCGATATTCAGATCCGTGATTTCTGGAATGACCGAATTCCCGACATTATTCCCGTCGGCGATGATCAGATGATTCGGGTTTTCTTTCCGAATCGCCTGAGAAGCTGCCAGCGCCAGCTTTCGATAGGCGTCGCCGGGTACCGAGCTGCGCTTCGAATGCTGGTCGTTCATGTCGGCCCGCATACTCGGCTCGTTGAGGAGGTCGAAGCTAATCTTGTCGGAGGAAACGTTTTTATACCGTTTCGCCCACATATTCCAGTGAAAACAGAAGGCGTCCAGCGCTGATTGGTCGGTCCACAGGTTATAGGGCTCATTGAATCCGGCATTGATGCAATAACCAGGAGCGCGGTGGAGGTTCAGACTGACGTGTAGCTTTTGCTGATGCGCCAGTTCGACTAACGTAGCGATACGGTCGACAGCCCGCTCGTCAATGTGGTACACCTCGTCGGGTGTAATATTTCGACGACGATCAAAATTGAGGTAGTACGGGTAAGCGATGGGGATGCGGACGAAATCGAAACCCCAGTCACTCATCCACTGCAACTGTTCTTTGGTCGTAGGCGTACGTGTAGAGGCTGGGTTGGGCGAAAAGAAATCCAGCAGGTTAAAGCCTTTCCACTTGGGCAGCTTGTTTTTGCTGACCTGCTGAAACGGTAATGCGTGCAGATCAGTAAACGGTGCACTTAAGGCAGTGGCCAGAGCGCCCGAGGTTTTTAAGAATGTTCTTCGTTGCATGTTGACGACAAATTAGCAGGAGAAAAATAGGCTTTAACCGCAAGGATACGTAGCGTATACTGGATGAAACGATCAGCGATCCATCACCAGGCCATCGAAGCGATCTAGCTTTTTCAACGTAAACTTCACCAAACCCTTTTCCCACGTAAACTTGATCGGTTGACCCGTAGCCATCGAAAACACCTTAGAGGGGTTGAAGTCGCTGCGTACCTGAAACGTAAGATCGTAGAGCGGTAACGGCGCGAAGTACGTATTACCACTAAAACCGGTGAGATTGACCAGGTGCAGAATCAGTCCGTCGGTTGTTGGTTTAGCTAACGCGCCCGGCACATTTTTGCGATACTCCTGCAAAATCACTTCGACCCGTTCGGGTGCGCTGGTCGTTACCAGCGAATGGGCATCGGGCAAAACGAGGTCAATGGCGTCCAGGAGCAGATTTTTGTGTTCCTGATAGCCGTGCATGTAATACAGTCGGCCGAGATTAATGGGCAGGATAAGGTTCTTGCTTGGACCGTACTGCTTTAAGGCCATGGCCTGATAACCGGTTGGGTCGTGACCGCCAATGATCTCCGGCGGTCCGGGTCGGCCTTTCGCCAGAATGGGCAGATACGTAGCGTCCGCTCCTTTGAAGTCATACAAGCCCAGATTAAACTTCCAGAAAAGCATCTTTTGCTGCTTGAATCGCTTGAACACCGCCTTGTTATCCGGGTTGAGATAAAACCCAGTACCATCGTGATCTTTATTCACGACTTTGGCCCCGAACAATTCAGCCAGCACTTCGGGCTGGTCGAAGAGCGTCCGGTTGGTAGCAATCAGGCTCGTTCCCTGGCGACTGGCTTCTTTGAGCACCCGAACCGATTCGGCGTTGAGGTACGTAATCTCCGGTAAGATCAGCAGCTTGTATTTTTTTAGTTGCTGAGTCAGGTTCCCAAGCTGAGCATCTTCGATAATGTCGAATGGAATGTGCGCTTCTTTTAGCATCAACTGGATGCCCCGGTACTCCTGCATCGGCTCTCCACTGGGCCAGGAGCCTGGCGCGATCACGGCGATGTTCGCCACGGACGTATAGCGGCCAAAATACGGCTCATGCTTTTTGTGGTAGGCGTAAATCTGCCGGATGATGTCGTAATTCCGTTCGTCTTCGTAGCCGCGCATATCGCCCATCATACTCATATCGAGACCCGAGCCATTGGCAATATTCTCGTAGAGCCGTATGGCCACTTCTTCGGGCTCAACCGCGTTGTAGCGCGACTGAAACGAAATCTGCTGAATGCTGGCGTTGCTGATTACGTGATCGGGAAAGGAGTGTACCGCATTGTTGACGTTATCCGAAGCGGTATAAGGCCAGTAAGGCAGGCTCGTGTTCGACTGGGATTCGTGCCGGATAATGTCGACGTACTTGTCGGAGTAGGTACAGATGGCAATCTGATTGCTCTTCGAGTGGACCAGTTCATGGAGCCGTTTTGACCACTCTTCGGTCGTAAACTTTTTGAACGCCTGATATTTCTGAAAGACCGGGTCGGCTTTATTTTCTTCAATGGGTAACGTCAGCCCACTACTGTACTCGGCGAAGCGTTTTTTATCATACTCGTTCTGATCGATACCGTGGTATTTGCCTTCGTACGGGTTATTGACCTGATAGCCGGGCATATTCAAGAAAATACCGTCGATTGGGTACCGGTTCATCACTTCTTCGATGATGCGGAATGCCCGATCCTGTACGTACGGCGCGTTGATCGACACAACGTACATATCCGTATTGATGATCCGCTCGCCTTTGGGCGATACGTAACACCAGTCGGGATGTGCCTTGAAAATGCTTTCGTGGACGCGACTGAAGTCAAACCGTACGATTACCCGAATCCCGTTCTGGTGGCATTTGCTGATAACGTCGCCCAGCATGTTGGGCTTCATGTGCGGATTGGTGTAGTGAAAGTCGAGCTGAGTCGGGAAAAAGGCCATAATGCCGCCCGCGTTGATCAGCAACGTATTGGCCGAAGCCTTCTTAAGATCGTCCAGCAGCGAATCCGGATTCAGAGTAGCAGCTTCGTAGGCGGGCAGATTGGTTTGAATAACGCGCAGGTTGTTTTGCTTCCACCAGGGCGCATTCGTCGATTTTTTGGTTGCCGGGTTCGTTTTCTGCTGGCCAATCGTGGGGATATTGAGAGACAGTAGAAAAGAGAGATAAATAAAGAAGTATTTATACATAGCGGGTTCGGGAAAGGGGTGAAATTAAGGCTATGTCCTCCCGAAAACAAAGTAGCCTCCCCATACACAGCCGCGATTGGCCAGATTTGAACCAGCAAACCCAACTTCATTCTGTCATTAGCAATGGATAATGTAATATGAATTGGCGGAGCAGTATAACTCTGATTGGGGCAGTAGATAACTATTGATTGGATATCTTTTTGAGGTTTCGTAAACTTAAGCGTAGCCGAAACCGCTAAGTGTAGCCGAATCGAACGAAATTTTGACACGGATTAGGCAGAAAATTTTACTCCTGGTTATGAAAACTAGTTACGTCCGTACACCGTGGGCGATCCGTCCACACAAATCCGTTTTAGAGCGATTCGGCTGGTTACCGGGTCTGTTCGTCGCCTTGCTTATACTAGCTCGGGTTAGCCATGCACAAACCCTGCCCGCCAATTTCAGCCAGGTAGCGGTGGCGAGTGGCCTGGGCGCACCAACCGTCATTGCCTTTGCTCCCGATGGACGCCTGTTTATCGCGCAGCAGAATGGCGTACTACGCGTCGTTAAAAATGGTACGCTACTTCCCACTCCATTCCTTCAGCTTCCGGTTGAGGTTAATGGCGAACGGGGCCTGCTGGGGATTGCCTTCGATCCCGATTTTGCCACCAACAAGTTTATCTACCTGTATTACACCGTCCCGGCGGGGGCGGTAGCGGTTCATAATCGAATCAGTCGGTTCACGGCTAACGGCGACGTAGCGTTAGCGGGCAGCGAGTCAATCATTCTGGAACTGAACTCCCTCAGTAGGGCCACAAATCATAATGGCGGCTCGATGGTGTTCGGAGCCGATAAGAAGCTATACGTGGGTGTTGGTGAAAATGCGTACCCGCCCCACGCCCAGGACCTCACTAATTATCTGGGCAAAGTATTACGGATTAATCCGGATGGGAGTGTACCGGCGGGTAATCCATTTACGGACGGCAATGAAGCTAAGCAACGGATCTGGGCGTATGGGTTGCGAAACCCCTACACGCTGGCGGTGCAACCCGGAACGGGCCGACTTTTCGTGAACGATGTGGGGCAGGAAGTCTGGGAAGAAATCAACGACGCCACGACCGCCGGAGCCAATTTCGGCTGGCCTTCGGCGGAGGGCGTCAGCACGAATCCAGCGTTTAAAAACCCGGTCTACGCCTATACGCACGGCGGGGGCGACGGAACCGGTTGCGCCATCACGGGCGGAGTGTTTTTCAATCCTGCGTCCACTACGTATCCCGCCAGCTACATCGGTACGTATTTCTTTCAGGATTTTTGCAGCAACTGGATCAACGTACTCGATTTGTCGGGGCCGACACCCGTCCGCTCTTCGTTTGCCACCAATGTGCCCGGCAACGCCCTCAGCGTTACGGTTGGCCCCGACGGAAATCTGTATTACGCGAGCCGCATCGCTGGTAGCGTTTTTAAAGTAATTTATACGGGTACCACCTGCCAGACTATTAAGGACGGCAACTGGCACGACGCTACGGTATGGTCCTGTGGGCGGATTCCGACGTTAAATGATAAAGCTACCGTTCGGCACGCACTGACCATTGGCTCGAGTACAGTTGGGCAGGCGCATCAGGTGCAATATGAAGCCGGTGGGCGGTTGGCGTTTGCAACTGGTGCTCAGCTTACACTCGGTAAGTAAGGTACGTAGCGTATTAATCTTCGGGAACGTACCAAACCAGGCGTTCAGCAAAAAATAGCGAAGAATCAGCTCGTATTGATTCGCTTAGTTCTTCCCCGAGTCACCAAGCACCGTCGACAGAATTTCGTCTACTGTGGCAAAAAACAGCGTATTCGACTGCGCTTGCAGAATGTCGGCCCGCGTGTACCCCCAGGCAACTCCGCCAAAGGTTAACGATGCTTTACTGGCGGCTTCAATATCTCGGAGTTCATCGCCAATGCAAAGCGTTTCGGCCGACGTAACGCCACTTTTCGTTACTACTCTTTTGAATTTGCGCGGTTTGCCGAATAAGGCCGAACCACATTCATAATGATTGATGAGGGCAGCATGACGGGGGCCTAATACCCGACGAACATTTTCGGCAGAGTTCGAACTCACGATCGCCAGTTGGACGCCCTGCGCTGACAGTTGCTCTAATAAAGCCGGAATGTCCGCAAACAACGTAATCTGGTCAATATCCTGGGCCATCAGCCGAATAAACGACCGGGCCACAAACGGAATCTTCCAGGCAGGAAGCTTACTGTGCTTCATCATCTGACGCGCATCAAGTCCACGTAACTGGTCGACCTGGTCCAACTCAATCTGTTCAAAATTGTATTGTCTAGCCAATACATTCACGGTGCGCAGGAAATAAGGAAACGAGTCGGCCAACGTACCATCGAAATCGAAAATTACTAGTTTGTAATTCATTGTAGTGTTCACTTGTAATGTCGTAAAAACGTCTTGAAAGAGGGTAGATAAACTGGCTAACAGGATTGGGCAATACCGCCGTGATGGGCTGAATTAAACCGGGAATACTCAGCTCGACGTAAGGTACCAGTTTACTATGACAGGATTGAACGGCCACAAAATTATTGGGTTTTCTTAGACCGAGATGGCTTAACGCGGCCCTATACCAGCGGCAATTATTAAACGGTTTTGTCCGTCCAACGCCCTAAACAGTTCAAGTGCCAAAAACAACCACTCTTCACGTGAAAGGTCGGATTCAACCGATATCCGTAGCACGTGCCGGTAGCCCGCTATAGTTTTGACTCATCAATCAGGGACAACTAATCGACTCTGAACTGATCTAAAACTAAATCTGCCACAAGGCCAACCTTTAACAACAATCACTATGAAAACGCTATTCGCTTCCTTACTTATTGCTTTGACTACCAACGCCTTCGCTACGCCTGACGATAAGGCTACGGCTCCAGCTTCGTTCCAATCCTCCGTATACGTATCGACAACCAACGGCATCCGCGTAGCGGTAGATAAAGAGAAAGGTCAGACCGTGCAGATTCGATTAGTTGATGAAAAAGGCCGCGTAGTTGCGACCGAATCGATCGCCAAAAAGCAAAGCCAGTTCCGGGGCCGTTTCGACGTAAACAAATTGCCAGACGGCCATTACACGCTGGAAATTACTGATGGTTCGGCCGTTGAGACGCGTGGCATTGATGTAGTGACGAACGCGCCAACACCAAGTGCTAACCGGGTTATATCGCTCCTGTAACGGTCGGGCCCATTGTTCCGCAATCGCCAACACTCGGCGTACCAATCAGATATAGTAAGCAGACAGCTACATGAACAAACGCCAGGTAGAGCCAAAACTCTTTACCTGGCGTTTCTTATGAAAAAGCAGATAGTTCGAAAGAAATTGAAACGGGTATGCTACGTAATGCTTCGGAACGTTAGTAAACAAAAGAAGTTTATGCCGCTTATCAGGCTCCACCTTTTAGCGGGTTTCTTCGCATATGCTTAGCTTTGCTGCAATCGATACACTTTATTTATGATTACTAAAGTATTACGTTTTGGCGTGCTCGTCCTGATGATCGGTTGTAAGAAAGATGATGTATGTTATGAATGCGTTACAACCACATCCCGATACGTATCAGCGACTAGTCCTAATGCGATTACGCGGGATACGGTCATCCAGTGCGGTAAGTCGAACATGGAACAATACGTGAGAGCAAACTCGCTGTCAACGCCCGGTGGAGGATCGACTGTTTCCAAAACGGTTGACTGCTCCCAAAAGCCATAGCGCTGAACGGATTCTTTACGTAGTGTGAACGTTTGGTAAGAATCCGTCCAGGCTGTTCCTGCTTGTCTTACTGCACCCCCGCCATCCTGACGGATTGGGGGATGTTTACATCGGCTGACCGGGCTAGTTTGTGGTAATAGACATAGGAGCTTATTACCAGAACTACCAGGATCAGAAGCGGCAGGCCCATAGTGAGTCCGGCGCCGACCGAAACATGCGAGTAAATAGCCCCAATCAGGTCGAACAGTAAACCAGCGTAGGCCCATTCTTTGAGTCGTTGATAACCCGGAATCAGAATAGCCACAATGCCCAGTAGTTTCGCTACGCCCAGAAACGGAACCAAGTAGGCGGGATAACCCAACTGCGTTACGTGTGCAACGGCCTCGGGTGCCGACATGGCATCGAAAATAGAGCCCAAGCCCAGCACGGCTGCCATTAATCCGGTTAATATCCAGTACACTACTTTCGTCGTTTTCATGATTCTTATGTTTAGTTTTATGAAGCTAAGGTAGCCTCATTTCTGCCCGAATAGGGGGTACGATTCCGGCAATATAGCGGGGTAATTGCGACACTAAAAAATAGAGGAATGCACGGTCAAAACAGGCCGAACGTGCGCGGTCTGGCAGGTCAAACGAAAGTATTTTGTTAAGAGCTTCAGACGAAACGAATTGGTATGAGAGTCATGTAATACGTGTCGTAAAGTATGGAACTAACCTATAGATTGGCCCTAGAGTCGGACCTGGCGGACATTGTCAGTATGCTGGCCGATGATCCCTTAGGAGCGCAACGCGAAGCCGTTAATACGTCGTTACTGGATGCCTACCGGCAGGCGTTTCGAATCATTGCCAGCGACAGGCAACAGGAGTTGACCGTTGTTGAAGTCGATCAGGAAATCGTTGCGACATTTCAGCTTAGCTTCATTCAGTACTTAACGTATCAGGGGGGCATACGAGCACAGATAGAAGCTGTTCGTGTCAAAGCAACGTACCGAGGGCAGGGGATAGGAACCCAACTTTTTCAGTACGCCATTCAACGGGCAAAAGAAAAAGGCGCCCACCTGGTTCAGCTAACGACCGATAAGAAACGACCTGAAGCGAAGCGATTTTATGAGTCATTGGGCTTTATTGCCTCACACGAAGGGATGAAACTTCACGTGTAGGTTCTCTTGACGTACAGTGTGTGAAATGCGTTCGAATGGCGAATGAGTAAAAGTGAGTACTGCTGGAAATTGAAAGCAAACGTATGGGCTACGATGGCGTGGTACGTTAGAAATCAGACGACGGCAAATGCATATGTACAGACCGCTGACCAAAGGCCAGTAAATCAGATTCTGCGTTTCACAGAAGACCATCCATATAGTTACAATATATTTAGGTCCTGCACCGAATACCTTCTTAAGGTCTGTTTACGTTGTTCAGT
This sequence comes from Spirosoma knui, assembly GCF_054780635.1. Classification (NCBI taxonomy): domain Bacteria; kingdom Pseudomonadati; phylum Bacteroidota; class Cytophagia; order Cytophagales; family Cytophagaceae; genus Spirosoma; species Spirosoma knui. The sequence goes on along the minus strand of NZ_BAAGVY010000004.1, from coordinate 393,513 downwards.
TCTTTTCGTTATGGAAACATCTGCCAGTCGGCCTATGCTCTATTTTGCGGTAAGTGAGCCTTTACCGTCCCCGTTAAACACCAAAATGCCAGCCGGAGCCAGTTGGCGGTATGGTTCGCACAAGGTACGTAACCTGAACCATGCTCTCGAATTCTTAAGTGCTTTTAAATCGCTGAACTGGTTGATTCACCAGGCCTGGGTAATCGATACCGATGGGTTCAAGCTGACCATTCCTCCGGAACATATTGATGAACGACTGGTTAATCAAGTGAATAATCTACCTGATTTTCAGGATAATATTAGTAATATTGTTTTTCATACGTTATATTAAAATACCGTCCCGTTCAACGGATCCAGTATATTGATTGTTAAAACTAATTCAGGCTTTTAATGACGGGCCTGGTGATTGGGTGTTGCCTGGAACGGCTGTTACTCAATCGACTACATAATCTCACGGGTTGCTCACCGTGTTAATCTGGTTTACGCGACCCGCCACTTAGAAAGCCTATGAATCAGCACGTAATGACCCGCAACAATGTAAACGTTTCGGGTAAAGGCACGCAGCCTATGCTGCTGGCGCATGGGTTTGGGTGTGATCAGCACATGTGGCAGTATATAACCCCCGCTTTTGAAGACGACTACCGGCTGATTCTTTTCGATTACGTTGGTTCGGGGGGCTCTGATCTTAATTCGTATAGCCTTGAGCGTTACAGCAGCCTGAACGGATACGCGCAGGATGTTCTCGACATCTGCGAGGCTCTGGATTTACGGAACATCATCTTCGTGGGGCATTCCGTTAGCAGTATGATTGGGGCGTTGGCGGCTATCCAGCAGCCCGATCGCTTCGAGCGACTAATCATGATTGGACCTTCTCCCCGTTACATCAATGATACCGGGTATATAGGTGGGTTTGAACGGGCCGACATCGAAGAACTGCTGACGCTGATGGACCACAACTATATTGGCTGGGCGCATACGCTGGCCCCCGCCATTATGGGCAATCCTGATCGTCCGGCACTGGGCCAGGAGTTAACGGATGGTTTCTGTTCCACCGATCCGATCATTGCCCGCCAGTTCGCCCGCATTACGTTTCTGTCCGACAACCGCACGGATCTGTCGGCATTACAGGTGAATTCGCTCATTATGCAATGCGACGACGACCTGATTGCGCCTGTATCCGTTGGTGAATATACTCATCAGCAATTGGCGAACAGTTCAATACGTTACCTGAAGGCTACGGGGCATTGCCCCCACGTAAGCGCTCCGGCCGAAACGATTGCCATTATGAAGGAGTACCTTCAGGAGGCCCAGCCAGCCTAACGGTAGTTTTTAGCACTTACCATGGATGACTTAATCAATCAAGTGCCGTGCGGAATCTTTTCGTTCTCCGATCAGGGCATATTGGTAACCATAAATACTACTGCCAGCCAGCACGTAGGGTATCCGGCTGATGCGTTGATTGGTCAGCCGCTCAATCGGATACTGACCCTGGCCAGCCGGTTGTTTTATCAGACGCATCTGGCCCCGATGATCAACCTGCACGGACGGGTGGATGAAATATCATTAATGCTGTTGACCGCTGACGGTACGTCTATGCCGGTCCTGCTTAACGCCGTTCGGCTGGAGAACGAAGGCGAATGGGTTACGAACTGCGCGTATTTGCCCGTACGGCAGCGTCACGAATACGAATCTGAACTCATCAAAGCACGGAAAGCTACGCAGGAAAGCGAAGCCCGTTTCCGGAACATGATTGCCCAGGCACCCGTAGCGATTGGAGTTCTGGAAGGCGAGGAGCTGGTTGTCGAATCGGCTAATGAGCAATTGCTGCGGTTATGGGGCAAATCAATCACCGTACTCGGATTGCCTTTGCTCGAAGCCTTGCCCGAAGTGAAAGATCAGGGCTTCGTCGACCTGTTACTGGGCGTCTATCGAACCGGAGGGTCCTATTACGGGTTCGAAGAACTGGCTCGTCTGCACCGGAACGGTCAACTGGAAGACGCTTATTTCAACTTCGTCTACGCACCAGTACGTAACGACGACCTAACCATCCGGGGCGTTATGGTTGTGGCGACCGAAGTAACCGCGCAGGTCAAAGCGAAAAAAGAGTTGAAAGTCAGCGAGAAACGCTTTCGGAACCTGATCGACGAGGCACCAATGGCTACCGCGCTTTACGTCGGTCGCGACCTGGTTATTGAACTGGCCAACGCACCCATGATTACCATGTGGGGAAAAGATACTTCCGTAATCGGGCGTACCCTGCCCCAGGCACTGCCTGAACTAGAAGGGCAGCCTTTTCTGCATCTGCTGGACGAGGTTTATACAACCGGCATTGCCTACCAGACCGATGAACAAAAGATGGATCTGGTCGTGGATGGTCGGCTACAGTCGTTTTACGTCAACTTCATGTACAAGCCCCTGCTCAATGCGCAGGGCCAGGTGTATGCCATCCTGAATATGGCCGTCGATATTTCGAACATGGTGCTGGCCCGGCAGAAGTTAAAAGAAGCCGAGCAAAACCTGTGGCAGGCGGTCGATCTGGCGGAGTTGGGTACGTTCGTTATTGATCCGGCTGCGAACCGCATTGAGATGTCGCCCCGCTTCAGAACCTGGTTGGGTTATAAGCCACAAGACGAACCTTCGCTCACGGAAGCACTACGTACCATCATCGATCAGGGACCAGTTGAAGCCGCCATTCAGGAAGCGTTCAGGCGCGGCATCAACGCGACCATCGACATCGAGCACCGCCTGAAGAACCCTCAGACAAACCGGGTAGGAGTATACCACACTCAGGCGCGGGTAATTACCGACACCGACGAAAAAAGGCCGGTAATGATCGGTACCTCGCAGGATATTACGGTTCGGAAACAGGTTGAGCAGGAGCTGGAACGGCAGGTTGCCGAACGGACGCAGTTGCTTCAGGAGGCCAATCGGGATCTGAAACGGTCTAACGACAACCTGCAACAGTTCGCCTACGTAGCCAGCCACGATTTGCAGGAGCCGCTCCGTAAAATTCAGTCGTTCGGCGATCTGCTCATGGCCAACTACAGCGACCAACTGGGCAGCGGGACCGATTATCTACAGCGGATGCAGACGGCCGCCCGGCGCATGTCAGGGCTGATTAAAGATTTGCTGGCCTTTTCGCGTATTACGACGCAGCAGGAAACCACCGAGCCGGTATCGCTGGCAGAAACTGTGGCCAGGGTTGAGGAGGATCTGGATATGGCCATTCGGGAGTCGAACGCACGTATCGACACGGCGGAACTGCCAACCATCCGGGGCGATGAGTCGCAACTGCGGCAGCTGTTTCAGAATCTGTTGAGTAACGCCATCAAATTTCGCAGTACCGATACGTCGGGAAACCCGGTACATCCGATTATCCGCATCGATTATCACCGGAAGGCAGCTACCGATCTACCGGTATCGGTTAAACCAGCCCGACAAGCCCAATTCTATCATTCCATCAGCGTAGCCGACAACGGCATTGGCTTCGACGATAAATACGTTGACCGCATCTTTCAGGTCTTTCAGCGGCTCCATGGACGTAGTGAATACACGGGTACAGGGATTGGCCTGGCCATCTGCCAGAAAGTAGTGGCCAATCACGGCGGAGCCATCACCGCCACCAGTCAGCCGGGGAAGGGGACCACCTTTTACGTGTACCTGCCAATAGAGGAGTAATCGATCAAAGCCAGGGATTCGCCACGTAGTCCGTTTAAGTTAATCGGTTTGGCCGCCAGGCGCGTCTTTAGGCGACAATCGCTTATCTTGGCCTTTATTCTCTCAGGCCATGATCAAACGAATACTTCCTCTCAGTTTCCTCCTGTTTGCTACGTTGGGCAGCTACGCCCAAACCAAATCTGCCGGTGGCCGTGCGCCCTCCCGGACGGTTACGTCGGTCAATACGTATCAGCCACCCGTGTTTGCCGATGCCGACCGGCTGAAGAAAATTGAAGCCGCTTTTCCCGTTGTTGACAAACTCTTCAAGGATCACGCGGCCCGGCGCAATTTTCCGGGGTTAGCCTACGGCATTGTGGTCGATGGAAAGCTGGTGTATGCTGGCAGTACGGGTTATACCGACGTAGCGAAAAAGACACCGGCTACGCCTAAGTCGCTGTTTCGGATTGCTTCCATGACCAAGAGCCTGACGGCTATGGCTATTCTGCACCTGCGCGATCAGGGAAAACTGCGGCTCGACGATCCAGTTGAACAGTACATTCCTGCCATGAAGCAGATGACGTACCTCACCGCCGATTCGCCGTTGATAACGATCCGTAACCTGATGACACATTCGGCCGGTTTCCCCGAAGATAACCCGTGGGGAGATCGTCAGCTTGCCGATTCCGACGCCGAGCTGATTAACCTCATTAAAGGTGGCCTAACGAACTCCAACGCGCCGAGCGTAGCGTATGAGTACAGCAACCTGGGTTTTGCCATGCTGGGCAACATCATCACGAACGTATCGGGTAAGCCCTACCAGCAGTACATCACCGAAACCATCCTGAAGCCATTAGGTATGAACCAGACCGTTTGGGAGTACACAAAAGCTCCTGCCGATCTGCTGGCGCATGGGTACCGGTATGTTGACGGTAATTGGGTTGAGGAAGCGCTTTTGCACGATGGCTCCTGGGGCGCAATGGGTGGTCTGATTACGTCGATTGAGGATTTTAGTAAGTACGTTGCCCTACATCTGGCCGCATGGCCACCCCGTAGCGACGTTGATAACGGCCGTAGCGACGGACCGCCCGTTAAACGTAGTTCGGTGCGCGAAATGCAGCAGCCGTGGATGTTCTCAGGCCTGTATCCGGAAGCTAAAACGCCGTCGGGTACGATTTGTGCCACAACGACGGCCTACGGATACGGACTAGGCTGGGGGAAGAACTGCGAAGGCAAAGTAAACGTCGGCCACAGTGGCGGTTTGCCGGGTTTTGGCAGCCAATGGCGCATTTTGCCCGATTACGGAATCGGGGTTATTTCGTACGCCAACCTGACCTATGCCGGAACCGGGGGTGTCAATACCGCTGTGCTCGATACGCTGGTGTCTATAGCTGGGTTAAAACCGCGTCAGTTGCCTGTCTCGCCTATTTTGAACCAACGCAAAGCTGAGCTAGTAAAGCTGCTGCCTGATTGGACAAACGCCGAAAAGAGCGGCATCTTCGCCGAGAACTTCTTTCCCGACCAGTCGGCGGAACGGCGTCGAAAAACGGTTCAGGAACTCTATACGAAGGCCGGATCGATTAAGAAGGTAGGGGAGCTGATTCCCGAAAATCAGCTACGTGGCCATTTTCTGCTGGAGGGCGAAAAAGCGAATATTGACGTATTTTTTACCCTGACACCCGAAAATCCAGCGTTAATCCAACAGCTCGACTTCCGCGAGGTAAAGCCGTAATGTTTTCTTTTTTGTCATCTCAACGCCCGGAGAGACCCTCTGTATTTAAATAGTTGCCGTGAGAAGATCTCTCCTGGCGTCGAGATGACAAAAAGGAGCTCCTCTCAAAACCTCACCACATCATTACTATGTCGAACCTATCAAAGCGCCAATTCTTGAAAACAATCGCTGGGACAACCGGTTTGTCGGCGCTGCCCATGCTGGGTTGGGAGAAAGCCTTTGCGGCAGTAGCCAATCTGTCGCCTACAGAATTAGCCGGAAAGAATGACTTCTGGGAGGAGATTCGGGACGCTTATCCTGTCACGAAAGACTTTATTCAACTCGAGAATGGCTATTACTCGTTGGCCGCGCAGGAGGTACTTGACAGCTACCAGAAGCACATCAAGCGAATCAATACAGTGTCGTCGTACTACATGCGGACGCGGCAGCTCGACGATAAGTTGGAATCGCGTAAGCAGTTAGCTGAGTTGCTGGGCTGCTCACCCGAAGAGGTAATTATTACCCGAAACACCACAGAATCGCTGGATACGGTCATCGCGGGTATTGACTGGAAAGCGGGCGACGAAGCGGTGATGGCCGAGCAGGACTACGGCGCTATGCTCGACATGTTTAAATTACAGGCACGCCGGTATGGCATGGTTAACCGGGTCATTTCGTTACCAAACCATCCTAAGTCGGATGAGGAGATTGTACAAGTATACGAGAACGCCATTACGTCTAAAACGCGTATGCTGATGGTCTGTCATCTGGTGAATATTACGGGGCAGATTATGCCCGTTCGTAAGATTGTCGAGATGGCGCACCGGCATAAGGTTGAGGTGCTTGTGGATGGGGCTCATGCGTTTGGTCATCTGGATTTCCAAATTACTGACCTGGGCGGTTGTGATTACTACGGGAGTAGTCTACATAAATGGTTGGGAACACCGTTGGGCGCGGGCCTGCTCTATGTGCGCAAAGACAAGATCAATCCACTCTGGCCGATGTTCGGTGATTCGAGCGTGGCGGACGATGATATCCGGAAGCTCAATCATACGGGTACGCATCCCCTAGCAACCGACCTGGCTATTCAGGATGCCATTCGGTTTCATAAACGAATTGGTATTGCCCGCAAAGAAGCTCGCTTGCGCTACCTGCAACGTTACTGGACCGATCAGGTCCGCAAACACCCCGCCATTGTGCTGAATACCCCCGGAGATGCGGCTCGTTCCTGCGCTATTGCCAACGTCGGAGTGCAGGGTAAAAAGCCGGGTGAGTTAGCTAAGCTGCTGTTCGATCGGTATAAAATTTTTACCGTCGCCATTGACTATGCGGGTGTGCATGGCGTTCGGGTTACGCCACATCTGTACACGACAACACAAGAGCTGGATACATTCATAAAGGCGCTACAGGAGATAGCTGGCTGACTTGGTATCAGCTTTATAGCGTTACGGGAGTGGCTCAGTAAACAACCGCTTGCTGGCATCGTTTTAAAAGAAAGCGAACCCAAGTATGAGCAGGGCATTCTTAAAAAACGAAACGGCTGATGACCCGGTTGTGATTCCAGCGCGGTCACCCTTGCCGCCCGGTGTTCCAAACTACGTAACGTCCCGTGGTCTTGTCCTGTTGCGGACCGAGCTGAGCGAGCTCGAGACAGAACGTGCCCATTTGCAGGCCGGTGATAGAGACGACAGCGACCGAACCCGGCAGCTGGCCGAAGTGAATGGACGTATCGGTGCCCTCAACCAACGTATCGCCAGTGCCAAGCTTGTCGACGCGCACACGCAGCCGCACGATGAAGTCCGGTTTGGGGCAAGCGTTACGTTGCGAACCCGTCAGGTCGGCACATCGGGCACAACCGCTACCGACCCAGAACGTCAGATTACTATTGTCGGCGTTGACGAGGCTGATGCTGCGCAGGGGCGAGTTGCATTCACGGCCCCCATTGCCCGTGCGATGCAGGGAAAGCGGGTCGGTGATGAGGTCGCGTTACGTACCGGACGTGGCGAACAACTCATGGAAGTAATTGCCATATCTTATCTTGAATCAGACCATAGTTCGCTATAAATCATGTAATTTAGAGGCTTCGCTGCTCAACAGAGTTACATACTATCGGAACGCAGAGCTGCAAATCTCCTACTATGTCAGGAACGCTGATTCGGACGATTTTTTGGCTGTTCGCGCTTCTCCCCGGCGTGGCGATGAGTCAGGAGTTTATCCCGAACGGAAGCTTTGAAACCTACGACAACTGCCCCCGTCAGGACAATTTGCTCAGCGAAGCCGCTCCCTGGTACAACCCCAATCAGGCGACTCCCGATTTTTACCACCGCTGTTTCCCCACAACACAGATTGAGGTGCCACCCCGAACTGGTCAAGGGTTAGGTCGTTTTTTTTTCGATCAAGGATGGGCCGAGTATATGGCAACCCCGCTAACCAAGCCGCTGGAAGCCGGAGAGTGCTATTTTTTTCGGATGTACGTCGCTTCAAAAACGCCAAATCAGTACCTCCCTCAAACCCTCGGCGCTTACTTTTCGGATAAGCCCGTTACCCGAGTTGATAAAGGGTTATTGGGCGTTAAGCCCCAGATTGTGGATGCCTCGGCTAAGACAGTTACGAAAGCGTCTCAATGGGAAGCCATAACGGGCTACATCAGAGCTAGTGGAACTGAGCGTTACGTTACCATCGGCAGCTTTAATCAACTGCCCGCTTTCCTGGGCTTTTATTACGTATTTATTGACGATATATCGCTGGTGCCGATCAAGCTTGAGTTGGGAAAAGACACGACATTGTGCGGCCGGAAAAGTACGTATTTGTTGAACGGAGAAACGCCCGGCGCTACCGAATATCGTTGGCAGGATGGCAGCCGGTCGTCTACATTTTTAGTGACCCGACCCGGTAAATACTGGGTTACCGCCACTACGCCATGTAAGGTTGTCTCTGATACGATTAACGTCGAATATAGCCTTGATTTTGACCTGGGGGCCGATACCACCCTCTGCAATGAACAGTCCATTACGCTCAACGTGCCGCCCGGAGCCGATACGTACCGCTGGCAGGATGGGTCGTCGCAAAACACGTATCAGGTCAATCAGTCGGGGCGGTATAACGTACAGGTAACGCAGGCGAGTTGTGTGGTGAAAGACACAATTCAGGTTCGGTTCATTCGTCGTCCTCAGTTGGAGCTTGGTCCGAACAAGGAGCTGTGCGGAGCGGAGGTCTTTACCATCAACCCCACTTATGCCGAGGGGACGTTTAGCTGGCAGGATGGTGTTACGTCGGTCGAGCGGGTGGTGAAAAGTTCGGGGGTTTACCGGGCGAGTGTGCGTAACGACTGCGCTACCGTTACCGATTCGGTTGAGGTCGGCTATGGCGACTGTGATTGCGTAATTTACGCACCCAACAGCTTCACCCCGAATGCCGACGGCATGAACGACATTTTTTTGCCGTATGGCTGTGGCGACATTACGATTACGTCCCTGGCGATTTTCAACCGCTGGGGCGAGGTTATTTTTCAGACCAGTACCGAGCCGTTCCGCTGGGACGGCCTGTATCAGAATCTGCTTTGCCCGAGTGGGGTCTATGCCTGGCGGGTAAATTATGACTTGCGACAGCGTAACACCGTGAGTCACAAACAACAGCAGGGAGCTATCACGCTCGTTCGTTAGTTTTCGCGGCTACCCGCTAGTATTTTCCACCCCAAAATCGCTTACTAAGGGTGACGTAAACTCCCTCGCAGCTTGCTGTGCCCAATCAAACCGATGTATGAATAAACCTTCGTTAACGCTCACCTGCCTGCTGGCGGGTCTGACCGCTTTGAGCAGTCTGGGCGCTACGCATACCGGCAAACATCCTCGTCCGGTACCTACCAAAAAGAACGCAATCGCGGCTGCCGATCTGAAATTGCCCGCTGGTTTTGCCGCCACGATTGTGGCCGAAGACTTAGGCGCTACGCGGCACATCGCCGTTACTAAATCCGGCGATATCTACGTAAAGCTGGGAAAGCTGAAAGATGGCAAAGGCATTTACCGTTTGCGGGATACCGACAAAGACGGGGTTATCGACGAACGCGTTGGCTTTGGCGATTACCCCGGCACCGGAATCTATATTAAAAACGGCTACCTCTACGCATCGTCGAACTCAGGTATTTATCGGTATAAACTGAACGACAAAGGCGAGGTTAGCAATCCCGATCAACCCGAGTTGCTGGTATCCGGGCTGCGCGTGAAAACCCGGGATCAGTCGAAGTCAATTGCCATTGACGATAAAGACAATATCTATGTAAACATTGCGTCGGATAACGATGCGTGCCGCGAAGCCGGAACCGGCAAAGGAATGATGCCCTGTCCGCTGCTCGATTCGGCGGCTGGTATCTGGCAGTTCAAAGCCAACAAACCGAATCAGGCCTTTTCCGACGGGGTTCGCTACGCAACCGGCTTAAAGAATGTAGTGGGCCTTGATTGGAATCCCAAAACCAATTCGCTGTTTGTCGTACAGCACGGGCGGGGCCAATTCCATGACTTCTACCCGCAGTACTACACGGCGAAGCAAAGTGCTGAACTACCCGCCGAAACGATGTACGAAGTGCACAAGGGCGACGATGCTGGCTGGCCGTACATCTACTACGATCACATTCAGAAAAAGAAAATTGTAGCCCCTGAATACGGCGGAGACGGTAAGAAAACGGGTGGCGAAAAGACCATCAATCCAGTGGCTGCTTTTCCGGCGCACTTAGGGCCAAACGGGCTGCTGTTTTACACAGGTACGGCGTTCCCCGAGAAATACCGGAATGGTGCATTTGTCGCTTTCCACAGCCAGTCAGCCGAGTTGCACAAAGGGTATATGGTGGCGTTTGTTCCCTTCAAAAACGGGAAGCCGTCGGGCAACTGGGAGATTTTTGCCGATAACTTCGCCGGAACGGACCTCGTTAAGCCAACCGGCCCGGTTCAGCACCGCCCCTGTGGACTGGCGCAAGGCCCCGACGGCTCGCTATACATAACGGACGATATGAACGGAACACTGTTCCGGATTGCTTACAAAGGACCGGTCGCCAGTTCGAAAGCATCGGCCGCGTCGAACAAAAAATAAACCCGCTAACCAGTACCTGGCGATAGTAAACCATCAACCCCGAACGGAGGTATAGTGCCTCTGTTCGGGGTGTTGCTTATTTTTGTCCATCAGCATTCTTTAATTTGCGAGTCAAATTTGAATTTCATGTCAAGTACAACCCCAATTCGGGTCCTTGTTGTCGGTTGCGGTAACATGGGCGCATCGCACGCACAGGCGTATCAATTGCTGGACGGTTTCCAGATTTGTGGAATCGTATCCACCGGAAAAAGTAAAGAAGTGCTCAACGAAAAGCTGGGGGGCGGTTATCCCTTGTTCAGCGATTACGCCACAGCCCTGGCCGAAACGAAGCCTGATGCCGTTTGCATTTCAACGTATCCCGATACGCACGAAGCGTTCGCCATCATGGCCTTTGAACAAGGTTGCCATGTATTTATCGAAAAACCCGTTGCCGATACGGTTGAAGGGGCTAAGCGTGTTTTGGAAGCCGCCAATAAGGCCGGTAAAAAACTGGTTGTTGGCTATATCCTCCGCCATCATCCATCCTGGGAAAAGTTTGTTGAAGTGGCCCAGAGCCTTGGTAAGCCGCTGGTGATGCGGATGAACCTCAACCAGCAAAGCCACGGAACCATGTGGACCGTTCACCGCAACCTGATGAAATCACTGAGCCCAATCGTTGACTGTGGTGTGCACTACATCGACGTAATGTGCCAGATGACCCGCTCAAAACCGCTGCAGGTAAATGCGATCGGGGCCCGCTTAACCAACGACATTCCAGCCGACAACTACAATTACGGCCAGTTGCAGATTCGCTTTGAAGACGGTTCGGTCGGCTGGTACGAAGCGGGTTGGGGACCGATGATGAGCGAAACCGCCTTTTTCGTGAAAGACGTAATTGGACCGGATGGCTGTGTGTCGATTGTGGCTAAAAACGCTGGGGCCGCTGGTAAATCGGACAATGTTGATTCACACACGAAGACGGAATCGCTGCGGGTACACCGCGCTAAATTGAATCCGGACGATCAGTTTGCCGAAGCTGATACCTGGATTGATATGCAGGACGAACCCGATCACCAGGAGTTGTGCAACCGCGAACAACGCTATTTCCTGAAAGCCATTCAGGAAGATATTGACCTGACCGATCATATGCAGGATGCCGTAAACAGTCTGCAAATCGCTTTCGCCTGTGACGAATCAGTGCGAACTGGCCAACCAGTTATGTTATAACTGAGAGAGTAGCGTCAGCAACTACTATTTAACTGTTCATAAAACAGTACAGTACAAATAAGCCTCCGGTCAATAACGGCCGGAGGCTTGTTGCTTATCACCACCTCACTATTTTAATATGCAACTGTTTCCTACTCAATACTCTACCTTGTCAGCTTCTGCCTTACGAGACAGTCTGGAGAACAGCTATGGACTTCGTGATATGCATTGCCGACTGCTCCTCCGGGGCGTTAGCGATACGTATATTCTGGAAGGGGCTGAAAGCAAATACATTTTCAAGGTGTACCGCGATGCGCACCGGCGTCTGAATGAGATAAAAGGGGAGGTAGAGCTGCTGAACGTACTGAAAGAAAGAGGAGCGAACGTATCACACCCGATTCGAGACTTGAATGGCGAACAAATTCAAGCGTTTAATGCTGCTGAAGGCGTGCGACATGGTGTTTTGTTTAGCTACGCCATTGGGAAAAATGTATATGATCTGTCGGATAATCAATTACACATTGTGGGCCGGGAAATGGCCTTTAACCACAACATCACGTCGCAGATTGACTTACAGCACGAACGTAAACCATACACCACTGAGACTACACTTACTCGGCCACTAAAACTCATTGAACCGGCTTTTTCCGATTACCAGGAGGGATATGCGTACCTCGCCGAAGTTGCTCAGCAGGTAATGAAGAAAATGGAGTCGTTCGATACGTCTAGATTTAGCGTTGGCTATTGCCACTACGACTATCTTCCTAAAAACTTCCATTTCGATCAGGATGATACGTTCACCTTGTTCGACTTCGATTTTGCGGGTAAGGGCTTTCTGATGAATGACTTGGTCTCATTCCTGGTTCACTTCTTCTTCCACTCGATTTATGGTAAAATCAGCAAAGAGGAAGCCGACCGTCAGTTTAACGTGTTTCTCGATGCCTATAAAGACGTAAGGCCGTTGTCGGACGAAGAGATTGAATCCATTCCGTACCTGGGCATCATGTTCTGGGTCTTCTACCTAGGCTTTGCTTACGAGAACTTTGATGATTGGTCGAACACCTTTTTCGGACCGCGGTACCTACGCGATCGGGTAGGGATTATCAAACGATTTGCCGAGCTGTATTGCCGATTTTAATGATTGCTTATTTCACTAAGGGGCTGATAATCTTATTGGTTTGGTGTTTATCTTTAGCTTACTTTATAAATTTTACCGACTTATATTTTCCTCACCTCTAATCCATTTCGAATATGTTCGCACGTGTCATCCAAGTTTCGTTGAAGCCTGACACTATCAACGAGGCTACCCGTTATTTCCGAGATTCTGTTGGGCCAGCGCTCAAGCAGATCGATGGTTTTAAGAATAGTCGTTTCCTCACAAACCCATCGACCAACAAATGTCTAATGGTAACACTGTGGGAATCGGAACAGCATCGACAAGACGCCGAAACCAGCGGCTTTCTACAGGATGTGCTTAAGAATATGGGCCAGTATTTTGCCGGTTCGCCAACCGTCGATTATTACGAGGTCGGCGTTCAGGTCATGTAAGCCGGGCGTTGGGCATGGCCTGTGTCAGTTGTTTCACAGGCCATGACTATTTTACGCTTTTGCGAGCTGGACAATGTCTTTCACTTCAAGGATTGGCTTTTTATACCCTTTCGTTACGGTGTTGATCATGGCTCGTCCAAGTTCTTGTAACGTAGAGAAACCCGTCGGGTATACCGCTCGGCCAATGGGGTAAATCCATTCTAGAAACCGGTAATAGCCCTTCACGTTTTTGGCTCCCTTGGAGGCTTTCAGAAACCCTGGGCGGAAGTTGTACACGTTTTTGAACGGCAGCCGCATCAGGTCGTTTTCGGTTTTGCCTTTCACCCTGGCCCATCTAAGCGAGCCCTGCTCGGTGCTGTCGGTGCCCGCTCCTGATACGTAGCAGAACGTCATATCAGTATTGAGTCTTGAGAGAGTTTGGGCGACGTGCAGGGTTAAATCATACGTCAGACGGTAATACTCGGACTCTTTCATGCCCACCGACGATACGCCCAGGCAGAAAAAACAGGCATTGTAGCCGGTTAGCTGACTCTCGATGGGGGAGAGGTCAAAAAAATTAGCATGAACTATTTCTTTTAACTTCGGATGCGATACGCCCCCCGGTTTTCGGTTAATAATCAACACCTGCTCAACATCGGGATGCCGAAGACATTCCTGTAATACGCCCTCACCAACCATGCCGGTTGTACCGGTAATTATTGCTCTAATCTTCATAGCCGCGTATTAAAATAGTTGCGTAAGTCACTCGGCCTAAACAGGTAGACGAGACTTTTTAGGTCGATTTACTCTGTAACGTGATTTGTGGATTAATGGCTAACGTAGCACTTCTTTTACCTGCCAGTCAGTTACCCCGGCAAGGATTTATAACGTACCGAAATGCCAGCCTATGAACTCCTTGTTGTACGCTTTGTTTTTGGGCCTGCTTCGGTGAACTCTTAGAGTTGTTCGTCTTCACCGGTTCGGATGAGAGCCGCCAGCTTTTTAGGCGCGACCTCACAGTAAGCAGCTTTTAAAGCGTCGAGCAGCGTTTCTTCAGGAACCTTCGGCAGACTTACGAGTGTCCAACCCGATTTGCCCCATTTATTCGGAACGGGGTAGATAACGGTTTTATCAAACGCGCAGAAAAGATCCTGATCTATTGAAGATAGCTTCAGACAGGCCCGTTGCTCGTTCGCGTTGAGGGTTGCTACAACCTTCTTCGCCACTTTGAAGGACGTAATGCCCGCATGGGGCTGTTCTGTAATCTGGGGCAGCGACAAAACCAGTTGCCGAAACGTATCAATGTCAACCATATTAAAAGGGGGTTGGGAAGAACCGGTGAAGCAGCTAGCCGCACATAAGCAGGGACAGCGACGCATGCCAACCGGCGGTAAGCCTGCTTCGACGGGAAGATAAGCCGGAAAACGCGAACGGCCTAGCAACGGATACGTAGTGTAACACCCTATAAATAGTAGCCTGCGGAACTTCAACTCAGGAGAATACCAGACGGAGGAGTACTTGAAATTTACGTCGAGGTTGTATATTTAAAGCTTAATCTCGTCTTACGCAGTTACATGAAACGACTTTTTCTGCTCTTATTAGCAGCCGGTCCGGTTCTGGCGCAGTCGCCAGCCAAACGTCCGATCAACTCCTCGGATGTGTATCGTTTGCAGACCATCAGCGATCCGCAGGTGTCGCCCGAAGGCGATTGGGTAGCATTTGTTCAATCGTCGGTCGACAAAGAGAAAGACAAGCGCAATGCTGACATCTGGATGATTAGCTGGGATGGTAAGCAGTCGGTGCAGCTAACCAGCAGCCCCGATGGTGAATCGTCACCCCGCTGGAGTCCGGATGGCCGATACCTGTCGTTCATTTCGGGAAGAAACGGCGAGAAGAATGCACAGCTCTGGCTGATGGATCGGCGCGGTGGTGAAGGTAAAAAGCTAACCGACCTTAAAGGCGATCTGGAAGGCTACGAATGGGCACCCGACGGCAAAAAAATAGCCCTGGTCATTCGTGACAAAGACTATTCCGATTCGGCGAAAAGTAAGGTACGGACGCCGTTTGTGATCGATCGTTATAAGTTCAAGGAAGACATGAAAGGCTACCTTGATCGGCGGGCCGCGCACCTGTACCTGTTCGATGTAGCAACTAAAACGCTGGATACGCTGACTAAGGGGCAATACAATGAGGCCACGCCGGTCTGGAGTCCCGATGGACAGCGCATTGCGTTCACCAGCAACCGCACCCCCGATCCGGACCGGAATGAAAACACCGACATCTGGGTCATCGACGCCAAACGGAACGCAACTCCAAAGCAGTTGACTAATTGGCCGGGACGTGACAATCAGCCCGTTTGGAGTCCTGATGGACAGCGCATTGCGTACGTACGGTCGACGGCATCTACTAATTTCATCATGTACGATCAGCCAATTCTGGCGGTGGTATCGAGTCAGGGAGGAGAGCCAACATTGCTGTCGACGTCATTGGACCGTCCGGTACGTAACCCGCACTGGACCGCTGATGGGCAGGCGATTGGAGTGCTGGTTGACGACGACCGCCGGACGTATCTGGGAACGTACTCGCTGGATGGCAAACTAACCAAACTTGGCGTTGGCGACCGGGCCTTCTCCGATCTGGAAGCGCACCCAAAAGGCGGCTGGGCTACCCTGATGAGCGAGCCGCAACTACCAACCGAATTATATGCACTCGAAAACGGAAATATCCGTCGGCTGACGGCCATTCAGGATGCATTTGTCGCGCCTTTGGCTCTGGCGTCGGTGGAAGGGTTTACGTCGAAAAGCAAAGACGGTACGCAGGTGTCGAACCTGTTGTTCCGCCCGGCCAATGCCTCGGCTGGTCAGAAACTAGCGACAATACTGTTTATCCATGGTGGACCCGTAGCGCAAGATAATTTTGCCTTTGACCTGACTCGCCAGATACTGGCATCGGGCGGTTATGCGGTCGCTGCCGTTAACTATCGGGGCAGCAACGGTCGCGGACTGGCGTATTGCAAAGCGATTTATGGTGACTGGGGAAACAAAGAAGTAGCCGATATTCTGGGGGCTGCCGATCACCTCGTTGCTAAAAACATTGCGGATCCAACGAAACTCGGCATTGGTGGCTGGAGCTACGGCGGTATTCTGACTAATTACACGATTGCGACTGACCCACGTTTTAAAGCAGCAGCCAGCGGAGCTGGTAGTTCGTTGCAGACGACGATGTATGGCTCCGATCAATACGTGAATCAGTACGAGAACGAATTAGGTTTACCATGGAAGAACGCTGAGAAGTGGGTTAACCTGTCGTATCCGTTCTTTAAAGCGGATCGCATCAAAACACCGACGTTGTTTATGGGTGGCGAGAAGGATTTTAACGTACCGGTGGCCGGTAGCGAGCAAATGTATCAGGCGCTTAAAACGCAGGGCGTATCGACCCAGCTTATCATTTACCCCGGTCAGTACCATGGTATTACGGTGCCAAGCTACCAGAAAGACCGGTTCGATCGGTATTTGCAGTGGTTTGATCAGTACCTGAAAGCGCCAGTTGCAGCATTGCATACCCAGAAATAGGAGTCGCGTGTAGGAAAGCACGCGTTTATGTTAAATGCTTCGCGTCAAGTACCCCTCCCAACCTCTGCTAGAAGGTTGGGAGGGGTATTTTACTGTAATGGCTTAATAAAGAAAATGGTACGTTCCTCTTCCCGAAAGCCGACTTTGCTATGGAACTCGGCGCTGGCGGTGTTGTCGATTAAGGCATCGGAAGCCAGCTCCCGACAGCCCTGCTCCTGCGCCCACTGTTCGGCCCGTTCAATTAACTGCCGACCGATGCCTTGTTGCTGGTACGCTGGGCGAACGTATAGGCCTTCTACATAAGCCACCGGTTTTTGGGTAGC
Source organism: Spirosoma knui (assembly GCF_054780635.1). NCBI lineage: Bacteria > Pseudomonadati > Bacteroidota > Cytophagia > Cytophagales > Cytophagaceae > Spirosoma > Spirosoma knui. Next base: position 376,459 of record NZ_BAAGVY010000004.1, on the reverse strand, counting down.
CCCCGGTACGTAGTCGTAGCGAAGCGACAGATTCATAAAACCGATGGCTGTTCCTGACTCATCGTGAACAATAAACGCCGTCTCCCTGGGTGATTGAGCAATGGCATGTGTTACGTCTGCCATCTCTTCGGGTTCGTAGTCTGGCCATAACTCAAGAGCCAATTGGTGCCAAACATTGAAATCGCTTTCCGTTACGGGTAGAATCGTCATAATCAATTATCTAAGAATTGGTCTATTTAGCCGGTTAAGATAATGCATGCTTAACGTAGCTCATCTAGTTTTTGCTGAATGGTCTGCCGATCGGTGTGGGTTTTCGCCAATGCATAGGCCTGCTGAAAATGAATCTTTGCCTGCGATGGCTCCGCTTCCCGGTATAACTCACCTAACAAGACATGGTAGAGGTGGTTCGTTTCGAGGTGTAAGTGTTTGGCCGCCCCCAGGGCAACAACTCGTCCCTTTACCTTATAAAGCGCATACATTCGGTTAAGGGCGACGCTGGGCGAGTTGTTAATCAACAAAAGCTGGTCATATAGCTCTAAAATGGACGTCCACTTTTCGGGCGTATCCTCCTTGAAACAGTGCCAGGAGGCTATGCGGGCTTCTAAATGGTACGTGCTCAACTCATCGCCCTGAAACGACTTTTCGAGATAAACGAACCCCTGCCGAATCAATGCCGTATCCCACAAGCTATCATCCTGCTGTTCATACAAAACCAGCGAATCGTCATTTATTTGTCCATCATGGATACGACGGGCTTCAAAGCGGGAGGCATGGAAGCACATGAGGGCGAGTAATGCGTTAGTTTTAGGGCTATCGGTTTGTTCATACTCGGTTAGCATAACGGCCAGGCGCATCGCTTCCAGGCACACATCTTTCTGCAAAGCCCGTTTTTGCGTCTTTGAGTAATAGCCTTCGTTGAATAGCAAGTAGATGACGTGTAACACCCGATCTAATCGACGAACCAATTCGCTTGCAGCAGGTAACTCCATCGTGACATTAGCTGCGCGCAGTTTTTCTTTGGCTCGAAACAGACGTTTATTTATAGTCTCTTTGTTCGACAAAAAGGCTTCGGCAATTTTGTCAATGCCAAAGCCGCACAAAATCCGCAGGGCTAAACCGATCTGCGCTTCACCGGCAATTAAGGGTGTGCAAATGGCGAACAACATTTGCAACTGGCTATCGCGAATGGTTTGCGCAGACAGCGTTAACGAGTCCCAGTCGTCATCAGTGCTCTCGCTCGCTGTTAACTGAGGCAATACCTTTTCTTCCAATAGCTTATGCCGTCTGAAGTGATACAGCGTTTTTTGTTTGGCGACCACATAAAGCCAGGCTGTTGGATTAGCTGGTAGGCCTTGAATACCCCAGGTCTCGGCCGCCAACAGAAACGTTTCGCTAACGATGTCTTCGGCCAGTTCGATATGCTCCAGACCAAACCGACGGCTAATAACGGCTACCAGCTTTGTGAACTCCTGTTGAAACAGCTGCTTAAGCGATTCCTGTGCGTTCTCCATACTCGTTATTGCCCTATTCCGTGTGTATCGGAACAGGGCAATGAATTTTACCGACTGTTATAGCATTCGCCTGATTTCGACGCTACCCTGCGCATCCAGAGCTGGACAGCCGTGTGCCAGGGCAGCAGCTGCTGCCAGGCTCTCGGCTTTGACAATCATATAACTGCCTAGGCGCTCTTTTACTTCAACGAACGGACCATCGGTGACTAGCCCATCAGCCCTTACTACTTTACCTTCGGTAGCTAGACGCGCTCCTGTACTGACCAAGCCCTGATCTACCAAGCCTCCCACCCATGTCTGCCACCGCTTGGCAAGAGCCTGGAATTCGCTGGGTGAAAGCTGGCTGGTATCATAGCTTGGTTGACGAAACAATAACATGAACTCACTCATAATCAATTAACGGTTTGGTATTGGCGCGCGTTAAGCGTGTTCTAAAATAGGCTTCTTATCAAAGCTAACGTTTATTCGGCGATTAGCGGGCCGGAGATACCATGATACAACGGTCAGCACCGCAAAGGTGAAAGCACCTGAGGTTTGTAGTACGTCGTCGCCAGAAAAAATATGGGACATAACACCTCCGGTCAACAGGAAAAAAAAGCCAGCATACGCCCACTCTTTTAATAGACGGTAGCCGGGTAGCAACAAAATGGGCGCTCCTACCATTTTCCAGGCGCCAATAATATACATCGTGTACAAGGGGTACCCCAGACGAATGAAACCGTCTGTGTTAAACTTAGCGTGTATGAATTGCGCAAAGCCACCCGCAAACATGCCCAGGGCTAATAAGACGGTCGTTATCCAATACCCAATGTGTTTTTCTGAGTTCGTTTTACTCCTTTCAGTTGCCATATTGTTAGGTTGTTTTGGTTTACACCCTTACAATGACTGACTCATCCGGAATTGGACATTGTAGCCCTTAATTTTTTACATCAATTACATCTTTGTCTGTAGTTGAGCTTCACCAGTGCCCAATTGGGGTTGGCAGCGAGCAGAAAATAGGTAGCAGGGGGTAGGTCGGCGGGAAATATTTAGTTATTTTGGGACGTCTTTTGGCGCAACCTTAGACCTGACGGTTGTGACTTAACTTGATTATCCCAAACCGAATACCTTAATGAAAAACAAGGAACAGGAGACCTCCGGTAACGCGGATAAATCGCAGGGCGCGGGGGCATCTCGGCGGTCGTTTCTCAAAGCTATTGGTATTGCCGGTACTGCGGCAGCCACTGCTCCGGCTGCACTGGCCGAGACAAAGGCTTCAGCCCCTCAGTATTTAAATCTGATAAAAAGCCACGCCAGCACGGCTGCCAATGAGAAGGTACGTATTGCCCTCATCGGTACGGGGGGAATGGGCATTGGCGACACGCAGACGGCGCTGCTGGTGAATGGTGTTGAGATGGTGGCGGCCTGCGATCTGTACGATGGTCGTTTGCGCCGGGCGAAAGAGCTTTGGGGCGATGGCCTGACCGTTACCCGCGACTACCGCGAACTACTGGACCGGAAAGACATTGATGCCGTTATCAACGCCACAACGGACCACTGGCATGAGAAAATCTCGTCCGACGCCATGCGCAAAGGCAAGCACGTCTACTGCGAAAAGCCGATGGTGCAGAAGTTCGAAGACGGCCATACCCTGATTAAAGTGTCGAAGGAAACGGGCAAGGTGTTTCAGGTGGGTAGCCAGTTCGCCAGTTCGATCATTGTGGCGAAAGCTAAAGAACTGCTGAAAGCGGGCGATATTGGTGAACTGGTGTTTGCCGAAGCGCAGTACGACCGCCATAGTGCAATGGGAGCCTGGCAATACTCGATTCCGCCTGATGCGTCTCCGCAAACGGTCGATTGGGAAACGTACCTGGGCTCTGCCCCGAAACGCCCCTGGGATCCGCTCCGATTCTTCCGCTGGCGGAATTATCAGGATTATGGGACGGGTATCGCCGGAGACTTGTATGTACACCTACTTACAACCCTGCATACCATTACGGGCTCGAAAGGGCCAAATCGTGTGTATTCCAGTGGGGGAACGCGCTACTGGAAAGACGGCCGCGACGTACCCGATATCCAACTGAGCATTTACGACTATCCCAAAACGGCCGAGCACCCAGAGTTTAATCTCACTACGCGCTCTAACTTCGTGGACGGTGGGGGCGGTGGCTACCTGGTTCGTCTGGTCGGTACGGAAGGGGATCTGTCGCTGGGCTGGGATAGCCTGACAGTACGTAAGAACAAGTTTCCGAAAGCTCCGGGCATGTCGGTCGATAATTTCCCGAAAGACCAGAAAGAACTGTTCATTGCTGAATACAACAAAATGTATCCGCAGCATTCCGAAATGGAAGGACCGAAAGAGTTCAAGTATACGGTACCTAAAGATTACAAAGGCGACCGATACGAGCACTTTGTCAACTTCTTTAATTCGGTGCGCGATAACAAGCCGAACATCGAAGATGCTACGTTCGGCCTCCGTGCCTGCGGACCAACGCAGTGCGGTAACATGAGCTTTGCCCAAAAGAAAGTGGTGAGCTGGGACCCCGTCAGCATGAAGATTGGAAACGCGGTTTAACCCAAGTCAATACGAACGAACAGCGCCTTGTGAATCTCACAAGGCGCTGTTCGCTTTATAAATAGATAGGCTAGCAGCATCCATCTAAAATTTCAAGTGTTCGTTCCTAGACCGTGTCTTATTTACTCAGGTGTAGATGCAACACGACAACTGCGGTACTCTGTGAAACAGCGATGCGGGACATGATTTAGTGCGGCTTACTAACAGAAGTGAGCGTCCGAAACCTGTCATTTTCAGCAAACGAATCGTTCGTGAATGTGGATTGGGTTTGATAAAAAGCTACCGCTGTAGCTATTTTTGTTTTTTTACTCATCAGCGAAGTGCTACGTGTACTTCTTCTACCATCTGACGCTGACCCAAGCTTACCGAAGACAAACGCCTGACAATGTTTCTAGAGAAGATTAAATCCGCAGAATCAGGTGTGATGCTATACGGCATCACACCACCCAAAGACAGTACGCCACCTGAACGAGTCGCTGAGATCGCTCAAAAAACCGTTGAACGACTCGCCAGCTTGGATATTGATGCACTTGTGGTGTATGATGTACAGGATGAATCAGCCCGGACGACAGAAGAAAGGCCTTTTCCGTTTTTAACAGCGCTTGATCCGCTCGGTTTTGCCTCCGGCTATCTAGGGGCTTTATCCATTCCTAAAATAATCTATCGCCCTGCTGGTAAATTTACGAACGAAGAACTAACGGATTGGCTGGAAGCGATTCACGAGCGTAACTTCTATCCTGTTTTTGTTGGGGTGCCAGCACCAGACTTTCCCGTAAAAACCAGCCTTGCGCAAGCGTACGAGATCTGGCGTAAGCACCAGGATACGTCCGTTATCGGTGCAGTAACGATTCCTGAACGGCATAACCTGCTGAACGACGAGGATGTCAGAATACTCGATAAGATGAGTTGTGGGGTATCGTACTTCATTTCGCAATGTGTGTTTAATCTTGATTATGCCAAACAGGTTGTTGAAGACCTGTCTGTCCGCTGTAGCCGACAGCAGACCCTACCACCGACAATCATTTTCACGCTTACCGCCTGCGGATCGGTAAAAACGCTCCACTTTATGGAATGGTTAGGTATTCACGTACCGGATGAATTGAAGGAAGAGCTAAAGGTGTCGGAGGATATTCTTGAAAAATCGGTCAAGTTATGCTTTGATATTGCCTCTGCGCTGACCACGTTCTGTATCGAACGGGCTATCCCTTTCGGCTTTAACATCGAAAGTGTTTCTATTCGGAAAGCCGAAATTGAAGCTTCTATTGATCTGGCAAATCGAATAGGGCAGATGCTTAAGGATAAAGGCGTCAGGAAGTCGGCTGGAGAGCGTGAAGTAGCGAATGCCAATCCATTATAATGGCCGTAGTGTTGAGATGACAGGCTATGTCATAATAGAGAAATAAGGAGAGAAGCAGGACTAACTTTTCATTAAAAGCTATAAAGGGGATTTGAAAGCCAGAACCCATTTGTAGCTTTTTGCATATACAGTTCCTTCTATATTCAAAGCGCTTTGAGGTCTCCTTACATATAGTTACAAAGGCACCAGATCACCACTATTCGTAAGAACGACTGGATGACTCGCTTTGTAAAGGGGAGCTAACTTGCTAGTTTACAAGGAAAATCAGTTGTTTACCAACCGAATAATTTGTAGTTAAGGAATTCCGATGTGGAACAGGCCAGCGTTAGTACCGTTTCGTTAGATTTGCTTCCTCTCCGTGCGGGATGCTCAGATTTGTTCCTTAAACCTTTGGTAGCTAATGCGTAATTTCCTCTTCTTGCTGCTCATAGCACTAACCTCTACTGCCTTTGCGCAGGAGTTGATTAGTAATCGCCAGCGCGACATTATCTTTCGGGGCGTCAATGTAATACCGATGGATCGGGAGCGGGTAATCGAAAATCAGACCGTTGTCGTCCGAGATGGGAAGATTACCGCTATGGGTGATGCGAAAAGCGTGAAGGTGGCTAACAACGCATTTGTTATCGATGCCAAGGGTAAGTACCTGACACCCGGCTGGGCCGAGATGCACGCCCACGTACCGCCAATCGACGAGATTGAGCCCATGAAAGAGGTGCTTATCCTGTACCTCACCAACGGTATCACCACCATTCGGGGTATGCTGGGCCACCCCAGGCACCTCGAACTACGTCGTAAAATTAACAGCGGGGAGATACTCGGCCCACACTTCTACGCAACAGGACCGTCATTTAACGGGCAAACGGTGAAAACAGCGGAGCGTGGTGCCGAAATGGTACGTGAGCAAAAAGCGGCTGGGTACGATTTCCTAAAACTGCATCCAGGACTAACCAAAGAGACCTTCCCGGCCATTGCCAAAACTGCGCACGAGGTAGGCATTCCCTTTGTCGGGCATGTCTCGTTTAATGTTGGTGTCTGGCGGGCTATCGACGCGAAGTACTCGTCTATTGATCATTTAGACGGTTTTATTGAAGCCATTACGCCCGGTGTTGATACGCTGGCTGAGCAGGAAACCGGTTTGTTTGGGTCGTGGATCGCCTACCGGGCCGACGCGTCTCAGATTCCAAAATTGGTAAAGGGATTGCGCGAAAAACAGATTCGGGTAGTGCCCACGCAGGCGCTGGCCGAGCGTTGGCTCTCGCTCTTACCGGCTGACGCGTTTGCCAATGATCCGGAGATGAAGTACATGAAACCCCAGCAGGTACAAAGCTGGATGAAGGCCAAGAATGACTATAACAACAATCCCAACTTCTCGAAGGACCACGCCGAAAAGCTGATACAAATTCGCCGGAAACTGATTTTAGCATGCCAGAAAAATGGCGTTGAACTGCTGTTGGGCTCCGATGCTCCACAGGTGATGAACGTGCCGGGTTTCTCCATTCATAACGAAATGAAATACATGGTCGACGCCGGTTTAACGCCCTATGAAACCTTGCGAACCGGCACCGTTAACGTAGCAAACTACCTGAACAAGCCTGACCGTGGCGTCATCAAAACAGGGAACGTATCGGATCTGGTGCTGCTGAGTGGCAATCCCTTGAAAGACATCAGTCAAACCCGAAACATCGAGGGCGTGATGATGGAGACAAACTGGCTCTCGAAGGCATACATCCAGAGTGAGTTAAAGAAGCTGGAAAAAAAGTAAGCGCGCGGTCACTACGTATGCTCAGCTTTTGACGACTTAATCAACTAATACTTATTCCAGGTCCATCCACGGTTCCTTCAACGAACCCATGCAAGCAAGTCAGGAATAGCTGCATACGCTACGTGGTGTGTCTTGTAAGGGTTTATTTCTATTTGATTGAAAAATAATACCATCCTATTGATTTTTAACTTTCTGTAGTTATATCTTTGTGTACGCTTACTTAGTGCGTTAAGGTTATGCGGAGAAACATACGTTGGTTAATCGTCGGTCTGCTCTTTATTGCAACCGGGCTGAGCTTTCTGGATCGGCAGGTTTTGTCCATTGCCATCATTAAGATCCAGAAAGAGCTGCAAATCACGGATGTTCAGTATGGTATGGTCAATACCAGTTTTCTGATCAGCTATGCGCTCATGTTCACGCTCGGCGGCTGGCTCATTGACCGTCTTGGCGGCAAGCTAGGCTTAGCGCTTTCGGTAGGCGTATGGTCAATTGCGAATAGTTTACACGCAGTCGTTACTAGTTTTTCTCAACTGGTGACCTTTCGTTTTTTCCTGGGTGCGGGCGAAGGTGGCTGCTTTCCGGGGGCCGCCTGGACGGTTTACCGCTGGTTCGACAAGAAAGAGCGCGCCTTAGCAAATGGCATTGCTATTGGCGGGTCAGCCATTGGGGCGGTGGTTGCTCCCCCGCTGACCATCTGGCTGTCGTCGCATTACGGGTGGCGCGGTGGCTTTCTTATTCCCGGCCTGATCGGCATTGCCTGGGTAATCGTTTGGTTACTGATTCCCTGGAAGAAAGAGAACATGGCGGCTCTGACCGACAGCGAACCTGTACAAACAAAGCATACGGTTTCTTTCCTGACCTTACTTTCCAAGCGGCCTACCTGGGTGTTCATCGTGATTCGGTTCTTGCTAGACCCCGTTTTTTACTTCATGATGTTCTGGATTCCGAAATACCTGAGTTCGGTACGTAACGTCTCCTTTGAGCAGATTGGTAATTTGTTCTGGATTCCGTTTCTGGCGCTGGGAGTCGCCAATATAATAGGTGGCTGGTTCTCTGGTCAGCTTATCGCCAGACGGTATTCGATCAACAAAGCCCGAAAAACGGTGATGGGGCTGGCGGCATTACTGACCTTATTAACACCAGCTATTGAATGGGTCGGGTCAGTTGAGGTTGCCATTGGGCTGATGGCCGTGTTTATGTTTGCCCACGGATTCTGGATTACAAACTACATCACGGCAATCTCCGATATGTTCGGTCAGCAGGCTACGTCTACCGTGGTGGGTTTGTCTGGAACAGCCGGAGCCGTTTCGGGGCTGCTGTTAAATCCGCTGATGGGCGTCATTATTCAGCAGTATTCCTATCGTCCGCTCTGGATTGCCTCGGGTCTGCTTTATCCTTTCGCGTTCATTTTGCTGATTGTTCTGATTCCTACCATCAAAGCCTTACCGTTGAACGAGAAGCAGGATGAGATCATCTCCAGCCCAGCCCCATCGATGTAGGCCAAACAGGTTGAGTATTTAACAAAAGAACCGCCGTATAGGACATCAACTCGCTCCTGCTGCTGAGGTAGATAACTTGTCTAAAATTTAACTTAGTGCACTAACTAGTTTAGGTGAAGGCACAAATACCACTATATGGAAAAATATACACTCAATGATGTCGTGTCTGCACCGCAGCCTCAGGCAGGCTTTGTAAAGCGAACGCCAACCCAGGCTCGGATTGGCGTATTCGGCGTAGGCTATTTTAAATACTGGGCACAGTTTGAAGGGCTGCTGGACGATCTGCTGAAAAAGCAGGACGTATTTATCGAGCGAATTGCGTCGATGAGCCCGGCACAAATCATTGACTTTGGCCTGGTCGACGACGTAACGAAAGCTTATGAACTGGTGCCGAAGCTTAATGCCGCTAACCTGGACCTGATTTTCTGCGATATGCTCACCTACGCTACGTCCAGTACGTTCGGGGCCATCATCAAAAGCATTGAGGTGCCGATTGTGCTGGTCGCCCTTCAGCCCGACAAGGCAATGGACTATAGCCGGGCGTCTACGTATATGCAACTGTACAACGACGATATCTGCGCCTTACCTGAGTTTGCGGGCGTCGCGGTCCGAATGGGTAAGAAAGTACCCCAAATGATCATCGGTACGTTGTACGATGACCCGGCCGCTGATGCTGAGATCGCCGAATACTGCCGGATTGCCGCCGTGCTGCATGATCTGAAAACGGCCAGGATTGGTCATATCGGTCACCCCATCGAAGCCATGCTCGACATGCATTCCGATTCGACGATGCTAACGGCTCACTTTGGAGCGCACATTGTGCAGTGCGAAGCCCACGAAATCGTTACGCATTACCACCAGGCTACGGATGCTGAGATAAAGGCCGTTAAAGTGCGTATTCTTGATTTTTTTGATACGCCCGATCCCGTTTCAGACCCTATATCCGAAAAGCTGCGGGAGTCCGATCTGCACATTGCGGCTCAGGTGGCCGTTGCCCTGGAGAAATTCGTTAAGGCGAAGAAGCTGGATGGTTTAGCCTATTATTATGATGGGCCGGATAATAGCGATACCCGGACGGTAATGTCGAACCTGATTGTCGGTAACTCGCTGCTTCAGGGGGCCGGATTCCCGATGTGTGGCGAGTCGGATCTCAAAACCTGTATCGCCATGCTGATCATGGAACGACTGGGCATTGGCGGCAGTTTCGCCGAGTTCCATCCGGTCGATTTCAAAGAGGATTTCGTGCTGGTCGGCCACGATGGGCCGCATAACATCGCCATTGCCGAAGGGCAACCGGTGCTGCGCAGCTTAAAGAAATACCACGGCAAACCCGGCTTTGGGGCGGGGGTCGAGTTCAAGATCAAAGAAGGACCGATCACCATGCTAAGCATCAACTCGACCTACGAAGGCAAAATGAAATTCATTATTGCCGAAGGTGAGTCGATTGTCGGACCGATTCCGCCAACGGGCAATACCAATACCCGCGGCTTTTTTAAGCCCGATGTCCGAACGTTTCTGAAACGCTGGATCAGCGAAGGACCAACGCATCACTTCGCGCTGGGGGTAGGGCATCATGCCCAAACGATCCAGAAGATTGCCGACTACCTCAAGGTCGAATCGGTGATCATCAATGGGTGAAATTCGGAACCTCTTAAACCTTAATCTTTTACGCATGAACAATTTTTTATTTTGTCGCCTGCGTCTCCTTGTTATCGGGAGTATGCTCAGTGTGTTGGCAGCGGTTACCGTCGTATCTGCTCAATCGGCCAAAGGGTTGGTGAGCGGTAAAATCACAGCGGCTGAAGATGGCGAAGCCCTGGTTGGCGCAACGGTTACGGAAAAAGGAACCACGAACGGCACGACCTCCGACGTCAACGGTACGTTTCGACTGAACGTTGCCGCCAATGCAACGCTGGTTGTCAGTTTTATTGGCTATGCTCCGCAGGAACTGACCGTTAATGGCCGCTCGACGATCAACGTATCGTTAAAAACGGATCAACAGCAACTCCAGGATGTGGTTGTGGTCGGTTACGGAACGCAGCGTAAGAAAGATTTGACGGGCTCGATTGTGAATCTGACCAGCAAAGACCTGGTTCCGGTTCCATCTGCCACGAGCGTCGACCAGATGTTGCAGGGTAAAGTGGCAGGCGTGCAGATTACGCAAACGTCGGGTGCGCCAGGCGGTAATGTCAACGTAGTGGTGCGGGGCATCAGCTCGATTACGGGCGGTAACTCACCTTTGTACGTAGTGGATGGATACGCGATTGGAACCGGTGGGGGAGGCTCTGATCTCAGCACATTCGCGTCGAACTCGTACTCGGCGAGCGGCATTGCCAATAGCAGCAGCACCAACCGGATCAATCCGTTAAGTACCATAAATCCGGCGGATATTGAATCGATTCAGGTTTTGAAAGATGCATCGGCAACGGCTATTTATGGATCGCGGGGCGCTAATGGCGTCGTGATTATTACAACCAAGCGGGGCAAGCTGGGCAAACCGACGATTAGCTTTGAGCACTCGACTGGGATTCAGGAGTTAGCCAAAAAGCTAAAGTTGTTGTCACCCCGTCAGTACGCTGAGTACGTTGCCGAGGGCCGGGATAATGCCTGGGTTTTCTCGGGTGGGAAGGCAACGGACCCTAATAACGTACGTAGTACCGCTACGCAGGTAAAGCCCGAGTTTCGGAACTTAGATCAACTTGCCAACACGGGCTACGGTACCGACTGGCAGGATGTGATCTTTCAGCAGGGACTCGTGCAGAACTATCAGCTGTCGGCCAGTGGCACCAGTAAAGATGTGGGGTACTACGTATCGGGTGGTTTTTTCGATCAGAAAGGCATCATTATCGGATCGAATTTTAAGAAGTTCACCCTACGTACCAACATCGATGCCCATCTGACCGAACGCCTGAAGTTAGGCGCTTCGTTTTCGGGTGCGCATTCCTACGGCGATTTTGCCAGAGCCGAAGGGCACCTGCAACATCGGGGACTGATTTCCGCTGCCCTGGCCAGCGATCCGACGATTCCGGTCTACAATCCCGATGGTACGCCCTATTCCGAGTTTTCGAGCCCAACGGGCATTCCGGTGGAAAATCCGGTGGTTATTGCGGCCGAGTTTTCCGATAAACGCAATAACTCCAACGTATTTACGAACAACTATCTACAATACGAATTTGCGCCCGGCCTGGTGTTCAAAACGTCGGTCGGCGTCAACTATTCCAATAACATAACCCGCTTATGGAAATCATCGAAGGTTGGTTTGGCGACCAGCCGGACGGGGGCCGCCACGGCTGGCGTTACGGAGATTAAAAGCCTGAACTGGCTGAACGAGAATACCCTGAACTACCGGCATAAGTACGGCGATAAGCACGATCTCGATGCGTTGGTTGGGTTCACGGTCCAGAAGAACACAGACGAGATTTTGCAGGCGGGGGCCACCGATTTTCCAACCGACGACGTACCGTATTTAGCCGCCGGTGCCGTTACGTCTGGCACGAATTACAAAAGTGAATGGTCGATGATGTCGTGGCTGGCGCGGGTCAACTATACGTTGGCGGGTAAATACCTGTTTACAGCCACGATTCGTGCCGACGGTAGCTCACGCTTTGGTTCTCAGAACCGCTGGGGTACATTCCCGTCATTCTCGGCTGCCTATCGCCTGTCTGATGAATCGTTTATGAAGTCGGTCGCCTTTATCAGCGATCTGAAACTTCGGGCCAGCTACGGTATATCCGGCAATAACCTGATTCCCAATTATGCCAGTCAGGGCCTGCTGGGTATCCAACGAAATGTGCAGAACGGGCAGGTCGTATCGGGCGTTGTTCCGACGAGTTTAGCCAACAATGTACTCACCTGGGAGCAGTCGGTTCAAACGAACGTTGGCCTAGATCTGTCGCTATTCCAGAATCGCCTGTCATTTGTTGTGGATGCCTACCGCTCGTATAAAAAGAATCTCTTGCTGAACGTAATTCTACCGGCTGCGTCGGGCTTTTCGAGTTCGGTTCAGAACATCGGACAGGTTGAGAATAAGGGCCTTGAGCTCACCATCAACTCCCAGAATATCAACAAAGGTCCGTTTCAGTGGAGCACCGATTTTAACATCAGCTGGAACCGCAACAAAGTGCTGGCCCTAAATTCAGAAACGGCTCGTATTCAAACGTCCGACTATCAGGTTGCGCAGGTTGGTTACCCAATTTCCAGCTTCCGGTTGCTCAACATTCTGGGCGTGTTTCAGAGTCAGGAAGAAGTCAATAACAGTCCGAAACAGCACCCACGCGTGCAGCCGGGCGACTATCGCTACCAGGATGCGAACGGTGACGGAACCATCACGGCCGCTGACCGGACCATCGTCGGCAATCCCTGGCCCGATTTTACGTGGGGGTTCGGCAACCGGCTCTCGTATAAGAACCTAAGCCTGAACATCAACGTAAATGGCTCGCAGGGCAACGAAATCTACTTCCAGGGTGGTGAGGTGTCGCTGAACGGTGCCGGGGTGCAAAACCAGCTGGCGAGCATGAACGACCGCTGGCGTTCGGTGGAAAGTCCCGGTGCGGGGCTGTACTCGCGGGCGATACGTAATGACTACGCCTTTGGGTTCAGTGCGGCCACCACCAAGTACTTGTTCGATGGTTCGTTTGTCCGGATTCGGAATGTGAATCTGGCGTATGCCTTTCCGCAGCCGCTGACCACGAAACTCAAACTACAGGCCTTTTCGGTCTATGCCGATGTAACGAACCTGTTCACCTTCACGAAGTACCCCGGCTATGACCCCGAAGGCAGCACAACCGGCGACAATGTTGCCCGCAGCGGTATCGACTTCTTCGCCTACCCGAACCCACGCACCTACACTCTTGGCCTTCGTATCACGCTATAAGCCTATCTGGTTATGAGAAAGAAACTAATCCTCCTCCTGCTCCTGGCGACGTCGACGTTCTCCTGCAAAGATTTTCTGGCCCTAACGCCGGAATATCAGATCAGCGATCAAACGTTTTACAAAAACCAGAACGATTTTGCGACGGCGCTGACGGGTGTTTACAGTACGTTCCGGGGCATGTTCAGCAGCAGTGTCCTGTATATGACGGAGCTGACAACCGACAATACCGAGATCCAGTGGTCGTCGCCCTCGACGGATGAGATGCAGATGGACCAGAACGCCGTTACGGCAACCAATACGTATGTACAGAGCGTCTGGAATACCTGTCTATACACCATCTCCCGGAGCAATGCCATTCTGAATCGCATCGACGGCGTTAATTTTGATCAGGCTGCCAAAGACCAGATTAAGGGTGAAGCCAGATTTTTACGGGCGTATGCGTACTTCTATCTGGTCCGGTTGTATGGAAATGCGCCGATCATCACGCAGACATTCAGCAGCCCGGCTCAGGTAGCGTCAGCCGATCTGGCCCTGAAACCCCGCGACGAAGTGTATAAAGTGATACTGGCCGATCTGGCGGAAGCTGAAACGTTGCTCCCCGCTACGCTCAATACCGATAAGACCAGAGCTTCCCGAATGACGGTGAAATCGCTGCTGGGTAAAGTGCACCTGACCCTGAAAAATTACGATCAGGCAGCCACGAAGCTCAAAGAAGTAGTTGATGCGAAGTCGTACTCACTGGTGCCGAACTATCAGGCCCTGTTCACCAACGGCAACAACAACCTGGCCGAGTCGATTTTTGAAATTCAATACGTATCGGGCCGGAGTATGGGAAATAACTATTCGGCGATTTTTACGCCCGCCATTACCAGTATGGCTATTTTTTCGAACAACCTACAAGGGGCGGGCCGGATTACGCCTACGCTGGACCTGTTCAAAGCCTACGAGGCTGGTGATGCCCGTAAGACTGTATCCGTAAATGACTCCGTTACGTTGATCGGCGGTAAAAAGTCGTACAGTCGCTATGGGCTTAAATTCGTTGATTTCAAAGCCATCGACCTGTCAGACGGTAGCGTTACGTTTATTCCGCTCCGCTATGCCGATGTGGTATTAATGTATGCTGAAGTGCTCAACGAACAGGGTAAAACCGCCGATGCGCTGCCTTATATTAATTTGGTGAGAACGCGGGCAAAACTCCCTAATCTGGCCAGCACCAGCCAGGCCGATGTACGATTGGCGCTCGAAAAAGAGCGACAGGTAGAGTTTCTCTACGAAGGTCATCGCTGGTTCGATCTGGTTCGGACCGGAAGAGCGCAAACGGTCATGAATGCGCATTACGCGAACCTGAAGCTCTCGTTCAGGCTGGATGATTTTGAACTTGTTTTCCCGATTCCGCAAAACGAGGTTGACCTCAACCCAACCGTAGTAAAGCAAAACCCCGGCTATTAAACCAACAGCACACAAGCGAATTACCTATGCGAAAACCGACCAAATCAGGCTTACTTTTCTTTTTGCTGATAAGTGTTTTAAGTAGATTAGGCTTCAGCCAGACCACCGAAGCATTTGAGCTGAAATCGGGCGACCGGGGCACGCCTGACCGGGTGGTTTTTCTGGGTAATTCGCTGATGGAAGATGACGTACAGTTTGGCTATCTCGAACTGGCCTTAACGACGCGTTTCCCGAATCGGAACGTAACGTTTCGAAACATTGGCTGGTCGGGAGATAACGTATTTGGCGAAGCGCGTAGCTACGTAACGACTCCGCCCTCGCCTTACGAACTGCTCATTCAGCAACTCACCAATGCCAAACCCACGGTGGTGTTTCTGGCCTATGGTGGGGTTGAAGCGCAGGATGGTGAAGCCGGGTTAGGGCGGTTCAAACAAGGGCTGAATCGATTGATGGATAAGATAGATTCGCTGGGAGCCAGAACGGTGCTGGTATCGCCGATTCCGGTGTTGTTGCCCATGTCGGATAACGTAACGCAACGGAACGCGGCTTTGGAAAGCTATGCATCGGCTATTGCACAAACGGCGGCTGAACGGAAAAAACGCTACGTTGATCTGTTCAAACCAATTCAGGAAGCAGGCAAACAGGCGGTAATTACCGACGATGGTATCCACCTCAACGAAACGGGCTACTATTATCTGGCTACGGCGTTGGAGAAAGGCCTGGGGCTACCAGCACGTAACCCCGGAATTACCATCGACGTAGCGAAAAAATCGGTCGAATCGGCCACGCCGACGAAGCTGCTGAACGTCGATAAGTCGGGGGCAAACGTACGCTTTACTGTTGATGAATCGTACCTGCCGCTGCCGGCACCGAAGCAGGATGGAAAAGCTATAGCCGTTGATAACGGACAGAAACTGACGATAACGGGTTTGAAAAAGGGATTTTATACACTGACCGTCGATAACGACGAGGTAATTACCGCTTCAGCTAAGCAATGGGCCGAGGGGGTTACGCTCAGGCAGGGGCCTTCGTTTACGCGGTCAGCCGAATTGCAGACGCTCATCCAGAAAAAGAATGAACTGCATTTCTTCCAGTATCGCCCCCTGAATCAGACGTACATTATTGGGTTCCGTTCTTACGAGCAGGGCCGTCATAAAAAAGGGCTGGAAGAGCAGAGCTATATTATTACCTGGCTTGAAGGGCAGCTAGCTGCCACGAACCAACCCAACCCCGCAACGTATCAACTTACCCAGCTAAAGTAACCCGCCACCATGCTACGTATTCGTTCCGTACGACCCTTAGCTTTACTTCGTAAAAGCCTGATTATCCCGGCGCTCGTGCTGACAACGGCATTAGTCAATCAGGATAAAAACGCCGACGTGCCTGATGCCGACGTTCAGAAAGAACTCGAATCGTTCAAGATTGCCGATGGGTTTGAGGTGACGTTGTTTGCCGCCGAACCGCTGGTTGCCAAGCCGATTCAAATGAACTGGGATGCCGAAGGCCGGTTGTGGGTGGTGAGCAGTACGGCCTATCCGCACCTGAAAACGGGCGAACAGGCCAATGATAAGATTTTTGTGCTGGAAGATACCAACGGCGACGGTAAGGCGGATAAGTCAACCATTTTTGCCGAAGGCCTGCTCACGCCAACGGGAATTCTGCCCGGCGATGGCGGGGTGTACGTAGCCAACTCGACCGAAATTCTACATTTCGCCGATACCGACGGCGATGGTAAAGCCGACAAAAAACGTCGGGTTCTAAGCGGTTTTGGTACCGCCGATACCCACCACCTGATTCATACGTTTCGCTGGGGGCTAGAAGGAAGTTTGTATTTTAACCAGTCGATTTACATCTACAGCCACGTCGAAACGCCGTCGGGTATCAAACGGCTCGAAGGTGGTGGCGTCTGGCAATTACGTCCCAACGAGCGCGAACTCGATGTGTACGCCAAAGGGCTGATTAATCCGTGGGGCTTGCAGTTTTCGCGCTGGGGCAATTCTTTCCTGACGGATGGGGCTGGAGGTGAGGGGATTAACTATGCCTTTCCCGGTGCTACCTTCGTAACAGCACCCGGTGCCGAGCGTATTTTGCGTGGACTGAACCCCGGCCAGCCGAAACACAGCGGACTGGATATTATCACCGGAAAGCACATGCCGGATGCCTGGCAGGAACGTTTGATTACGAACGACTTTCGGGCCAACCGCATTAATAGTTTTAAACTTGAAGAACAGGGCAGTGGCTTCGTATCGAAACAACAGGACGATCTGCTCTGGACCAACCACGTAGCGTTTCGTCCGGTCGATATTTCGATGGGTCCCGATGGAGCGATCTACGTAGCGGACTGGTACAACCCGATTATTCAGCACGGTGAAGTCGATTTTCACGACCCGCGTCGCGACCAGCAGCACGGACGTATCTGGCGGATTGTGGCGAAAAACCGACCGCTGGTAAAGAAGCCGGATCTGGCAAAAGCATCCGTTACTGAACTGCTCGATGCGCTACGTCAGCCGGAGGACTGGACGCGCTTGCAGGCTAAACAAACGCTGAAACGTCGGCCCTGGCAGGAAGTTATTCCGGCGCTGGATAAATGGGTGAGCGAATTAGACAAAAACGCGGCTGATTACGAACACGTATTGCTCGAAGGGCTCTGGACGTATCAAACGCTTAACGCCGTCAATGAGTCAATACTACGTTCGCTGCTCAACGCTAAAGATCACAATGCGCGGGCCGCTGCATTACGGGCTTTTCAGTTGTGGCATGGCAAACTGAAGGATGAAGCTGCCTTACTATCGAAAGCCGTTCAGGATCCGCACCCGCGCGTTCGGCTCGAAGCGGTGGTGGCGCTGCGGAAAGTCAATTCGGCTGATGCGGCCCGTTCGGCTCTTACAGCACTCGACCAGCCCATGGACGAATTTCTGGATTTTGCTCTCTGGCAAACCGTTCGTGAACTCGAACCGAAGTGGGCCAGCAAGTTAAAGAGCGAACCAAACTTTTTGGGCGATGGCAAAAAAACAGTATTTGCGCTGAAATCGGTAAGCAGTGCCGAAGCCATTGCGCAGCTGACGCAGCTTTATCAGAAAGGTCAGGTACCCGAAGCATATCAGAAGGATGTGCTGGCATCGATTGCGAAATGGGGCAAGGTGGCTGAACTGAATACGGTATTCGACATGGCCGTTCAAAACGCGCAGGATAAACAAACTGCCGCTCGATTGAGTGCGTTGGCTGATGCCGCCCGTCAACGGAACCTGAAACCATCGAACGAGCTAAACCGCATTGCTAATTTTCTAACTAGCAGCGATCAGGAGGTTACTACCAACGCAATTCGGCTGGTGGGTCTGTGGCGGATGGAAGCGCTAAGCGACCGACTTGTTACGTTAATTCGGCAAGGAGAAAAGCCGATCAAAAAAGTGGCTTTGGGCGCACTGGCAACCATCGGAACCGACAAAACGCGCAAGCTTCTTACCGATATGAGCGGCCCGAAAAATCCCGCCGACTTACGGATGCTGGCAACGGCCCAACTGGTGTGGTCAGATCCAACAGAAGCAGCACATATTGGCAGTGATTTGCTACGTACGCTGCCTGCCGAAACCGATGCAACCGAATTGTTTCAGGCGTTTTTTGCGTCGAAAAACGGTACCCAGGCCTTGGCCGATGCCATAGCCGCCAAAAAGATTTCGGAGTCGTTTGCCAAAACCGGCCGTCAACTGATGGTGCGGGGAATGCCCTGGAATCGGCAGAAAACCGACGAGACATTAGCTCTGCAAAAAGCACTCGAAAACTCCGGTGGTACGTTGCCCATGGAGCAAATGCCGCAGGAACTGAACGAGCAGGAAATCACGTCACTGGCTACTCAGGTTCGGCAATCGGCCGATCCGATGCTGGGCGAGAAAGTGTTTCGGAAGCAGGAATTGCTTTGCCAGACCTGCCACGCGCTGGGCGGAGCGGGCGGACGTATCGGTCCGGATTTGAGCAGTTTAGGTACCAGCTCACCCATCGAAACCATTATCCGGTCGGTGCTGTACCCCACGGTGTCCATTAAGGAAGGCTACGAATTGCAACGTATCGTGAAGAAAGACGGTACGGAAATGATGGCGTATCTGGTCAGTAATGGTACGTCGGAAGTAGTGGTGCGCGACGTATCGGGTACGGAAATCGCCATCCCGAAAAATCAGATTATAACCGTCGAAAAGACGCCCGGTTCCCTGATGCCTCCCGGCTTAACGGCTGGCCTGGACAGGCAGGAGTTTGTTAACCTGATTGGCTTCCTGTCGAAAATTGGCGAGTCGGGGCAGTTCCGCGTTCCGACAACCCGGTTCGTCCGGCGTTGGAATACCCTTTCGGATAGTAAGGATCTGGCCCGGAAAGTAGCGCAGGATGCGGGCTACGTAGCGAAAGACAACGGTAAACTAGCTGCTATGCCCATTTACAGCAATGTGTCGGGCGGATTGCCCGTCGATGAGCTTCCGGTCGTGGAGGTGAGCCCGGGCAAACGCTACAGCTTTGTCCGGTTCGATATGGAAGTGGTCAGCAAAGGAAACGTCGATATGGATTTCAGTTCAACCGCCGGGATAACGGCTTGGGCTGGACAGAAACCGTTGAAGGTGAACGCGAAAGGCGTAACGGCAGACCTGCCACAAGGCATGCAGACCATTACGCTGGCCATCGACAGAGCGCAGTTTAAAGACGGGAAACTGGCTATTCAGCTTCAAGATGCCCAGCAATCGCCCGCCCAAATTCGACTCACTATGGGACGCTAGAAGCCGCTATTCTTAACTAGTTTTTGAGCCTGATTTTTACCTGCCGAAAGCCTTGGTTTTCGGCAGGACAGGAACGTTTTTGTCTAAACTTTTTGACGTATGCGTACGCAAATCATCGGTTTTGTGAGTGCCCTGAGTATTGCCATTTTCGGCTTTACGACCAGTATCGATACGCCTAATCTGGACAACTCGACGTTACGGGGTAAAAACTTCAATAACGTAACGCTCGAACTGTCGCTCAAGCCGTTCAAAAAGAACGACAAAGCCTACATTCAGCAGGTAGCTACGGAATTGTTCACGCAATGGGCGTCGCTGCTGCGGCATACCGATACGGTGTCGGTGATGATGTGGACGTCCGACGGTTCAGAAATCCTGGATTATACCGGCAAGATGAATCAGCCGCTCGAATGGGCCAGGTACATGGGCAATCCCAACACCAACCACGAAGTGGGTTCGAGCCCAGCCGATCTGTCGCTGCACCAGCGCGCGCTGCTGTACATGGACAATCCGCCTGCCTATACGTACGGCGATCTGAAATTCATTGTGCAGGCATTGAAAGAAGCCGGGCAACGCATAACCGGAAAACCGGTACGTATCGGCGCTACGTTCGATCCGGGGCCGGAGTTTGCCAGATCGGACTTTAAGTATAAAAAGCATCCCGAAATTCTGGGCGGCAATGCCATGGGTCACAAAACCATGGTGAGTTGCTACGCTACGTTGAATGCCGACAGTCAGCCGTATGCGGGTTTCCCGAAAGGTATTCCGGCCAACACGCCATTCGGTACGTTTTTGGGCCGCCAAAGTCAGCATTTTCTGACCGATATGGGATACGATTTTATTTGGCTCAGCAATGGGTTTGGGTTTGGGGTAGAAGGCTGGTCATCAACGGGTGCTATTTTCAACGGGAAAGAATTTGCCGCCGAAAAGCTGGCGAATACGCGTGAGCTGATCGCGGGTTTCTGGAATCTGTTTCGAAAAGAATGCCCTGGTTTTCAAATTCAGACGCGCGGAACAAACCTGTCGACCGGAGCGGATCTGGCCCGTGATGGCGTTGATTTAAAACAGATTTACGGCGGGAAATACAACATGCTGCCACCGCCCAATTCTCCCTGGGCCGCGCTCGACGGCGACTTCGGACTGGAAATGGTCGGCTATATGTCGCGGATGGCCGAGCTACCCGACGAGCGGTATCTGTTCCGGTATTACACGCATGACCCATGGTGGGTAAACAGCCCCTGGCTCGACCGTTACGGACAGGAGCCGCACGACATTTACCTGCCGATGGCAGTGGCACGGATCAACGCAAAGGGCGAAATCAAACTGCCGACGCACCTGAATTTCCTGACTGCCGACAATACGTACGGCGAAATGCCCGCGCAGGTGCCCGATGAAGTGACGCCCCACATTTTGAAAGCCCGCTACGATTCGCCAACCGCACCGGGGCCGCTGGTTTGGGTGTACCCGTTTGAGGAATACCATACGTGGGCTTACAAAGACGGCAAACGCCTGCCCGAGATTTACTACGGTGACTGGCTTATTCGTCAGGCCATCAACAACGGTTTCCCGCTGAACACAATCATATCGACCAGCTCGTTCCAGAAAGTTGTTACGTCGAAACCCACATTTTTCAATGAATCCGTGCTCGTGAGCATCGTACCGGATGCGGGTTCGTCGCTTGAAAAATCACTAATCGATTTCGTACAGAACGGAGGTAAACTGCTCGTCTACGGTCCTGCCGATCATGCTGGTCCCGCGTTTCTGAATCTGCTGAATTTGCAGAATGGAACGGCGCTGGAAGGCGATTTTCAGGTCAATTCTCGAATTACGTTCGACAAGCTGACGAAAGCGTATCCCAGCAAAATCACGCATCAGGCGTTGTTTTCGGGCGGTGGCGTTGCTACGTCGGTGAAGGACAAAGCTGACAAATCGACCAATGTACTGACGAAAATGACGCAGGGCAGCAACAGCCGCGACGTCGTCTGGACACGTAGCAAATCCGAGTGGAAAGGCGGTAAAGTAGCGTACGTGCGTGGCACCAACTCCAGCAAATTTACGGGTGGCAAACTCCTGACTCCCGATAATCCCGACGAACTATTTACCGGGCCGCTGCTGATGCGTTACGTACTGAACGAGTTTGGTCTGGATTACCGAATCGACAAACGAAATCCGTCGGTCAAAAATCCGGTACTGACCATTTCACGTAGCAGCAATGGCTTTTTCTTCTCCGGCTATTGCCCGAACACGACCATTACGCATCGGTTCAAAATGCCGCAGGGTGCGCCTATACTGACGGGCTACGAAACCGAGCTGGCCGATGGCTATTCGGTGTATAACCTGCCTAAAGCGTGGCATCGGGAAAGCCGGTTCTTTATTGATCAGACGGACGGAATAATCTCGTGTCAGGAAATGACGTCGGGTGTGCAGCACATGAAACGTTGTGTAAAGCTGACGGGCCTGAAAAACGCGACGGTACGTATCTATCCCGATGAGGGCGTTACCGACAAGGGACTGAATGTCTATACGAACACGGGCTATCCGTGGGGGAAAAAGCCGCAGGCTGCGTTTAAGCCCGGCGATAAAAAGTTGGGTAATCATTACGTTGTCGAAAACGCAACGGGTGATCTGGTGGTGTTCTGGTAAACGATGGGCTACAAAGGTACCCCCTGGAAACAGGTGCCGCTTATTGAATCCGGCTTACTGGGGCTCGTTACGATCCAGTTGGTGAAACAACGAAAGATGCTCCATGACAACTAGACTATCTGTATTCATAACCGTTCTGCTGATCGGCCTGTCGTCCGGATTGCAGGCGCAGCAGGCGGACTCTGCTACGTATCTAGCCGCTGTGAAAAACGAGTTGAACGCCGTTTGGCCAAAGAACCGGACAATTAATCTGGTATTTCACGGACACTCCGTACCGGCCGGGTACTGGCATGACCATGAGGTCCATACGCTGGAGTCGTACCCTAACTTGCTCCTGAAAAAGCTTAAAGAGCAATATCCCTACGCTGTTATCAACGTAATTGTTACGGCCATTGGCGGGGAAAATTCGATAAAAGGGCAGGCCAGGTTTGAGCAGGAGGTACTGGTGCATAAGCCCGACGTTCTGTTCATTGATTACGCCCTGAACGACCAGTCGGCCGGGCTTGAAAAAGCGAAAGAAGCCTGGGAGAAAATGATTCAGGCCGCTCTCGCGAAAAACATAAAAATCATTCTGCTGACCCCGTCGCCTGATCAGCGGGTCGATATAGTAGCTGCGGGCAATCGGCTGGAACTACACACGAACCAGATCCTGAAGCTGGCCGAAACGCATCATGTTGGCATCGGCAATCCGTACGCTCAGTTCAGAAAAGTGGCGGTGCGTGGCGAGTTGCCAGCTTATATGTCGCATGTAAATCACCCGAACCAGAAAGGGCACGAGCTCATTGCCACTGAGTTGCTAAAATGGTTCAGGTAGCGTGTGTAATCTGTTGCTTATCTACGACTCTACTTGTGCGGTGATTGGGTTTGCCGGGCGGTAATCCTTTTCGGGGTTGGCGATGATGGCAAATTTGTATTTATCGCCGTGATAATACGACTGCTCAATTTCCACGACTTTCTCTCCCGTACATATAACCGCACTGTCTAAGACGAAAACGGGCGTTGGCTTACTTAATTCAAAATTAGTGGTGTTAGGTTCGAGAATTTTTACGCCCAGCGTTTGCTGTACTTCTGTGATTTTTAAGTGATAATTCGTCTCGTAGACTTTAAAATAGGAGGCTTCCGTTGGTATTTTATTGATCTTCGGGCAAAGCGTCAAGGAGATATAGCGCACTTCATCTTTGATGAGCAACTCATCGGCGTAGCGAAGTTGGTGAAGTTTAAGTACCGGCCCCTCGATAATGAAATGGCGATTGTTGATCTCCGACGAAATACCATCGGGCAATACGGTCTTTTCGAGAACGATGTTTTTGGGGGTAAACCCTTCGGCAATCAGACTGTCGTGAAACCCCCGCCGGGTTGCGTAAATAGAGCCGAGCGTACGTAACAGGTGGTGATCTTCAGTCCGGTTCAGGACAAAGGTTCCTTTGCCTTTAATTCGGCGGGCCCAGCCTTTCGACTCGATTTCGAGCAGGGTTTTGCGGGCGGTTGTGTTGCTTATGTTAAAGGTCTTGATCAGTTCATTTTCCGACGGAATCTGGTCTCCTGGCTTCAATTCTCCCGTTCTTATCTTTTCGATAATAGTTTCGCTAAGCGCGATAAACTTCGCTTTTCCTGCCGCTACGAGATTATTCTTTTCCATCCAGTTTTAGTCACCAACGGAAGCAAATTTAATAAGTTAATGGGTGCTTCTGTTTCGCGGGGTCGTTTTAAGAGTTACCGGTAGCTAAAAGTAACGAATACTGGTTTTAAACACTTCTGAGTAAAGATCAAACTATCCGAAGTGCGCACATAGCTGAATCCGAACATCTCATTTTGAGTAGTCGATCTAAGCTTTGTGCCTTTGAGATAAACAACGAACTAAACTTGATAAACTATGAAAGCACAGTTGACACTGGCGTTGTTGTTCATACTGGGGATAGGTGCATCGTTCAAGCCGGTTAAGACGGACGTAGACGGTGCCTGGCGAACGACTGACGCAGCCGGAAAAACCGTGATGCTGACAATCATCGATAACTACCTCATGCAGACAACCTATGAACCGACTCGCTTTATCGGTACGCGCGGAGGAGTGTGCCAACGTAATGGGGATGCCTTGACGCTAACCGTTGAATTCGATTCGCAGGATAGCAGCCGGGTCGGGCAGGCAGAATCGTATAAAATGGGTCTGCAAAACGGGAAACTTACCGTAACGGGTAAGGCCGGTTCGCAAACGTTTACGCGCGTTGACGAGCCTTCAGCGCAGACACCCCTGGCGGGCCTGTGGCGGATTACGGGTCGGGCAAATGAGAGCGGACAAATCACGGCTATGCAGCGAGGTGCCCGAAAAACGATCAAACTGCTTACGGGGAGCCGTTTTCAATGGGCGGCCATCAATCCACAAACGAAACAGTTCTCCGGGACCGGTGGCGGTACGTATACATTCACGAATGGGCAGTATACCGAAACCATTGATTTCTTCTCCCGCGATAACAGCCGGGTTGGGCGTTCGCTTACTTTCACCGACAAGGTAACTGGCAGCGAATGGACCCACACAGGCCAGAGTTCGACCGGTGGCCAGGTAAATGAAATCTGGACGCGTGAACCAACCGGGAATGCCCGCTGATCAAGTACTAAACTAAAGCGTTAACACAGTTTGACCTGGGGCTACCCGGTGACAATTCAGGTGGTAGGATTGTCAGTTTACCAGTTAGTTGGCACAGTTCAGCAGAACAGTTCTAGACGTTTGTAAGGTTTTATTCCAATTTTGGCCGGAATTAATGAAAAAATAGCGGCCATGAACGTCAGTGCTTATCTCGAACGGCTTCATTATACCGATGGGTTAGATACAACACTGGAAACTTTGCAGAAACTGCATTACCAGCACTTGTTAACGATACCCCTCGAAAATCTGGATATTCACTACGGTCAACCGATTGAGCTGGATCGTGACGCGCTGTTCGATAAACTGATTACGCGGAAACGGGGCGGCTTCTGCTATGAACTCAACGGCCTTTTCTTCGAACTACTCCGAACGATTGGGTTTCAGGTAAAGCGGGTATCAGGTCGTATTTATGAACCGGGCAAAGGTTATAACCCTGAATTCGACCACCTGGCGATTATCGCGCACATCGAGGGTACCGACTGGCTGGTTGACGTTGGACTTGGTCGCCGGTTTCCCTTGTACCCGCTGGCGGTAACGTGCGACGTGCCTCAGTCCGACAGAACCGGCTGTTACGTACTCACAAAACACGATGATCAGTACCTGGCCGTTCGCCAAAAGGACGAAGCCGGAAACTGGATCACCGCGTATATCTTTTCATTGACGCCACGGGATATTCACGAGTTTGACGCGATGTGTATTTATCATCAAACTTCGGAGCACTCGTATTTCACGCAGAACATGCTCTGCACGGTTGTTACGTCGCAGGGCCGCATTACGTTAACGGATAATCGGCTGACGATTACCGAAAGCGGACGGATCATCCGGAAGGATGTGATAAACCGTCATGCCTTTGAGTACCTGCTGGAGACGTATTTCCACATTCGGTTTGATTCCGAAGCTTGCCGGTTGGAGGGAGTAGCGTTGAAAAGGTAATGGTGCTACGTTGCCTGGGCTAGAGACTATATGAGCGTACTTACATAACCTTATAAAACAGGCAGCCCGGACGTACGGTACGTCCGGGCTGCGCAATTCAGGTGTGGTATTCAGAAGCTGTCTGACAAAGGTTATTCAGCCTGCATGGTGATCAGGCGCTGTGGCTGCTGTGAGGTCATCAGCTTCACCTGCTTGCGGATGCTGCCTTGAGCTGAGCGGATTTCGATTTCGTACTGACCGTCGGCGAGTTCGTCAACGTTGAACAGAATTGCGGGTTTGCTTTCGTATCTCGGAATATATTTTTCGTACAGAACATGGTTCTTTTCATCCCGTAAAACCACGGTAAGCGGCTCGGTGGTTGGCTTCACAACCGATAACCGGATTTGGTTTTTAGCGGTAACAAATGCGCTGGCGTCGAACGACAAACCCTTTGGATTGGTAGGGTTGCTCAGGGCGGCTGCTGATACTAAAATAGCGCCGATCAGATTACTCATTACTGTGAACATGATGGTAGTGTTTTTAAGGTTGTATTTGTTGTGTTTGATAGATGCAGTCAATCAACTGCTCAATGTCAGTGAGCCAAACGTTGTGCCAGTTTAATTGTACTTTGACAATCAGGTAGTTAGCTTTTTGGTCTTGTGCCAAACTTGTACGAAACCGGACAGGCGTTGTTCACTTGTGGACAAAATTAGCGGACACTCGACTGTAGCGAAAAGTAGATAAGTACGAGTCGCCAGAAATAGGAGATGAAGCGTAGGAAAGCAGCGCTGACTTGAAAAGTAGCTTGCTTGCCCAGCGGAACGCGCTAGTAATCAAGTATTTATATTTGAAAGCTTTGTCTATAAATAATGCAAAAGCCGCCCAGACGAATCTAGGCGGCTTTTGTGAGATACTTGGATAACGAGCACTACTTGTTTGCAATGAAAGCGATCTCCTGCGATGCGCTGGTGGCCGGATCGGTTGCTGAATAATTGAAGATGATCAGGCTGCCTTCTACATCCGCAATACGTACGCCCTCAGAGTAAAGGCCATATTCTCCACCTTCCTGTTTAATGGCCAGATCGTCGAGCGAGAACGTAACGTCCTCGTTGCCCTGGGTCTTTAAGAGAAATGCCAGGTTGAGTGCTGCATCACCCGATTTACTGAGTTTAACCGTACCGGACGCCACCGTTTGGCCGTTATTGACCATCGGTAGCGTGGGTAAGTCGACCTTGATGTCTCCGCTGGTGTAGCGAAACGAACTGAGTTTGTACGTGCCTGTAAATTTATCGGCAAGGGCAGTTGACTGGGGTTGAACGTCGGTGTCTTTCTTACAAGCCGCAACTGACACTACAACGAAGAGGAGTACGAACAGTTTTTTCATGGCAATCGTGTATTTGTTTTTACGATTGCAAACATAGCCCAACCCGTTTGGCAGGCTAAGGACAACCCGGCTCAGTTGTCGATTTTACGGGTTCAGTCGTTCATAGAAGTCGCCGGGTCGGTGACGCGAGTCAATGCTAAAGCACCACTTCGGCCGAAGGCTCTTCGGTTTCCAATCGCTTGCTCCGATACTGGATGGCTCGTTCGCCAATCAGCAGCACCAACAGGCCGCTGATTACGCAGGCCGTCATAACACCGACCATCGGAAGGGCTGTATTGTTGTGGAGCAAGCTGACTGCACCCGACACTAAAGCTCCGAACGCCATCCGAAAGCTACCCATCAGGGCCGCGGCACTGCCCGCGTGCCGTACGAATGGAGCCAGCGAAAGCGCCGACGCATTCGGGTTGCTCAGTCCCTGACCGCATAGAAACAGAAACAGCATTCCAATTAACCCATACAAGCCATACCAGCCTGCCCACACACCAACAATCAGCAGTATGCCCACCGCCGACTGATACAGCAAAACCGCGTGGACGATCTGCTCGCTGGTATACCGCTTCAGCAGAAAGTGGTTCAACTGAGTCGGGCCAATGATACCCACTGCCAGAAAGGCGAAAATCCAGCCATACTGCTGCTCACTAACCCGGTAAATCGTCATGAACACATCGGGCGAGCCGGATATGTACGCGAACGGAGCCGAGGTCGCCAGCCCACCCGCTAAGGCATACGTCAGAAACTGCGGCTGTTTGAGCACCATCAGGAAATTGCCTAACACGGCCTGCGGTTTGAGTGACAGCGACGGATCGGCTCGTCGACCATCGGGCAAGAGGTAATAAATGGCTACCAGGATGATGGCCGTAATCGCGGCCAGAATGATGAATATGGAATGCCAGCCAAAGGCGACCGTAGCGTAACCACCCACCGTTGGTGCAATCATCGGCGAAACCGCAACAACCAGCGTGAGCAGCGAAAAAACCTGGGCCGTTTTGTCGACGGGAAACAGATCACGAACTAGGGCCTGAGCAGCAACTAAACCAACGCATCCGCCCAGGGCCTGAAGCAACCGCATCAAAATCAGGGTTTCGATAGAGGCCGTTGACGCACACCCAATTGACGCGACCAGATAAACCACCAGACCAGCATAGAGCGGCAGCTTCCGGCCGTAGCGGTCGAGTAGGGGACCGTATAGAAGCTGGCCCGCCGAAATACCAGCCAGATAAGCCGTTAACGATAACTGAACCTGGGCGATGGACGTATTGAGACTTTGCGCAATGGCCGGAAAGCCCGGCAAATACATGTCGATGGAAAACGGACTGATGGTAGAGAGTGTCCCTAAAATCAGGATGATGACAAAATGCTGCCGACGCGTCATGAACTACAAAAGAGGTACGTACTCGTATAGACGCTCAACCAAAAGCGATTGTTCCTGACTAGCCCGAATGATTCACTTACTGAGTATACGGCTAATGGGCGGTTGCCTGACTAACTCCCAGCATGCTTATTTCAGCGAATAGAGCGGTAGATGTTCGCCATGAAGTGCTTACTTTTAATGTCGCGACCAAGTTTTGGTCTGTCTATACGCAGGCACCTAACTAACCCCCATATACGCTCATGAAGCCATTTACCCGTACAGCTATTTATACACTTGCCACGTCGACACTGCTGGCTGTTAGCCTAGCAATGATGCCCGAAGTGAAAGAGCCAGTCGGCATTGGCGTGAAACCGCCGAAAAGCGCTGAGGTTCTGTTCGACGGCTCCCGCAAGATGCTTGACGAGAAATGGACGTACTGGCAAGGTCCTCGGCTGGCCGCTACGTTGCCCATCAAGTGGGAAGTCCAGAAAGACCCGGCGGGTGATGGTATGGTTTTAAATACCAATGACCCGGCAGCCGCCGGTGGAAAATACGGAGCCGCCGACATTGTAACCAAAAAGCCCTACCGCGATTTTCGGTTGCACGTTGAATTTTACATCAGCAAAGCGGGCGGCAATAGTGGGGTTTATCTGCAAAATCGCTACGAGATCCAGGTCGTCGATGGCGACACAACTTCGCACGGCATGGGGGCTGTTATCAACGAATCACCATCGCCGTATTACGCCTACAACGGCATTGGCAAATGGAATGCTTACGACATCCAGTTCCGGGCGGCTCGTTTTCAGGATGGCAAACGTACTGAACCCGCTATGGTATCGATGTATTTCAATGGCAAGAAAGTGCATACCAACCAACGTATCAGTCAGGTATGGGGTGGTCCAAACTCCGGCATCGATGGCGGTAATGACGGCGGCAAAGGCGTTACCGATACGCCCGGCGGCCTAAAGCTACAAGCCGAAGGGCACGATGTCTTGTACCGCAACATCTGGATCAAAGAGATGGACTTTAAAAAGGCCGATACGGATTTTTAGGTAAAATCAAGAATGCTTGAGCAACCCGCTTATGGTGTATGTTCACAAGAGCACAGGCAAGTTACTCTACTATATCAGCGTGCAGATAGACTTTCATGATATCGTTTACTGAGACAGTGGGCGTTGCATAGGGTATACCATTGCGGCCGGAAAACTCTACTAAATACTGATCCCGGGGGCCTACATCAACAATAACACCAATTTCACCCCGGCGAAGATTGAATTCTGGTAGCGGCTTTATAAGTGCGATTGTGTCGTGCAGTTTTAGAATGTCCATGTCAGCAGTATCAGTAATTAATTATGTAACAACTTGTCAGCCGGGGAAAGTTTTCATTATCATGGATAATCCAACTCGTGCGTACAGTAGCCGTTTTGCTATTATATGTCATAACGAAATCAACAGCGTATAATTTGCCGTAGCTGTTACGACCTCCGTATTCCGCAGGATTTAACAAAACGGCATTTAAAACAGCTGTTTTAAGAGCTTCCCAGTTCGCTAACGTTATACCTAAGGCTACATAAAATACTTTGGCTTTATGCTTACCATATGGGTGATTTGGATTTAAGCAGTAACCTGTAAATTTAGAATCATCGGCATAAGCACGTTCAGCAAACGGTAGGAGCATATTGCAAAATAGTTGATTTGCTTGAATCGTTCGTATTCAACTGTCGAAAGAAAGGCTCACACTGATTGAGAAAGTATAACTTTGAAGTTGCTGACAACTTAACTATCGCCCTTGCATATACACTTAATGAAACCCTCGTCACTTTCTTTATTCCTCTTACTCTCCTTATTCACTAGTCAATCTCCGGCGCAGACAGTCGCTAAGCTCAGTCAAATACGCGTTGAGGGAAATAAGTTAGTTACGGCCGATGGCAAGACGCTTGTTTTTCGCGGACTGAACGCCAGCGATCCTGATAAGCTGGAAAAGAGCGGCCATTGGGACAAGTCATACTTCGAGGAGATGAAACGCTGGGGCGCAACCCTCGTCCGGTTTCCGGTACATCCTGCCGCGTGGCGTAACCGCGGGAAAGCCCAATACCTTCAACTGCTGGATAAAGGCGTGAACTGGGCTAGCGAACTGGGTTTATACGTCATCATTGACTGGCACAGCATTGGGAATCTGAAAAATGAGATGTATCAGAACCCCATGTACGAAACCACACAGAAAGAGACGTTTGAGTTCTGGCGCACGGTAGCCGATCATTACAAAGACAATACGACCGTTGCCTTCTTCGAGCTATTCAACGAACCAACGGTGATGGGTGGCAAACTGGGCACCTGTAGCTGGGATGAGTGGAAAAAACTCATGGAAGAAACCATCACCATCATCCGGGCAAACGGAGCCAAAGCTATCCCGCTGGTAGCTGGTTTCAACTGGGCGTATGACCTGAAAGACGTAGCGAAGAACCCGATTAATGCCGAAGGGATCGCCTACGTGAGCCATCCGTACCCCATGAAACGCGAAAAACCTTGGGAAGACAAATAGACGGCCGACTGGGGATACGTAGCGAAAAAGTATCCAGTCGTATTAACGGAAATAGGTTTCTGCGGTCCGGATGACAGAGGGGCTCACGTGCCGGTAATTAGTGATGAGTCGTACGGCGATGCCATCACGAAATACTGCGACACCAACGGCATTTCGTACGTAGTATGGGTATTCGACCCGCAGTGGGCACCCATGCTGTTTACGGATTGGAACTACACGCCGACCCGTCAGGGAAAGTATTTCAAGAAGGTAATGCAGAAAAGTAACGGTCGTTAGTTCAAAATCATCAGGTCATCGACAGTCAACAACCGGTTTATGCTGGCTAGATAATACTTGTCGCAATACACCCATTTATTGGCGTGTATAGCCTCCTATGCATACTGTTGTAGCTGGTATCTTTGTTTAGTCATCAGATCAGTAAACAACATGCAAAAGATCACAACATGCCTGGCGTTCAACGATCGGGCCGAGGAGGCTGTCAATTTTTATACCTCCATTTTTTCAAACTCAAAAATCACACGGGTTACGCATTACGGAGCTGGAGCACCGATGCCACAAGGAAGCGTTATGGCCATTACGTTTCAACTTGAGGGGCAGGAAATCATGGCGATGAATGGTGGGTCGTATTTCACTTTTTCCGAAGGAATATCACTCTTTGTTGACTGTAAAAGTCAGCAGGAAATAGATACGTACTGGGAGAGGCTGTCTGAGGGTGGACAAAAAGGGCCCTGCGGTTGGCTTAAAGACAAATTTGGTGTATCGTGGCAAGTGGCACCGTCTGCGATGGACAATATGCTACAGGACGAAGATCCAGAGAAAGCGCAGCGCGTAATGGCGGCTATGTTGAAAATGACTAAAATTGACATCAAGCAACTAGAAGAGGCATACGCAGCTTAATAGCAAATGGACACAGGCGGCTGGCTAAGGATTTTCAATCTTAGCCAGCCGCCTTTATGTCATATCCATGGTCTGTGTCCTCACGGACCCTTATACAAGCTGACCATAAAATGATAGCACGACGGGTAGCTACCGGCTGGGAGAGTAACCGAACCGTTTCTTGAACTCAGCCGAAAAGCTGCTGACGTTGCTATAGCCAATGTAATCGGCGGTTTCTGAAACGTTCATGACTTTCTCGGCCAGAAGCTGCCGGGCTTTCTGCATGCGCAGCTGATGAATGTGGCCGAAAACGGTGGTATTGAACAGTTCTTTGTACCCTTTCTTCAATTTGAACTCGTTCAGGCAAAACTAATGGGTGGTTTGATGACATGGTCAACCAGGCGGATTTGAAAGTCGGCCTTGCAGCGGGTGAATTCAATTATTTCTTCAGACAGGCGCGCTTCCAGGACAATGTAGGTTTGCGAATGCTTGGTACGTATTGCGTCCAGCACCTCCTGTAACTTCCTGGTAATTTTTGTCCCTAGTCGATAATTGTGCTAGTCAATTTTTACTAAGCGCCCCGCAATCTCCACAAGCAAATTCGTTTCTATGTGGTAGTGCTCAAGGCTCAGTTGATTAGCGCGTAAATGCCGGTACGTCGGAGCCGCCCCGTTAGAAGTAGACCACTCACCAGGCGAATTTTACTATCAACAGCTTGCTGACTTAATGAACCCGGCTCGTTTCCTCCTCAATGCCTAGTCTCCGGTTTAGAGGTGAAGAGCTGTTAGAACGACCAAATTGATAGGTAAAGGCCGCGGTAAAAACCGTATTATCCCCGCGAAATGTTGAGGAGACATCGATGGTCTCGTAGCGGGTTAGCTTACGCGTTCGGTCGGTTTTAAATACGTCCGATACCAGGATGCGAAAGGTGGCTTTCCTGGCCCAAACGGTTTTCGTTGCCCCCACCGACATCATCCCGATGGGGGCCTGCACCCCAATCCCGGAAGCCATGGCCGAGCGGTACGAACCCGTCAACTCGACGCTAAATTGTTTTGGCAGGCTAAGCGTCTGGGTGGTGCTGGCCGACCAGGTAGTCAGCCGGTTGGTTAGCTGACTGCTTAGGTAGTCGCTCTGGTATCGGTTATAGCGCAGACTCGCCCGCCCACTGATGGTCCACCAGCGGGCGGGCGACACATTGATAGTAGCCGACAAGCCGTAGCTGTTCAGCGCCTGAAGGTTAGCGGTGGTACTCAGGGTGATGCGCCGAGCGGCATCCTGTTGAAGCACCTCACTCATCACGTCTGTGGTTCGACTGTAGCTTAAAGTTGTCATCAGGACATTGTCCTTCCAACGGTGGGTCACGTCAATGGCCTGCGTGAATTGGGGTTGTAGGCCTGGATTGCCCACATGAAAGGTGTATGGATCCAGAATAAAGGCGAAGGGATTGAGAGATGCGTAAGAAGGCCGGTCGATACGGCGGCTGTATTGCAATCCCAGGGCGTGCTGATCTGACAGGGTGTAGCTGAGAAGAGCACTGGGAAACAGCCGCAGGTAATGCCGCCTGAAGCTACTGGCCGAGCTGAGCTGACGACCAAGCGAACCGGTTTGTTCGGCCCGCATACCGACTTGCAGGCGTAGCTTTCCGAAGACCCGGTTGAGCTGACCATACCCAGACAGAATTGACTCCTCGTAGATGAAGTAGTTACTCCGCTCAGTATCGAGTACATCGACCTGTTCCCGGGATATAAAAAATTGGGCATTATTATGGGTCGTTACCGAGCTGACTTTAAGGCCAGCTTCCACGGTTACCCACTTACCTGCCGGGTGGACATAATCCACATTGGCCGTCCAGATTCGGATCAGCGATGGGGATTCGACCCGCAGTGGAGGGGCCTGATGGGTTGGTCGTTGCTGAGCATCGGAGTATTGGGTAGTAAATAACTGGGTGTTAGTCTGGTCATAGTACGCATAGTTTACATTGGCGGTTAGTTCCCTTCCCGCCGTATCGATTGAAAGCTTGCCATGCAGATTTGCTGTCATTGTCCGTCCACCCATGACGGTGTGGTCCGTCGTTACCAGGCCTGAATCCAGTCGGCCCATTCCGTCCAGAATCCGGGTCGCATTGCGTCCTATGTTCAATTCACGGCTGTCTACTCCATCCAGCGACGCCCCAATAGTTAGTCGACGATTGGGCGAATAGGCAAGGCGCCCTTTGGCCGTGTGCGTGTGGGATGGAGCCTGATACAAGGCGTATTGTTCAAACACAGACAGTAGTCCACTTTTTTGCTGACCAAACCGACGCCTTTGGATAAATTCATAGTAATTTTTATTGTAGCCGTAATCATAGCTCAGGGCTACTTCCCAATTCCCCTGCCGAAGACTGAGACTTCCTCCGCTGTTGTGCTTGGCGTATCGACCCTGCCCATAACTGAGGTTGAGTACGCCGTTGAGGCCGGTACGCTGCTCTTTTTTAAGTCGGATGTCAATCACTCCTGCGCTGCCAGCTGCATCGTATTTGGCCGACGGATTAGCCAGCAGCTCAAGGCGAGCCAACTGGCTTGAAGGCATCGTCTTGAGCAATTGATACAGTTGAGCCGCTGACAAATAACTGGTTTGACCATCAATCAGAACCAGCACAGGACTTTTCCCATTAAAGCTAAGGGTACCATTCTCATCGACCGACACCCCAGGTGCCCGTTTCAGTACCTCGATAGCCGTTGTGCCAGACCCGGCAGGGCTGTTCTCCACATGAACAATCGTGCGGTCAAGGGTTTGTTCGATGAAGGGCTTCTGACCCCGAACTTGAACCTCAGCCAAGGCTTGTACGGCTTCCTTAATCTGCACATTCAGTTCAACAGGGGTTGACACAATCCGAACGGTCATATAGCTTACTGGCTCCATACCTACCTGAGTAACGATAAGTTGATACGTACCGGGCGAGTCAATTACCAGTTTGTAAGCTCCTGTATCGTCTGCCAGTGTGCTTTGCGTAAGGTTTTTGCTGGGTAAGGCAACCAGCGTAACTGTTGCAAAAGGAACAGGTTGACCGTTGGGCGTTTTAACGACTCCAAAGAGACTAAGCGAATTCGTCTGAGCCACTGTTGATAAAGGACGTAGCAGTAGAAGGATAAGGCCGACGAACCGGCAAACACGGGGAAAATAAAGGGTATGCACTGGGGAAGTTGCTGCAATTAGGGCGAAATCAATTGTTTACTAATGGAAAGCACTTAGCTCCTTTAAACAAGACCAAACCGATACTCTCAAAAATACTCACCCCCGATCAACTGCTTGATAACCTACGTTTAGAAGCTAATCAGGCAAAGTAATCAGGAGGTGAGTTTACTGAGAGTAGACTGTTCAGGGTGCCTTTAAGCCGTCGCTACTAGCTTAGTCTCTAATGTGATGGGTACTGTTGAAAGGGCATTGGACATTGGGCATATCTGTTTGGCTTCGGTAGCCAACTGAGCGAACTGCTGAGCTGAAATGTTATTGACCTGGCCTTCTAGCGAAAGGGTAATCCCCGAAATCTTGAACCCAGCCCCTTCTTCAGCTAGCTCGACAGTAGCCGTCGTTTGTAAAGCCGTTGGCGCAAACCCCGCCCCGGTTAACAGGAAGCTCAGCTGCATAGCGTAACAACCCGCGTGTGCAGCCGCTAACAATTCTTCGGGATTGGTCCCGGCTTTGCCGTCTTCGTTTTGGAAACGGGCTTTGAATGAATAAGGTGTCTGATTCAGCGCGGTACTAGTTGAGGATAGTGTGCCACTGCCTTCTAATCCGGTGCCTTGCCAAACGGCTTGGGCTATACGTTTGATTGCTGCCATAATTGATTAATGAATTACTTGAATGTTTACGCAGCAAATGTCGTAGGGGTTGAGTTTGATGACTAAGGGGAGTCAATAACGGGTGCTCTTAAGTGAATAACAGACGTAAAAGAGGGGCTAATCAACCCTCAATCTGGCGTTAAGGGTCGCTGGCAAGGCCAGGTGACACGTTAAAGCTAGGTCGCACTACCGTACGATTCGGTAGTGCGACCTAGCTTTAATTTGATTCAAATTGCCGTTGCGTCAGCGAATTTATTTGCTATCGTTGCTCAGAACAGCCCTGCTTAATTGACCTTTTAGAGCAGGGTCAGTCATAGGGTTGTTGACCAAAGGGGTAGTGCTTCACTCTTGTAGAGACTCCAGTGATAGCAGCAAAGCGGACGTTTCGTAACTGATTGAGCGGAGCTTATTCTGCTCTTCCTTATTGTCCGACTCGTATATCGTTTTAATTAAGTAGTTAGCAAACAAATCCAAGCGATCAATCAAATTGGGTATTTCTTCTTTTGTGAAACCGGCCATGAGTGTTGAGAGTCAAGTTATCGTAACAGCGAATTTTTGAGTTTACAAGTTTACGTATTCAGTCACTCGGATAAACCGTATAAGTGCCGGACGGCCCTCTAGGTTTGATTTCATTCAGCCATCATTCATGAATGAGTAGAACGTAAAATATGACAAGCAGTACGGTGAGCAGCGGCAGGCAGCCTACCCCCCCAATCACCCGATCCACGGTAGAAAGCACAGTCCACTGCCGGTAAAGCAATATTGTCAGCGCTGCTGACCAAGCGGCCCCAATCAGGAAGAGTAAACTACCTCCAATGCCCGCCCCACCTTCAAACTTAGAAGCGAATTGGGCTACTAAAAGTCCACCAATACTGAACAGAAGAGCTAGAGACGACAAACCATACAAGGCGAAAAGCATACCAAGTAGAAAATAGATTAAAATTATAAATTCGTGTAACGAGCAGGA
Source organism: Spirosoma knui (assembly GCF_054780635.1). Lineage (NCBI taxonomy): Bacteria > Pseudomonadati > Bacteroidota > Cytophagia > Cytophagales > Cytophagaceae > Spirosoma > Spirosoma knui. Next base: position 339,563 of record NZ_BAAGVY010000004.1, on the reverse strand, counting down.
AACTATGACTCGATCAGGGTGTACACTTATTTGATCGGTAAGAGATAGTAATTAGCTACTACTTAATGATTTTAAGGGTATAACGGTCAACTTACGCGCCTGACTCAATCTAGTGAATGCACCTTGTCTACAGCGTAGGTTATGAACCAGAGCTGACAGTTATTAGCAACGGCTAATTGCTTCCAGCCCGCTTGAAGGTTACCTTGAAATATCATCATGACACCAACGTAAAGGCACATAATTGTGTACCATTTCCTACCTCCTGACAAGTATATTTAGACTTGAATGCTGACTGACGTTGTCTGCCGATTAATCCGTTCTAATCCTTTTCGCTTTCTCCGAACCAGCAAGAACATCCAGTCGCCCACGGCCCGAATCATTGTTCTGCGGGACGGCATAAAATAGTTGAAAAAGAACCAGCGCATCAGCCAAGCAATCCCGCCGGTGAACTGAAGGCCATACAATTCGGTAATTCCTTTACCTAGCCCCAAGCTAGCGGATTGTCCCAGACCATTGTAGGTAAACGGCTTTAATGATTTCCCTTTTATAGCCCGGGCGATATTCTTACCGACGTACTCACCATGTTTAATGGCCCACAGCGCATTAGCGGGACAGGCTTCTCCAGTTTTGTGGTGTTTAACATGGCAGGCATCTCCGCCCCCCCAAATGTTCGGATAGTCGACAACCTGCTGGTATGGGTTTGTGAGGAGCCGTTGCAGCTCGTCCCGCTCCATGGACTGGGTTCCTTTCAACGTTCCCCGGCGCTGTCCGATCGTCGAAATGGTTAGGCTGCTGCTTATGAATGAATCGTTATCCAGAAAAACACCCGTGTCAGTCACCTTGGTGATGCGACAATTATTGAACACCTCAATCCCATATACATCCAACTGCTGCTCGGCATAGCGAATGAGCCGTTTGTAAGAAGGTTGCATCGCCGATAAAACACTACGGCCACTGTTGATGAGTTGGATCGTGGGTTGAACGGTTTGCAGGGAAGGATACTGTTTCTTGACCACCTGTAGGTACTCGGCTAAATTAGTCGCCAGTTCGACCCCCGTGAACCCGCCCCCCGCCACCGTGAAACGTAACAACTGGCTTGCCATAGGCGCATCCTCGTTTGCGGCCATTTGTACCAGTTGCTGAATCTTGTTTCTGGTGCGGTGAAACGCATCAGGTGATTTTACCTGATATCCATACTCCTGGATACCGTCAATGGCGTCATTATCATAGGCGCCGGTACCAATCAGCAAATGATCGTAGCGGACCATTTGCTGATTACCGTCCTGAAGATGGACATGAATCGTATGGCTGTCTGTTTCTATAGCTTCGGCCGTACCTCTCACAAAATGAGCCAGTGGCATCACTTCCGAAAGGGAACTGGTCTGGTGCTTGTCTTGCAGAACACCCGTCAATGTTTCGGCCGTCCAGCCATGAAACACGTGGTGCGTGTTAGGGCAAATAACCGTGATCTTTACCTGGTCCTGCATTAATTCTGACCGGAGCTGTTTAGCCAACGACCGATACGCCCAGACCGATACGTATCCCCCGCCCAGCATGACTATGTGTATTGGTGTGTGAGTCATTATCAAGAGGGTTAAGCGGTTGGCTCCAGCACGAGGGACTGCGCAGTCGATAAAACAGGTGCTTTTCTGGTTATTAGTTTACCAAAACTGTGATCAGGCGCTAAACCAAAGCCTAAGTGAGCGAAATCTTTAGCCGCGCTACTGATGTACTCAGCTTGCTCCAGCGTTGGGTTTCCAATGCTAAAGTGCCCTTCGTGACCAGCTTTAGCCAAGAGCATTGTTTCGGCCAGGCAAGCGTACGACAAACCAGCGGGCAGGCCAATGTTGCTAGTCAGCTTCAGGTGAGGCATTGACACCAGTCCACCATCAATAATTGTTACGTCGGGCCGTTGGGTGAGTATATCCGGGTGGGTGTTGCGGGGTTGCGTATCATCGAGCACAACCGCCCCAGCTTTTAAATGCTCGGCGTGCAGAATAGAGTCGGCCGCACTCGTTAGCAATACAACAATATCGGCCTGTTTTACGTCCGTAATCTGCTGCGAGACAATAGGTCTCACTCGTGCATTGAGGGCACCCATCTCGCTAGCCAACTGAGAAAGTTTACGTTCATTACGGGCCATCAGCATATAATCAGCTTCAGGCTGATAGGTTGCCAACAGTTTACTCACTAAACTACCCACACTGCCTGTAGCGCCTACTAATGCGACTACTGGGAAAGGATTGGGAGATTGCCGAATAAGCTGAGCCACTTTCTGCCACGTAATAACAGCCGTGTAAGCATTACCATTCGTAATGGATAGATAAGGATTGTTCGTCACCAGCTTGCCGCCTAGTGTAATCGGGGATGTTAGTGCTCCCAGACCTAAGACGTCGGCCCCAGCATTGGCGGCTAACTTAAGCGCTCTCTCGACATACGGCATCATTGCTTTCTGCTGTTCCAGGAGTTGATGACCGCTATAGGGCAGCATAATTACGTAACCTTCAGGTTCTGTGGCACCCGGGGTAAGCGTCACTTTACTCCAGATGAATGGAGGCAGCGGGCGATTCCGTAACGCATATCGGTATATCGAATCGGGAATCCAGCCCAGTGGGGCCGCCCATTTTTTTAGATCGTCTTGGTAGCTTGTGCGAACATGGACGAGAAATGCGAACTTTTTCATGAGGTTGTTTCTAAAGTTGTCATTACTATTTGTTGTGGCCGGCAGATGGGGTATTTACGGACTAGCTGTTACCCGTTTGCCTTGGACAGCAAAGGTAGACTGGGTACAAAACATCCTCCTAATGAAGAGGGTATACCAAACGTGTACGATGCCCAAAGGCTAGGTAGACAAAAAGTAAACAGCCACAAAAAAGCCTCTCCTGCTATCGGGAAGGGCTTTTTTGTGGCTGTTTACTTTTTGTCTACTTCCGTTTCAAGATTTGCTCACCTTTCGTATACGTGCTAAACTATGAAGCCATTCAGGTGCCCCTTTACCTTTGTTTCGTCGTTCTAACGGGCTCCTGGCTAGCTTTCACATAGCTCGTTTGAACGACGAAATCAACCCTCTTTTAAAACAACCAAATACAATGAAACACAATGTTTATGCTGCATTTAAACGTATGGTTTGGGTGCCCCTTAGCATAGGGCTTATGTCCTTACAGGCTTGTCATGAGAATATATCAAACGAGCCCACTCCCCAGCAGCCGCAGGTAAAAACGGCGGATCAGTACAGTTCAGAGGTAGCCGTTAAGTGGTCTGATATGAGTCTTTATCTGGTTCGAAACAGCGCCGGCTTTACGCCACCTGTTGCCGCCCGTGCATTGGGCTACGCAGGCTTAACAATGTATGAAGCGGTAGTAAATGGTATGCCCGAGCATCATTCGCTGGCCGGCAAACTACAAGGATTAAGCAGCTTACCAAAAACAGAGATCACCCAGAATTACAATTGGGCACTAAGCGCCAATGCTGCGCAGGCAGTGGTGTTGAAGTCCCTATTTGCCAATACTTCCGATGCCAACAAGGCCAAAATTGACTCCCTTGAAAAGCAACTGCACAGTCAATACAAAGAGACCGACCAGGCCATTAACGAACGATCAATTGCTTATGGACGTAATCTTGCGGCTGCTATTGTCGAGTGGTCAAAGTCGGACGGTGGGCACGAAGGGTATAAACGTAACTTCCCCACTGATTTTACGCTGCCGGTTTTTCCCGGCTCCTGGCAACCCACCGAGAACGGCCAGAAAGTTCCTCTGCAACCTTACTGGGGAAAGAACCGGATGTTTCTAGCGTCAAACTCTGCCATTGATCTGCCCGAACCATTACTGATCTCGACCGACGTTAACTCGTCCTATTACAAGCAATATGCGGAAGTTTATGCCAGGAACAAGGCACTCACCCAAGAGGAAAAAGAAATATCGGTCTGGTGGGCCGATGATCCAAGCGAAACCTTTACGCCCCCCGGCCACTCCTATAACCTCGCCAAAATCGTTGTGAATACTTCAAAGGCGAATTTAGGTAAAGCAGCCGAAACGTTCGCACGGGTAGGCATTACGGTGGCTGATGCCTTTATCCTCTGCTGGAAGTGTAAGTTTATCTTCAATAACGAGCGGCCGTACACCTTTGTCCGCCGGACAATTGACCCCAATTGGGTACCGTTCTGGCCTGCTCCGCCTTTTCCGGGCTACACATCAGGCCATGCTACGCAGTCGGCCGCAACAGCTACGGTACTGGCTGATCTATACGGCGACAACTTTGCCTTCACGGATGATACTCACGTTGGGCGTATCCGTGATACTAAACGTAATGTTGACTTTAAAGCGCGTTCGTTTAAAACCTTCTGGGAAAGCGCTGAGGAATCTGCTCTATCACGTTTCTTAGGTGGCATTCACACCCGTCAGGACAACGAGCTCGGCTTGATGGAAGGCCGTAAAGTAGGGCAGAATATCAATGCTCTTGCCTGGAAAAAAGCGCTGTAAGCTAAGGGGAATTAGTTCACACAAAAGACTGGCTCATAAGACGGAAAGTCCGATTAATGAGCCAGTCTTTTTGAGCCTATCATAGTGGAAGGTTCATTTGTTATGGCTGATTTAATAATCTTTCTTCAATAATTTACCCAACCGAGTTATGACTAAATCCACTACGTTGCAAGCCGAACCGGTTCAGGACCTGTTGTATTTGCGAAACATGCCCAAAGTAGAACTGCATGTGCATCTGGAGGGCTCCATTCCGCCTGGAACCCTATTGAAACTAGCCCGTAAATACAACCATCCGATTGGGAGTTGGACAGAAAGTAAACTCATTGATTGGTTTATGTTTCGGGACTTTCCGCATTTCGCCAACTCTTACATGACGATTTGCGAATGCATACGAACCCCAGAAGACATTGAACTCTTAACCTATGAGTTTCTGCAGGGACAGGCCCAACAGAACATAGTACATACTGAGTTCACCTTTACCGCTTGGATTTATTATAAGAACAGGCAGATTCCGTATCCCGAACAGTTCGCAGCTATTTATCAGGGACGTTTGCGGGCCGAGCGCGATTTTGGCACCAAAAGTTTAGTAATTGTAGATATACCTCGCGGATTTGCCACGGCCGAAGAGGGCTTAGTTATGACGGAACAGGTTGTGCAGGCCCGTAACTTTGGCATAGTCGCTTTAGGACTGGGGGGATATGAGGTCGGTAATCCGGTGGCCGTCTACAAAGAATCGTTCGACCTGGCTCGGTCGGTCAACTTTCCCTGTATTTTACATGCCGGCGAAACGGAAGGAGCGGCCAGCATTTGGGAAGCGCTCCTTACCGGCAACAGTATTCGAATCGGCCATGGCGTTCGGTGCCTGGAAGATCCAGCGCTGGTAACGTACCTGCGTGAGCATCGGATTCCGCTCGAAGTGTGCCCGACGAGCAATGTTTGCCTGAACGTAGTGGACCAGTATAATGTACACCCATTACCTGAATTGATTCGGCAAGGACTGATGGTGACACTAAACAGTGATGATCCGGCGCTTTTTTCAACCACACTAACCGACGGGTACATTAAAAGCCATCTGGAGTTAGGTTTGTCGATTGATACGTTAACCCAGCTGGTTCACAATGCAGTAACGGTTTCAATGATGGAGCCTGACGAAAAACAGACCTTGCATCGCCTGATAGCAGATATTGCTGTAGGTTCATGAGCAACGAGAATATGCACTATTTGCCTTATCAAAAGATCCGGTTTGCGCCCTAAATCGAAGTAAAAACTCCTCCTTATTCCTCTTCTTATTACTGAATTCGAGATACGTATCTAACGGATTAAACACGGCTCTCTAGCCAGCGTGAAAGACAGTCGCCAGTGAGGCAGCAATGCGGACAAGAGCGTCAGGAGGGAGAGTGAACAGGCGGGGTCATTAAATTTTTTGTTAACATATTGTATGTCTACGATGAGGGTTAACGCATCACTCTACTATGGGAGAGGATGATTGATCAACATGTTAACAAATAATCGGTCAGGGTTTGCTCTTCAGGAATACGTAACTTTTTACGGAGCCGATAGCGGGCTGTTTTAACACTGTCAGGCGAAATTTTAAGGATGGTTGCTGACTCTTTTAAACTCAGGTTCAGTTTCACTAAAGCGCAGAGTCGTAATTCTCCTGCTGTGAGATCCGGGCAGATTTCTTTTAGCTTAACAAAAAAGCTTTGATGCACCTGTTCGAAATAAATTCTGAAGTCCTCCCATTCTTTGTCTAGACTGAAGCTGTAATCGATCAACTTAATCAGGCGGGTATAACACACGCCATTGGGGCGAGGTGAGCCTGCCGACGTTTTTAGCATATCGGCGATCAGCTCCCGAACCTCTTCCATTATGGCATTTTTTTGCAAAAGATTAAGCGTCTGCGTGGTTAGCTCGCGACTGCGCAAGTCCAGTTCTTCGGTAAGATTACTCTTGTCAGCTTGTGCTTCAATCAATTGCTTCTCCAGTTGATTACAACGTAGTAAAAGGTCATTGTGATTCGTTTGATCGGGTTGCCTTTTCTTGGGGGGCAGCGGATGATTAAAACGCCACAAGCCTAATCCTAATGTGCCCATTATTCCGCTTACACCACACCAGGCCGGTTTTATGTATTCCGCTGGCAGGCTAATCAATTGCATCAAAGACATCGTGTTCAAATAGACAGAGAGTTTGTGAGCGAACGTAAACATGGCATGAATAAGACTTAATAATTTCACTTGCAATTCCGAACCGAAATTGGCGGCTGGGGGCTGGGTAGAGAAAAAAAAAGCTGTGAATAGTCAGTAACAGACCTGCAACTGTATTCGATGCACTACGAACCGTTCGCTAAAAGTCTTTGTAGTTACTGACGTATTAGCCTATAAACAGCGACTTAAAAGGGTTTCCTGGCTTTGTAGCCGCTGAGCCATCAGTTAGGCTGTTATGGCTTACAGGCGACCGGTCGGCTCGCTCCCAGGCCTGGTTAGGGTCTTACAGCCTAACCAGGCGCATCGACAAAGGGATATGAGCGGTTGAAGTAGTCCCCTTATAAAGAAATACGGTACAATACGGACTCACCAATCTGTTCAATTCCTCTTTGTAAACTAATCTCAGTGGCATACCCACTATCTAGCTCAAATTGAAAGCTGGGTTACATCATAATTGAAATATTTATCCAATATGCGGAAGCTAGCTTTCTGCGATTGTAGAGAAAAAAATAAATTCCTGAAGCGGGTTGCAACAGGATGTTGCCATTGACCAATCTGGCCTAATAACAAACTACTTTTGACGATATCGCTGGTCCGGGGATAATGAATGTCTTCATAGACACTAAAGGCTCGCTTTGTAAAGCCGTATTTATAGAGACACTGGGATAATAAAAAGGCGCCCTCTATGGCAACACAAGCACCCTGCCCTAAATTAGGAGTGGTGGGATGGGCGGCATCCCCTATTAACACTGCATTGCTCTTGCTCCAACCTCTGACAGGTATTCTATCGAGTAAACTATTCTTAATAATCAAAGGAGTATGGTCGACTAGTTGGGGTATAGGAGGATGCCAGCCACTAAAGATTCTTTTCAACTTGTTTCGCGTACCTTCGGGTTCATCCGTTTGGTTTAACGGCTCATTAGCCGTTGCCCACCAGCCAAACCGTCCCGCCTGAATGGGTACGATTCCCACCCGGTTACCGCTGCCCAGGGTTTCGCTCGCGTAACCCTGGTTAAAGTCGAGTTCTGCAATCCCTCTCCAAATGTTGTACCCCCTGTATAGTGGACTCCCATCACCAATAACCTTTTGACGAACCAAGGAATGGATACCGTCAGCCCCAATCAGCAAGTTACTGCTCGTTTCTTCGCCGTTGGTAAATCGAATGGATACGGTATGGTCATCAGGCTGATAAAAATCTTGTAGTTCATAGCCCGAATGGAGATTTTCAGCTGGTACCTGCTTAAGCAAAATAGCCAGTAAATCGGCGCGATGCATGCAGACGGCAGGTAAATCATACGCTGGACGGCTATGGGTTAAAATCTTGCCGGCACTGGTTTTTACGTAAGCATCTTTTACCTCGCCACATTTTTCCAGCACTTCATCTAAGATACCCAGTTGGCGAAATACGCGCAAGGCGTTTGGCCACACACTGATAGCGGCCCCTACTTCTTTGAATACAGGGGTTCTTTCGTAGACATCGCAGTCAAATCCTTTGCTTCGTAGGAATATAGCCGCAGTCAGGCCACCAATACCTCCACCGATAATACTAATTTTCTGCATAGAAAAGCCATGTTTATAAACAGTGTAACTATGCCGTAAATGTATCAGTGGGCTATTGGGCGAGCTAAGATGAGTAAATAACAGGCCTAATTAAGAGAATGGTCAACGTCGAAAAGTTTATAAATAACAATTCATCCTCGCTACGAGTCGGCCGTTACGCTCAAGGGGTTGACGTTCACTCAGCCTTTAAGCAGTACAATATCGGGGAGGGAGGGCTTCAGAGTATCGAATACCAGGTCTTTGTTAGCCACAGTTGCTGACGCGATGTGGTTTGTGTCCCCTATGGATGAGACGGGTAGCTACCGGCTGGGAGAGTAACCGAACCGTTTCTTGAACTCAGCCGAAAAGCTGCTGACGTTGCTATAGCCAATGTAATCGGCGGTTTCCGATACGTTCATGACTTTCTCGGCCAGAAGCTGCCGGGCTTTCTGCATGCGCAGCTGATGGATGTGACCGAAAACGGTGGTATTGAACAGTTCTTTGTACCCTTTCTTCAATTTGAACTCGTTCAGACCGAACTGGTGGGGGATCTGAGCCAGGGTAAGCGGTTCCAGGTACTTGACCTCGATAAAGTCCCGTACTGCGTTTAGTTTTTCTTTGTCGGCCCGGCTCCATTGAGCCTTTACCGGAAGCTGGCTCGCTTGGGCTATGTGGTCAACCTGCAACGCAAATAATTCCAGAAGTTTAGCTTCAATAAACAAGTATCGGGTGAAGCCCTGGAACAGACAGTTTCTAATGGCGTAAATGATTTCGGCCATCCTCGGCTGCACAGCCAGTTGGTCGGGTGAGGCAAAATAGACGTCTTTACGTTCCATACTATCTACCACTCGGTCTAACGCTTTCAGCTCGGAGGAGCCAATCAGATTTTTGAAAAAGGAAAGATTGTACGAAATCTGAAATGCGTCGAAGCAGCCCGAATGAATGATGTGGTCAGCCTGAAAATGGGGATTGTACTGGAGTCCGTGCCGGTTCCGCTTGAAGTCGACATGATCTCTGATATTGGCGAAACGGGACTCGATACCACCACTCAGAATGTACGCCGAGTTTACGTCCTCAACCGACTGCGTATCGCACAAAATCACCGGTCGTTCAGAGTGAACAGACACCTGCATGAGCGTCATGTTCGGCGTTACGACCTGCCCAATACTGCCGACTGCCAGATTCGGCTCTTCAAACGTCATAACGGCTTCGGTATACCGGTCACTGGTATGGACCAGCCGCTGATCCACACGACTGAAAAGGCTATCCCAGTTGTCAGTAACAAGTTTATCCATTTACCCTAAATCGTTATCCGTTTTCCCTAAACTGCTAAGACTTAGAGAAGGACAACTTTGCATAAACAAAGAACAACAAATTCGAACAAAACAAAAACAGATTTTATGCAAGCGTTAATGACTTCCTCGCCAAAGCAAAATGCACTCATCCACGTACTGTCTTTCGTGTTTTATCCGACCGGGGTCTACCGGGTCTGGACAAGAGATCACGCCCTTTGGTTACGGTTATTATACACGTTAGTCGGTTTACCTGTGTTTCTGGTCGTGTTTACTTTTCTGGGCATCATCACGTTTGCCCTGTTTTTGCCCGACCTGGACATGAGTATGGGCGACCGAAAGGACCGAACCATCGTTAATAAAGAAGGAAATTACGCCAGTACCTTTCTGAAAACGGCCTACGACACAAAAGGAGCGTATGAACTGGTGCGGGTTGAAGTGGAGCCGCATGGCGGCAACGGCTGGCATTACCACAAAACCTTCGATGAATTTTTTATGGTTGAGAAAGGGGAAATGACCATCGGCCTGGAAGGGAAAGAAATCAAACTACATGCGGGAGAGAAGGCCTCGGCTAAGAAAACGCAGCTACACTTCTTCATGAACCAGACGGATGAAAAGGCTATTCTGATTGTGAAAACAACCCCAGCGCGAGGTCTTGAGAAATCGGTACGTATCGCCTATGGCCTGGGAAATGATGGGCAATTCAACGGGGAGCTACCCAATAATCCCTGGCACATGGCCTTGCTTTTGGGGTATAGCGAAACCTATCTGGATGGTATCCCGTCTTTCATTCAGGAGCCGATGGTGAAAAGCCTGGCCAAGATTGCCCAATGGAAGGGTGAGGATAAAGACCTCAAAAAGTATTTTGAGTAGTAGCAATGATTTTGCTGACGCGCGGTCCGTCGTTACGAGGCCGCGCGTCAGCCTTCTTTTGAAATACTACGTCCAGTAGCTGAATTTGCGCTTGGTGAATATGGCTTTCGGAATCATGGCGTGAACGCCCAGCGTTTGGTCGACAACCTGGCTTACTTCAAAATCAACGCCCGTGCTGGCAATCGACAGGGCTTCGTTGAACGTAAAGCCCAGCTCATCTTTAATAAACGTAGTCGCTTCCGTAAGCGCGTTCTTCATGGCTTTGTTTAGGTCCTTATCGAGGCCGACGGCTATGAAATGCGTAGGCGTTTCGGCACGGGGCATTTTCAGCGCCTTGCCTTTGTGAACGATGAACTTCGCCGTAAGCGTTAGAGCCGTTTCGATCGCAACACCGCTAACTTCGCCATTGCCCTGCGCGCCGTGACCATCACCCGTGGTGAACAGGCCGCCCGGTACCGAAACGGGCAGGAATAACGTACTACCCTTGGTAAGGTGCTTGATATCTAAGTTGCCACCAAAGAAAGCCGGAGGAATCGAACTGACCCGGCCGGTTTCAGCCGGTGGCGATAAGGCCATAACCCCCATGAACGGCTTAAGCGGTATCTCGACGCCCTCTTTCAACAACGCCACTTTCCGTTTGGCGTCGTAGCGGTACACAAACGTTTCCCGGGACGTAACGGCATCCGGTATACCACCGCCACCGGGCCATACGCTGTTCACGCCAAAATCCGCTGGGAACGTTAAGTCTAGAATCCGAATCTCTAACGTATCGCCGGGCTGTGCGCCATCAATGTAAACCGGACCCGTCAGCATGTGTCCGCGTATGCCCGACGGTTCGGGTTTTACGTTCTTCATAATGGCAATCACCTCCTGGGCGTGCGCATCAATCGGTAACCTATTTTTCTGATAGAACTCTTCCGGATTAGTCCGGCTAACCCCCGACGGATTAACGGTTTGAATTTCGACAACGTCGCCATCTTTGACTTTATAGACGGGTGGTACATCGGCCCCAAAGTAACCGTACACCATGTTCTCAGGCAGCGACCGAACGACATGATCCGGCTTAATACGTATACCCGCAGTCAATGCTGAGTTGGGTTCGCTGGTCAGTAAATCAGATGCGTTGGCTGCCAGGCCACCCAGTGACAGTGTCGCCAAGCTGCTTGCCGCTGTTTTGTGTAAAAATTTGCGTCGAGATGTTTTCATCAGGTTGTATTGATTTCGCTTAGGTAGAAGCGTCTAAGATAAAAAATCGACGCCTAACGCGAAAAGGTAAGCTTCTGCTCCCGACGCTGTACCCCTCCCGACCTCCCCTAGCAGGGGAGGAGTTGAAACTAGGCGCTTGTAAAAGTTCCTCCCCTGCTAGGGGAGGTCAGGAGGGGTACAGTGTCGGATAAGCTAAAGCAATGAGTAGTAAAAATGGGTATAAGTTTTCTTCTACCTCCATGAATCATAGTACTACGTATCGTCGGGTGCGGCAGCTTGCCCGTACCGTTTATTCGCTGTTTCTGCTGAGTGCAGTAGGACTGATAGCCACCACTCCAGCTTATAGTCAGGGTAAGACCGGAAAGGTTGAACGGATAAAAGTGCACGGTAAGGGCCTGGAAGGAAATCTGGCGGGCGATTCGCCCGATCGGAACGTATCAATCTATCTGCCGCCGAGCTATGGAACCGATAAGAACCGCCGGTACCCTGTCATCTACTTCCTGCATGGGTTTACCGACAGTGACGATAAATGGTACGGCTTAACTAAGCATTGGATTAACCTGCCCGCCGTGGTCGACAAAGCGCTGGCTGAGGGTAAATCAAAAGAGTTTATCATCGTGACGCCCAATGCCTACAACCGGTTTTTCGGCAGTATGTATTCGAACTCGGTCACGATTGGCAACTGGGAAGACTACGTGGCCAATGAATTAGTCGCCTTTATCGACAAAAACTACCGCACGATTCCACAAGCCGCCAGCCGTGGATTGGCAGGGCACTCGATGGGAGGCTATGGCACAATCCGCATTGGGCAAAAACACCCCGAAATCTTTTCGAGCCTGTATCTGCTGAGCCCCTGTTGCATGATACCGGCTTCGAACGGGACGAGTAACGCCGATATGGCCGCCAAGATGGAAGGTATTAAGACGCAGGCCGACTTAGAGAAAGCCGATTTCTTTACGAAAGCCATGTTTGCGTCGTCGGCATCATGGTCACCAAATCCAAATAACGGGCCCTTTTACGTCGACCTGCCCACAAAGGACGGCCAACCCCAGCAAATGGTGATCGCGAAATGGACGGCCAACGCCCCGCTGGCAACTCTTGATCAATACATCGGCAATATTAAACAACTGCATGCCTTAGCCTTCGACGCGGGTAACAAAGACGTGAGCATTGCGGCCAACAACAAAATATTAGATAGCATGCTGAACGAGTACAAGATTCCGCACACCTACGAAGAATACGAAGGTGATCACATCAACCGCATTGGTGAACGCATCGAACAGAAAATGCTCCCGTTCTTCACGAGTAATTTATCGTTTGAGCAGGCAAAGGGGTCTAAGAAGCGATAAGAAAAGTCGGGCATTATGTTTATGCGCTCAGTCAGGTTCATAGCCAGTTTGCGTATAGTAGGCTTTTCAAAAGAGAGCTTATCAAGCAGATGGGATAGAGGTTTGTGTTTCGGAAAGCGACTTCACTATTACCTATACGACCTTTATGCACAACTATGATACCGCTTTTTCCTTACTGGAGATTTACTATCCATTCATCGATAAGTCTTCAGGAGGCAATTAACCGATTGGACAAGGCCGTTACTCCGTTCCAACTACGCCTTAGTTATGTATGGGATAAGCCACAAGTATTCATGGGGACCGTTTCGGGAAATGAATTCCGTGTTGAGCGCATCATTCAGTATAGGAATTCATTTGTACCCACTATCTACGGTCGTTTCCTTCCTGCAGAAACAGGCTTGCAGGTTCGTATCGTAATGCTGCTAAGTCCGATCGTACTAATGCTTGGCATTGTATTGGGTTTGGGCGCACTGCCCGTTTTAGCTTCAATTGTATATCGATTTATGATGATTGGCCATTTTGATCAATCACTCAAAGTCCCTACTCTTCTGGTTGTTCTTCTGTATTTGATGTTTACGGGCGGCTTCAGCTATGAAGCTGTTAAAGCTCGTCGATTGTTGAACCGCCTGTTTGAAGCTGAGCTAAGAATAGGCGGTTGAGGGAAAGTTAGAGTTAAGAATAAATACATTGAATGACATAGCGTACCGTTAATAAACACACCCAAAGAACCAATTAGCTGGCGAATTTAGCCGTGATGTTACAAGACTTTGATACATCGACACTGTTTTAGGTTTTTAAATCTAATTGACAACAACTTCAGCGGCTATGGCGTTTTTCGCGGGTTTGGTATTGATTGCAGCGCTGCTGTATGGCGTTGGCTGGGTCACACAGTTCAATTATCTATTGTCTGTTCGGAATGATATGCTGTTGGCAGCTATGGTTATGTTTGTCATGATCGGGATAAGCCATTTGCGCAAACTCGAACAAATGATGTACATGGTGCCAAAGTTCATGCCTAGTGCGCACATGATGGTGTTGCTGTCGGGCGTGGCCGAAATTGGTCTAGGTATCGGTTTGTTGTTTGCCCAAACGCGTACGCTAGCCGCTTGGGGCCTTATCCTGTTGCTGATTGCCATTTTTCCGGCCAACATCAACGTGGCTGTTCATAACTTACCGCCACCGGGTGGCTTACCGGCCAAACCGTGGTACATCTGGTCGCGATTGCTGTTTCAGCCGGTTTATATTCTTTGGATTGTGTACGCCGTCTGGGGTATGTAAGTAGTTATCAACGGTTGTTATGCTGATAGGGAGCTGTTGTTACGTAACAGCGTCCTGCTTGCATCCTAAAGCGGTTACGCTTTATCTTTGTGGCGTCAACGAGAATTCTTCTTTTCCATGTGAGATTTAAGTAAGCAGGATGGGTACCAACCATCGCCCGTTCCGACTTCATAGAACGGTTTGGCAATCTTTCTTGTCAGCTCATCACGTATACGCATAGGCGTGTCGTGACTGCTACTTAATCATCATGTAAGCCATTTCATCTCTCCAGCGAGCAATCAGCTTGCTCCATACACCAGATCGCCATTTCTGTCAGGGCTACTCGATGCGGGCCGCGCCTTGTGGGCTTATTGCTATCTGCGTCTCTCTTCTTCATTTTTCATCCTCTTTCTAGTAGTACAATCATGAGTATTGTCGCTAAGTCACTCGCCTATATCCATCCCGATCGCGAAGTACTGTTTCAGCATATCGACCTGATTATACCAACGGGTACCAAGGCTGCCTTGGTCGGGAATAACGGCTCCGGGAAATCAACCGTATTGCAACTGTTAGCCGGGCGTCTGCAACCCGCCGAAGGAGAAATCAGTCTGTCAGGCACCGTATACTACGTACCGCAGCACCTGGGACAGTACGATACCTACACTGTCGCGCAGGCATTAGGTGTACAGGAAAAGCTGAACGCATTGCATGCCATTCTCGGCGGAGATGCGTCTCCGGAGTATTTCACCAATCTCAACGACGATTGGGACATTGAGGAGCGGGTACAAACCGCCTTTTTCTATTGGCATCTAAAGCACATCGATCTCGCCCAGCGTATGGACTCGTTGAGTGGGGGAGAGAAAACAAAGGTGTTTCTGGCCGGGATAGCCATTCACGAGCCGGCTATTGTCCTGCTGGATGAACCGTCTAACCATCTGGATTCGGCAAGTCGTGATTTACTGTATACGTTCATTACACAGCGTAAAGAAACCATGCTGGTGGTCAGTCACGACCGAGCCCTGCTGAACCAGCTGGACATGACATTGGAACTGAGCAAAAGCGGCATTGAGGTATACGGCGGAAACTATGATTTCTACCAGGCGCAGAAAGAAGGTAAACTGGCGGCCTTGCACGATCAACTGGACGAGCAGGCGAAAACCCTCAAACAGGCCCGGCAAAAAGCCAGGGACGTAGCTGAGCAGCGACAGAAACAGGAGATACGCGGTAAGGCGCATGGCCTGAAACAAGGACTGCCGCGCATTGTTGCCGGTGGACTTCAGCGCAAAGCCGAGCAGAGTACCGCTAAACTGAAGGACGTGCAAACCGATAAAATTAATGATATAGCCGACCATCTTCAGCAGATCCGGTCGCAGATTCAGGAGCACCTCGTGCTGGCGCTCGAATTTCGGAAGTCTGATTTACACAAGGGAAAAGTGCTGGTCGAGGCTAAGGCGATCAATTTCGCATACGGTGTGCATGCCCTCTGGCTTGCCTCACTAAGCTTCCAGATTCGCTCGGGCGACCGAATCCGAATCGCCGGGAACAATGGGTCCGGCAAGACGACACTGTTAAAGTTAATAATCGGCGCGTTGCAGCCGTCGGAAGGAGGGCTTTTCCGGGCGGATTTTCAGCCGGTGTATATCGATCAGGAGTATTCGTTGATCAACAACCAGCGTTCCGTGCTTGAGCAGGTCGAAGCGTTTAACTCGCGTCTATTGCCGGAGCATGAGTTGAAAACGCTGTTGGTGCAGCACCAGTTTTCTCGCGAAAGCTGGGACCGGCTCTGTGCAGGGCTTAGTGGTGGCGAAAAAATGAAGCTTCTGCTTTGCTGTCTGGCTGTCAGCACGGCCGCCCCCGACGTACTCATCCTCGACGAACCCACCAACAACCTGGATGTGCTGAGTCAGCAGATACTCACCAAAGCGATAAAAAGCTTCAACGGCACGGTCCTCGTCATTTCGCACGATCAATACTTTGTCAACGAAATCGATTCGACGATCGAGTTGTACCCTCACCCCCGACCCCTCTCCCCAACGGGAGAGGGGAGATAAAAAACTGGTCGTTCAATCCCCCTCACCCTTTTGGGCTAGGGGTGAGGGGAAACGTATAGCTACTTCGCTTTATGCACAACAATGCCTCCGCTAAATATCTGTTTCCACTGCCAAACGACTTTGCCTTTGTCACGCTTTAAGCTGAAAAGCGGTTTGTTAATATCGACTCGGTCTTTGGCGTAGAAAGCGCCATCAGTAGCGGAGCGGTAATACACATCTAAGGTTGTCGGTGTACCGGTAGCTACACACTCCAGGGTATAGAACGTCTGGATTCCCTCTGCATGAACTTCGCATACATTCATGCCCCTGTACTTGTCTTTTACCCGAATGGTATAGGTTACCCCTTCTTTGTGCTCCCCGGTCCATTTTCCCATCCACCCGTCGGTTCGCTGGAAGCCAATAAACACCATGGCCAGTAGCAGTAAGCCTATAACAGAAACTAACTTAGTCATATCAAAAACGTGTTTATAGATCGCGTCGCGGAATACGCAATCAGGACCGCAAAAAGACATACACCATAAAGCCGACCAGAATGGATTCGATGATCCAAACCGATAGTGTATTGTTGTGGGTCATTCGCCTGACTACCCAATGAAGGCCGAGCGCACCAGCCATGATGGGGATACCAAACATAAATTGCAGGATGTTATTGTCTTGCTTGGGGTTAACGAACCCGTATCCGATCATAATAGCGCCCATAACCGCCAGACCGATCAATGGCGTCAGCAGATTGAAGAACTTTGAAATATCCATCTGTACGAGAAGTAGTTGAGTAGAAGGATACGCATAAGGCTCTGTTTAATAGCGGTCTAAGGTTGAACGGGTATCTATTTTCAACAGCAAACAATTGCTATATGTTTTGAGCAGATCGCTTCCCGGCTGGTTATGGGCTTGCTCTGTTGACAACTCAAACGGCTTTTTTACCAGTTGGGTAAGCTTGTCTTTCCGTAGAAGGTCGTTACTGATTTGGTTTGCGGTGTCTTCTATCGAGAAGGCGTAACCGCGCTGCCTTGAGGTACCACGCGAGGGGAGCGGTTAAGGGATTCCACTTAACACGACGTTTATGTTTACGAAACAAACCGCATCATTTTTGGCTCTTCTTTTTTCACTGGTACTGATGGGAGCCGTTACGTCCTGTAAGAAGGATGAGCAGAACCAGCCCGAGCCAATGCCACAAATTGGTACGATCCTCATCAACGGTAAAGAGTATGCTACCGTTACGGTCGGTAATCAGATTTGGACGGCAACGAATTACGAGGGTACGGGTGGTGTAGCCTACAGAGCTACGAACGAGAAACCCGAATATGGGCGTTATTATACCTACGAAGAAGTAAAAGCGATTACGTTGCCCAGCGGATGGCGGCTACCAACCGTACAGGATTACAAACGGCTTGCCGAAAGTCAGGGATTAATCTTTTCGGGCGATCGGGCTACGGCTCAGGAAGCCAGTAAGAAACTGGTGTCAAAAACCAACTGGCGGACAGTACCCGGTACAAACGCATCGGGTTTCAATGCTTATCCGGCGGGTTACATGTTCAGAGGGGCCGATCCGATCGATGGCGACATCAGCGAGTTCTGGACGGTTGATGGCCATACCTTCAGTATTTTAGAGAGTGCCAACGGTAAAGCCCACAACATTACGTTCTACAAGAACAGCGACGATCCTGAATACCGCTTCAATGTACGGTTCATAAAAACGAACTAGTCTATCAGTGACACCTTAAGTACCAGTCTGCCATTAGTCATAATCGCAGACTGGTACGATGAGATGAGGAGGTTATCCGTACAGTTCAAACACCTATAGGTTTCGCTCCAACGCTTTTCTACGTAATACGTCCTCTGTTAAGTTCATAAAAGCCATTGACTGCAGCGAAACGAAAGAGAACTCAGAAAAGGTCCACTGAGCTAATGAAAAGAGAGGAGTGAAAAAAAGTGAAAAATTAGCTCCGAATTGATTCAGGGTGCACAATAAAACGTAGCAACACCCGTTTATAGATTAATTGATTTGGCGAAAGCCTCATGGTTCTCAACCGTGAGGCTTTTTTTGTGGCAAGTTTGATCGCCTGCCTGATTTCAATTTAGTTTGTTGCGCAATGACCGCTATCTGAAACGTGCTGATTGTGCTCCGGTTACGTTATATCTAGCGTTCTTCTCCCTTTACCCATTATGAAAACCTGTTACCTTGCTGTCTTCGCGTTTTGCTTGTCTTTCTTTGTTAGCTGCTCCCAGACTTCTAAGAATGAAACCACAACGTCAGAGTCGTCGGTCGCTGAGGCCGAGTCGAAACCACTGAAAATAGCGCTGGAGCTTACCGATAATAATTATCAGAATCAAGGCCGTTCGCGCTCGGTGCTAACCCTGACCAACACGGGTGATGAAGACCTGCCCGCTACGGGCTGGAAGCTCTTTTTCAACGGGGGGAATCCAGCCAGCTTCGATTCAACGGTAGCCCGCGTAACCCATTTCAACGGTGATCTCCATTACATCAGCCCCGGCCCTAAGTTTGCGGCTTTGTCGCCCGGCAAATCAACAACGATTGAGGTGTTAGGGGGGCGGCTTCGGAACAAAACTGATTTTCCGGCTGGCTTTTATCTGGTGCTGGATAAGGACCCGAAGCAGGCGTTTCCGGTAGCGGTGACCATCGAGTCCGGCAAAATATTTGAGAAGTCGGATCGGAGTTTGGCCGAACGGACTTACGACGAAAATGCGGCCATAAAGTCTATTCCGGATAACCAGTTGCCCCCCGTATTTCCAACCCCTGCTACGTATCAGGCGCAGGGCGCTCCCTTTGTGCTGGATGATCAGGTCATTATTGTAGCGGAGCAGGCGTTTACCCCAGAAGCTCAATTCCTGGCCCGTAACCTGTCGACTGCATTAGGAAAGGAGCCCACCATTCAGACCCAGGGCTCCGGAAAAACGATTACCCTTCGTAAAAATCCGGCAATCGCGCCAGAAGGCTATGAACTCAGTGTGAGCCAGAGTGGAATAAACGTATCGGCCTCTACCCGCGCGGGTATTTTCTACGGAGTTCAGTCATTGTATACGATGCTTCCGGCAACGGCTCTCTCCGGAAAAGCGGGACCGATCAGCTTGCCCGGCGTTGTGGTGAAAGATGCGCCCCGGTTTGCCTATCGGGCACTTATGGTCGATGTCGCCCGGAATTTCCAGCCGAAGTCAGAAATTCTCAAGGTGCTGGACGTAATGGCGTTGTATAAGCTGAACACCTTCCATTTTCACTTTAGTGACGATGAAGGCTGGCGGGTCGAAATGCCTTCCTTGCCCGAGTTAACCACTGTAGGGTCAAAGCGGGCGCACACCGTCGATGAGCAGGAAAGCATCGTTCCGTCCTACGGATCGGGGCCTACTACGGATAACCGCGCGGGTACCGGTTTCTTCAGCAAGGCCGATTTCGTCGAAATTCTAAAGTACGCACTGGACCGGCATATTGAGGTGATTCCGGAGATTGAATCGCCGGGACATGCTCGGGCGGCCATCAAAGCGATGGATGTCCGCTACAACCGACTTTCGAAAGCGGGAAACAAGACCGATGCCGAACGCTATCTGCTGCGTGATCTGAACGATAAGTCGATTTATCGATCAGTGCAAGGCTGGAACGACAATGTAATTGACGTATCGCTGCCGTCGACCTATACATTCATGGAGCGCGTGGTCGATGATTTGCGGAACATGTACAAAGAAGCCGGTGCACCGCTGAAAACGATTCACTTTGGGGGCGATGAAGTGCCGGAAGGCGTTTGGGCAAAGTCGCCGTCTGTACAGAAGCTGATCGCCGGGAATTCTGCGGTTAAGAACACCGATGATCTGTGGTATTATTATTTTGGTAAGATAGACCAGTTGCTCAAATCCCGTGGGTTGTTTTTGTCGGGCTGGGAAGAGATTGGTCTGAAGAAGGTCACTCAGAATGGCAGGGTCGTCTGGGTGCCGAACGAAGCGTTTGCGTCAAAAAACTTCCGGGTCAATGTCTGGAAAAACAGTCCAGGCTCGGGTGCCGAAGACTTGGCTTATCGCATGGCCAACGCGGGTTATAAAGTGATTCTTACAGGCGTTACGCATCTGTACTTAGATCTGGCTTATACGCAGTCCTCGCAGGAGCCCGGTCAGTACTGGGGTGGGTACGTAGATATCGACAAGCCATTTTACTTCATTCCCTACGATTACCTGCGAAACCTGAAAGATGATGCTACTGGCAAACGGATTAGTCCGTCGATGATTAAAAGCCGGGAAGCTATAACGGAAAAAGGCAAGGCGAATCTGGTGGGTATTGAGTCTCCCCTCTGGGCGGAAACGAACCGAACACCGGAGCAGTTCGAGTACAAGTTGCTGCCCAAACTGTTAGCCGTGGCGGAACGGGCGTGGGCGAAAGACCCTGCCTGGGCAACCGAGAAAAACGAGGCTAAGAGTGGTCAGCTCTACAACCAGGCGTGGTCAACATTTATCAATACCGTCGGCAAGCGCGAGTTGCCCCGCTTAGCTGTCTCTGCAGGCGGATTCCAGTACCGTATACCCGCACCAGGCGTAAAAGTTATGGGCGGAAACGTAGCGGCCAATGTGCAGTTTCCCGGCATGACCATTCGGTACACGACCGATGGAACGGAGCCGACGGTGAAAAGCGCGGTGTACAGCAAACCTATTGCTGCGAATGGTACCCTTAAATTTAAAGCGTTTACTGCTTCAGGTCGATCTGGTCAAACGGTGACGATTGCTGAGTAAGCAGACACGTAGCTTCTTGTCCCATTCACTCTATTGAAAGAGTGAATGGGACATCTTATTTGCTATTGCGATATAGTTTCAATGCCGGACAGCTTGGTATTTATTACGTTAAAAGCTGACGGGCCGTCGTAGCGGGGCTGTGCGTGTCTATGAATTTGATAATATAAATGCGCGGTGTACAGCTTCTCCACGAACTAAAAACATCGAGACCGCTATTTTTTTAATACGGCCTGTATCTGTTGGTCAATGGTGTTATAAATACGTCGCGCTTCGGTCATCGGTACGCCGGTAGCCATTTCGGGGCGTTTGTGTCCGGTAGCGGTAAGCCAGGCGTTTTTCATTACGTTCTGCCGCTGGTTGACCAGGTTCAGAATCTCGTTGCCATGTGGTTTGTCGGCTAATGCTTCCTGAATCGACTCGGCTGTGTCGACCTTTTCGCCGAGGTACAGTAGAACAGGTTTGGCCATTAGCCAATGGCCTTGTTCTCCCGGATGCACACCGTCCTTAGCTAGCTTAAACGTTGGGTCGGTTTTGCGTTTATCGTCCAGAAAGCGGGTCATAGGGAAATGAATATCTGCCACTTCCCATTTAAGCGTGTCTCGCTGAGCTAGCAACCAGTGCGCATAAGCATCTAACGTCCGGTTGTAGCCCTGTGTGCCCAGCTTCGGATCGTCGTGCACGGGTGGCGTCAGGAAAACGATCTGCTTCGCGTTGGTTTTCTCCAGTTCGGCGTGCAGCCATTTCATTCCATTCTGGTAGGCGTTGAAGCGCTCTTCATCCAGCGGCATATAAATGCCATCGTTCATGCCGTAGCAGGCAAACACTACGTCCGGATTTGTCTGCGCCAGTACCCGGCTGAGCCGTTCGTGCAGATCGGGCCGGGGGAATCGACCATCGGCGTGATTGGGTTCGCTCAAACCCGAAACTGTCTCGCTGGGCAGGCCGACGTTGATAAATTCGTACGACTGCTTCGGATAGTGAGTAATCAGATAAGCCTCGATAGCCGACACATACGTACCGGCATAAGTAATGCTGTTGCCCAGGAAAAGGACCCGTTTGGTTCGTTTAGGAAACGGGTTGGCCTGCACCCAGACACTCGCACAAAGCAGAACGAAAACAAGGAGACTTACCGTTCTCATCACGATTGGAGGTTGATACGATACGTCGATTAACCTTGTTTCGGCTTATTGAAAAACTGCCGCATAAAGAGCAATTGGTACGTAATGGCATTGTTCCAGTACGCCCAGTTGTGGCCACCCGGACGGGTAATGTAGTCGTGGGCGATGTTACGTTCCAGCAGCTTGTCGTGTAGGTTGTTATTGACTCGAAAGAAAAAATCCTCAGTGCCGCAGTCGACTAGCAATGCTAACGAACCCGGCGTCAGCAGGTGAAGCAGATTGATGACCGTGTTCTGCTCCCAGCGGTCAGGATTCTGCGCGTAGGTGCCTAAGCGTTTGGCGATGTCCCAGTTGTTGGGAAACGGCCGAATATCAACCCCGCCACTCATGCTGCCCGCTGCGCCAAATACGTCCTGATGCCGAAAGGCTAGGTATAAGGCCCCATGTCCGCCCATGCTCAAGCCCGTGATGGCACGGCCCTGCCGACTTTTGATGGTCTTGTAGTGGCTATCCACCCACGATACCAGCTCATTGGCTACGTAGGTTTCATACCGGAACGACGGATCGGCGGGACTGTCGTAGTACCAGCTGCCAAAGTTTCCATCGGGGCAAACCACAATGACGTTGTTGGCATCAACGGTCTTGTTCAAAGCGGGGGCTTTTTTTGCCCAGTCAGCATAGTTGCCGCTGTAACCATGCAACAGGTACACCACCGGAAACTCGCTGCCATTGGTATATGAATCGGGCGTAATGACTACCGCTTTGATGGTTTTTTTCATCGACGCACTATACGTATCAACGGTATCCACTTTGGCCGCCTGTACACGGCCGATTATAAATAGGAAGCTAAGCAGGAGTAAGGCACGTTTAAGAATCATTTCATTACAATTTTAATCGTTGGTAAAGTAAACGGTTGAGCCTCTGTTTTTAAAACCACCGGCCACAAAATTGAGACTGCAAAGGCACTCACGTGATTAGTCGCTTCGTCGCCACCAGATAAACTGAAGTAGTGTTAACCGCGCTTCCAGTAGAATTTCCTCGGCTTCTGTTGAGTTTTACCCCGGTTCGGTTGAATAAATTTTCGGCTGTGTCACTGGTGCGCTACGTTTGGCCACGTTGACTTTTTGATACACCATTAATCATCCGTCCGTGAAAAAACTAATCTTTACTGGTGCTGCTTTGATCGCACTGGCAATTTCTGCCTATGCCCAGGTTATCAATCAACAGGGGCAGCAACAGTTTGCCCAGCACAATCAATTTGGCCAGAACCAGACCAGCATCATTAACCAGGTGCAAGCGCCAAATGACCCCAACCGCACCAACTACGGCAACTACGCCATCACCTTTCAGGGGACCCCAGCTAATACGGGTGCCAATAGTTTGCTCATCAATCAGAATGACGGTTCTCAGGGAAACCGGGCCGGTATTACGCAAAGCGGAGGACCTGGCAACGAGGCTGGAATCGACCAGAGCGGTGGTCCCGATGGGCTGAGTGGCGGAGGGGTCTCAGTCTCAGCCACGGTTGGCTCGCGGGGTGAAGACGGTAACTTCGCCGGTATATTACAGGTCGGATCGGGTAATATTGCCCTTATTGAAGAGAACAATAATAGTCGCCGAAATACGGCCGAAGCCTATCAGAACGGCAACACTAACCAGGCTGGAATCAGGCAGTCCAACAATTCGATTGGCAACACGGCCTTCGTTAGACAGGGCTTTAGCGAGCAGAACGTGCCTGGTACGCCCGTTAGCGGAGCGCAGGCCATCGTTGTTCAGGGAAAAGAGCTGGCGACAGATGTTAGTTTCGGACCTGCCGTGTCAGAAGCAGTTGGCAATACGGCAAGCATCATCCAGACGGCGAGCGATGTGCAGGCTCAAATTTCGCAGGGAAGTATATTTTATCCAGATCCTTCATTTGGCAGTGGCCGGGCCGAAGGTTCAGAAGCCCAGATTACCCAAACCGCAACCCAGACAGGAGCACTTATCTTCCAGGGGGTGGGCTCAGGCGAGTCCATCGGCAGTAAGGCGAGCGTTACGCAGTCGGCACCGGCTAATATCGGTATTATCATCCAAGGTATTGGGCTAGGAACGGACTACCAAAGTACTGCCACCATTGTTCAGAATGGGGCAGGGAATACGGTACCCAATTCCGCTTTTATCGTGCAGGGCTTGTTGGGAGCCAGTGAATATAATCAGGCCACCATCATCCAGTCGAGTAATGCGGCTAACTCAGCTGCTCAAATATTGCAGGGAAATGACAACATCAGTAGTTTGGAGGGTGGCTCTTTTTCGAGTGGGGATATAGCTCATATTACTCAGAACGGGCAGGGAACGGCGGCTACAATCAATCAGAATACACTTACGACCGGCATTGCTGGGTTCGGCCAAAGCAAAGGCCGGGATAATAAAGCGTTTATTACGCAGGGGGCGGGGGTAGTTGGTAACGGAGATATAAACATTGCAGACGAAGGAAGCTTTACGACCAACCCTGGTGCTACTGGTGTCGCTTTGATTGATCAGGGCGTAAATACGCAGGGCGTTGTGCTTCAGACAAGTCGCAACACGGCAATCATCGATCAGGTGACGGGTTCGGGCCTTAGAGCACACATTGCCCAAGGTTTAGTAGGCACAGATTTCGGCGATGCTGCTGGTAATGTTCTGGGGGCGACTAGCCTTACCGGTACATCTGTGGTTCTGCTTGGATTTACTTCTAGTGACAATGCCGCCAGCATTACCCAGCTTTCGGGTGACAATCACAATGCGAATATCTTCCAGACGGGCCTCTTCAACAAGGCCTCCGTGAGTCAGGCTAATGGTAATGCACATCAGGCCCTGATCGTACAGGCCCAAAGCTCTAACCGGGCGCGGGCCGAGATCAACCAACGCTCAACGGGTAGCAACAACGTAGCCACGATCCTGCAGTTCACCGGCTCCAACGCCGATGGTGTGGGTAGCTTTGGCAATGAAGCGATTATCAACCAGATCGCCGGTTCCAATAACGTGGCCTTTCTCCAGCAGGGGCAGACTGGAGCGGTCTCGTCGTCTAATGATAACTTCATTCTACTGACCCAGAACGGTTCGGGCAACGTAACATATTTCCTACAGACGGGCAACAACAACTTTGCTGACATCGCCCAGAACGGCAATAACAATATCGTGAAGGGGGTGGGGGCTGGTAACGACGTTGCTTTGCAGAACGGCTACAACAACCGGTTGACCTTGGTGCAGAACGGCAACTCGTCGTCTAATCTGGTTTATGAGTACAGCCAGGTGGGCAACAACAACACTCAGGTGGTCACGCAGAACGCTAACTAACGTGAGTTATGAATAAAATGCTAACGCCGGGCGGGCCACAGCGCCAGCAATATATTGCACATAAGCCGATTAACTTAAAAAGGACCCATAATTCATGTTAACTTTAGAAGCTGTTTAGGGTAACATAGAAGACTTTCATGAAGGGATGAAATTTGTGTTTCGCAGCTCAAATTTCATCCCTTCATGGAATTCTTGGATAAAGGAACAGTTGAAAATGGATACTGCCTTACCTAAGTGTAGATCAACAAGGGAAAGAGGGTAAAGTGGAAATGCACGTATTGGTCGATGCCATTTTACACAAGCTAAAAATGGGTTGCCAGTGGCGATAACTATCTGTAAAGCAATTATTTGATAAACAAAGGCTGTAAACTGGCCACAAAGAAAATCCCCAATTGTCACCTCTCCAAGGTTGGCATACTTTGGTCGCTATGCGCCTGCATCGGCCAAAATAGCAGGGCTAATGCACTGCTTGCTACCAGGAAGCTCGACACGCCAGCGGCTTTTAACCAGATGTTTTTCCCGGCGCGTGTAAGAGTCGAAGCACGATAAAAACAGCAGTTGTCAAAAGGGTGTCTGTCGGGTATGGAATACCGAATTTTGTGCCAGTAGAATAGTGTCTGATAAACAAACACTTACAAAAAAGAAAATGCGATTATCGATGCGATACAGCACAAATTGTGTGAAATCGCACCGATTTAATCACGAGCATGCCTGCAACTTTCTTGCATCATTATCTCCAAGACAAGCTTTTAGTGTACTACAGATACCTCATCGTATGAAATTTCCAACGGCTCTTGCAGAATGATCTCCCGGTGCCGTTCTCCCCAGTCAGCGAGTACGCCAATGATTTCTTTAGTCGAATCGCCATACTCAGTCAACTCATAGATCACTGTGATTGGCTTGTCATTCTTGACCGACCTTTTGACCAACCGGTTCATTTCCATCTCCTTCAATTCCCGGCTGAGGACCTTTCCTGATATCCCGCATACATCCCGCAGAAGGTCCGAATACCGCTTAGGACCATATAGTAAGCCTGCGATGATACGTATCTTCCATTTACCTCCTAACACATACATCGCATCATGGATACTCATGATCGCTCTTTTACAATCGTGCGTTGGGGTTGGTGTTATTTTTAACATGGTTACCTTTTTGTCACTATTACTTTTTGCCAGTTAGTGACAAAAGTAAACTAATAGTGCTGAATTTTGCTGAAACAAATGACAGAAAAATGAAGGTTATAGAAAATCTGGAATGGCGTTATGCCACCAAAAAATTCAGCAAAGAAAAAGTCTCGGCAGAAGATCTTGCAAAAATTCTTGAAGCCACAAACCTTTCGGCTTCGTCTACTGGTCTTCAGCCATACCGCGTCTATGTCATAGAAAACGATGCACTTCGGAAGGAACTTGGGGAAGGTTCGTTCAATGCTCAGATTTCGGAGTCGTCGCATCTGTTGGTATTTGCGGCTTTTGATAAAGTAACAGCAGAGCACATTAGTGCCTACATGGCTCATATCGCAAGTGAACGAGGCATTCCTGTAGAGACATTAGCTGACTTTAAGGCGGCATTGATAAGAGGACTTCTGTCGAGATCTGATGAGGAAAATTCGGCATGGGCGGGTAGACAAGCCTATATTGCTTTAGGAACAGCATTGATCGCTGCTGCCGAATTGAAAATCGATTCAACGCCTATGGAAGGTTTTGACGCGACCAAATTTGACGCACTACTAGGCTTACAAGAGAAAGGTCTAAAGTCGGTCGTTGCGCTTGCAATCGGCTATCGTGATCAGGATAATGACCACTTTGCTACGTTGAAAAAAGTCAGACTCCCGCTTGCTGATTTCGCTACTTTCCTTAATTAAAGAGCGGTCGTAATTGATTTTGCTCGTCAGATACGAAATATGATAACTCGTTGTTGAAGGTGACGGATGTGCTGATTTTCAACAACGGGTTATTTAGGTTTTAGCGGGTTACTGATTTTTGATTTGCTGAAATTATACGAAGGTTTTCGAGAATTTAGATCCTTGCCAGTTTGCATTGAAGTGAAAGACTGGTTAAATCGTATCAAATAAAGCCTTTAGTTAATCAGAAAGTCACTTACACATACAGAAAAAGAATACAAGATTCGTTTTAGAACGTGTTGGGGAATTATATTTCGTAATGCGGTTAGAGCCGCTGGAGCATCAGTCGAATTTTAGCCAAATACAACCGACTTACCGAAGATAATAGCCTATACTTGTATTCTTTGGCGATCCGGCGAACGAGATTTGTCCAAGAAATAATGCCGCACTGGCGGACCGGTTCAACTACCCAACGTTTAGCAACGGGCACAAAACCTCGATCTGATTCTGGCCGGGATGCTTTCTCAAACCGGGTCGCCGGAGCGATTGCAGCCCATTGAGGGCCGCCGGGCCGTCGGAGTGGTCAGTGGTTTCCACTGAGAGGTCATGACTCTGTAGTTTGGCGACCACAAAGTTGGCACGACTCCCAACCTTTCTCAATTTCCCAAGTCGCCTATAAACCCTTTCCAAAGCATGAAAATTTGGTAAACCCCGCCTAAGCATCAAACATTATTATTTTGCACATTAACAGATGAACCTCCCTCGCTACGTATAGTAGGTTTCCATAATCTACGCTTTCTTTAGCTGTACAAATCATTACAGGAGAAATAGGTTATGAGCAGAAAACAACTACGTACTGCCGATTATAAAATTCACCATTTTATCCGGATTACAACTAGTTGGCGTCACTGCTTTTGCTTAGGGACCAAGTCCAGGATAACGAATACCTCTCCCTCCCATACTTATAAAAGGTGATACGACACATACTTTATCCAGACACTCCACGATAGCTTCTACTTCGGAAAAAGCACCGGATGAAAAGGGGATTATTCACGCTGACTCGTGCTGGAGCCTGTGAAGAAAAATAGCGTCAGGAATAATATATTCATGGACAACTACTGCGCCTGATTCTGCCGGGTATTCAGGCGGTTTCTATTATAAAATTGTTCTGGCCGGAACCGATAAGGCCTTAGCGACAACGGCCGATGCCGAAGTCGTAATCGTACCGCCCTTTAGCAGCTCATCCGAACAGCTATAACGAATCGAAAAGTTAATCGACGGTACCTATCGGATTATGCCAAAGGCCGCTCTCGACTCCGGAAAAAGCTGGCGCTGGTAGCCTCCGACGAGAGCACATCGGCCCTGGCCGAGTTACATTTTAGGGGTATCATTTTAACGCAAACGAATAATTCAGTTTAAACAAATCACCTTATAAGAATCACCTCTGAATATGAACCGAGAAAAATTGGCGTTGGCAGCCGGGGTCGTCCTATTTGCAGGACTAGCGTTACAAGGCTGTTCCACTACCTCAAAGAGTCAAACCAAAAGTGCTGCTAAAACTGACACCACCCGAAGTATCGCTCCGTATTTCACGCAGGCTACAAAAGCCAAAAAGACGCCGGATGCAGATGGCTTCATTCAACGCTGGCTACTGTTGGAGCCAATCAATAAGCCGAATCGTACCAACACTGTTTTTACGGACAGCTATCTCCGGACGGCCTTTACCACCGACTATTTCCCAAATCAATTTACGACTCTTCCCAAAGGTGGCGATAAAGTAAAAGTAGGCGATCAGGAACTGACCTGGCACGCCCTGGAAAGTACAAATTACAATGTCAAGCTGTTTCGGTTTGCCTATGGACTACGAAAGCCAGTTTATGGTGTTCTATTCTGGGCAGTAACGGTAATCAACAGTCCACAGGAACTGAAAAATGTCAGAATGGCGGTTGGGTCAAATTCCGCATCCATGTGGTGGCTGAACGGCAAGGAAGCTGTCCTCCTTTCTGGCGATCGGCGTATGGTAATGGATGATTGTGTTTCGACTCGGTTGACCCTGAATCAAGGGAAGAATATCATTCGGGGAGCCGTTATCAATGGCCCCGGCATGAGTGATTTCTGTGTTCGCTTCCTGGACGAAAACGGAAAGCCGGTAAAGAACCTCACGATTAGTTACGAGTAAACCCATTCAGCAACCTGTCATAAACGTTCGACTCTTCAGACATTGACATTACCATGAACTTTAGTACTAAGCTATTGGGCGCCATAGCCCTATTTTCCCTGTGCTCAACCGGCACCCTATTGGCACAAGTCGGAAAACCGTTTATCCATGACCCATCAACCATCACTGAATGCGAAGGAAAATTTTACACGTTTGGCACCGGTAGAGGTGGGTTGATATCCAAAGATGGCTGGACCTGGAACGGTGGCGCCGAAAGACCAGGGGGCGGGGCCGCGCCGGACGTAGTAAAAATTGGGGATCGTTACCTGGTCGTCTATGGGGCAACCGGTGGCGGTTTGGGGGGCGGACACAATGGCCGAATCCTGACCATGTGGAACAAAACCCTGGACCCCAAATCGCCTGATTTTAAATATTCGGAAGCGATTGTCGTGGCCTCGTCCGATGGGGTTGAAGATAATGATGCCATTGACCCAGGACTACTTCTTGATCCAACCGATGGTCGTTTGTGGGTGTCGTATGGTACGTATTTCGGGTTCATCCGCCTGATCGAGCTTGACCCCAAAACCGGGAAACGGGTCGAAGGAAACAAAGCCATCAATATCGCTATTGACTGCGAAGCCACTGATCTACTGTATCGGGATGGCTGGTATTATCTCCTTGGCACCCACGGAACCTGCTGCGACGGCGCCAACTCAACCTATAACATTGTGGTTGGCCGCTCCCGAAAAATTACCGGTCCGTACCTGGATAATATGGGAAGAGACATGCTGAAAGGCGGTGGGAAAATGGTGCTTGCTGCTGGCGAACGACTGATGGGCCCCGGGCATTTCGGCCGTTACGTGCTTGAGGATGGGGTTGAAAAAATGTCCTGCCATTACGAAGCCGATTTAGACCAAAGCGGTCGTAGTGTGTTGGGCATCCGTCCGTTGCTATGGAAAAATGGATGGCCGGTTGCGGGTGATAACTTCAAAGAAGGAACGTACGAGATCGAGTCGGAACGAAGAGGCTACGCGCTGGAACTGATTGTTGACTTCACCAGAATGCCTGTTGCCCCTCGCGGCTCTCGCAATAATGATGAGCCCATAAAACCTGTACCGTCGCAGGAATTAGCCGATGTACAAAAAACGTGGCCAACTGGGAATATTGGGGTGCGAATCGGTGATTATATGGTTCGTCCGCATCAACGATGGACGATTAAGGCTGCTCCTGACGCAGGCGGGTATCTGGGGGGGCCTTACTATAAAATCGTCATTGCGGGAACCGAGCGAGCCCTGGCAGCAACGGCCGACGCTGAATTAACCACGGTGCCAGCCTTTACCGGCGCCCCCGAACAGTTGTGGCGAATCGACCAGTTGACGGACGGCACCTACCGAATCATGCCGAAGGTCGTTCCCAACTCAGGTAAAAAGTTGGCGCTGGTATCGTCGGGTGACAGCACACCGACCCTGGCCGAATTTGATTTTAACAGCGATAATTCGAAGTGGAATTTTAAGGCACATTAAATTCACCCTCACCTGCTTACCATGAAAACGCTCATTGAAAGACCCGAGATTTCAACTGATCAAAAAACAGCCTCGGCTTACAAACAGCTTGGCGACCTACTGAATGAGCTAGGGAAAAGAACTTTAGCCCCCAAAGTCGTTGCGTTGATTGATGAGGTAATTGACCATGTCAATTACGCCACCGACACGGGCAAAGGGTTCGCCAAAACAGTGAAGACTGCGGAGAGCAAAATCGTAAAAGTCGTTGAGAAGGAGCTAAAAATCGTTCCGAAAAACTATTACAAAAAATTCTGGGCGATCTTCGGCTTTACTAGTTTTGGGGTGCCGATAGGCGTCGCTATTGGCTTATCGGCCGGAAACATTGGTTTGTTGGGGGTTGGACTACCCATTGGAATGGCCATTGGTCTATTGGTGGGTACCATTCTTGACAAAAAGGCAATGGAAGAAGGACGACAGTTAGACTTTGAAGCTAAAGGCTAACTATAGGAAATGCAGCATGCTGGTTATTAGTAGTTAGTTAAGCGCTATGTTATCGAGATAGGATTTTCTAACAAAACAAAATGGCTGGCGCAGGGCTGTGCGTCAGCCTATTAGATTAGGGTAAATCTCATAGTTCGCGTTAAAGAGTAAGCTTCCACCTTCCTGCATCGGCAGACTGGTCGAAATGCCAAAGACTATGCTTTGTAACAAAAGTTTAGACAGGCTTTTTATGTACAAAAAAGTATAAACAGAATAGAAAATAAATACAGCACATAAAGGGTATAAAGTATAGATAAAGTCATATTAAAATAAGTGAATTCCTGTGAAGAACCCTTTTTTGCGAACATGAAAAAAATAACTTTTTTATCAGTAATCCTACTAGTACTTGGGGCATACCAGTATGCTTCGAGTCAGGATTTAAAACTCAACAACCTTGAGTATTTCGAGACACAGGGCGTCAACGTACTCGTGTACAACAACCTGTTTACGGGAGGTTTCAACGATGAGAAGAACGCCGGTATCGAACTGATTCATCACGGTGTCCGAACCGCGCAGGGCGGTGCCGTACGGCTTTCCAATACCCCGGAGCAGTGGGATCTTGTGCCGGACATTTCCAACCGGAAGGTAGACCGTGCGTCGAATACGATTGAGGCTACCCTGCGGTATAAAGACTACGATTTTGAATCAAGAGTCGTCGTAACGCCAAAGGGCAAAGGGGTAGAAATCGCGGTTTATCTCGACAAACCTGTTCCTAAAGCTCTGGAAAGTGCTGCCGGATTCAACCTTGAGTTTTTGCCTTCTCAGTATTGGGGTAAGGCTTATCTGATGGATGGGCGTTACAATCGGTTTCCGCGCTATGTGGTGGGTAATAGCATGACTAAGCCTAACAGCGAAAAACCAAAGCAATTCAAGGGGTATAACACATCGGACGACCGCGGAACCGGCCGGTTTGTCGATCCGCTGCCGCTGGAAAAAGGACGTACCTTCCTGCTGGCACCCGACGAGCCTTCACGCCTGATTAAAATCACATCACAGGATGCCGACCTCATGCTGTATGACGGCCGTGTGCTGGCTCAAAACGGCTGGTTCGTCGTCCGCAGCATGTTGCCTGCGGGAAAAACCGGTAAGGTCTTGACCTGGACCGTCGAGCCCAATGCGATCAAAGGCTGGGTACGTGAACCCAATATCGGTTTTTCGCAGGTTGGCTATCTTCCTGCACAGCAAAAAGTGGCTGTCATCGAGCTCGACAAGAAAGATAAGCCACAGGCAACGGCCTCGCTTTATAAGATTGGGGCCGACGGAAATCCCGCTTCGGTATACAGTGGTAAAATACAGCCCTGGGGTGACTATTATAAGTACCACTACGTGAAGTTCGATTTTACGTCGGTCAAAGAACCTGGTATCTACTATATCAAGTACGGTAATTTCCAGACGAATAACTTCCTGATCGAAAACAGCGTCTACGACAAGATCACCGATGCCACCAGCGACATCTGGATTCCGATCCACATGAACCACATGACGGTTAACGAGGCATACCGGGTATGGCATGGCGAGCCGTTCAAAGAAGGCTATCGGCAAGCCCCACCCAACACCGACCACTTCGACCTGCACGCACAAGGACCAACCACCGACACTAAATACAAAGCGCTCGAGCCGATCCCTGGCCTGAACGTAGGTGGCTTCTTCGACGCCGGTGATTTTGACATCGAGACCGGGGCCAATATTGGGGTCGTGCAAAATTTCGTACGGACGTGGGAATATTTTAAGCCGCAGCGCGACCAAACGTTTGTCAGCCAGAAGCAGCGTTACGTTGACCTTCACCGGCCCGATGGCACGCCCGACGTATTGCAGTTCATCGAGCACGGCACCCTGAATCTGGTAGCGCAGGCTGAGAATATCGGCCACATGTCGCAAACGCTCTCGAACGCTGTGCTGGACAATTATCACCACCTTGGCGACGCAGCCTCGCTGACCGATGGCCTGCCGTATAACCCGAACCTTGCCCCTTATGAAGTGGCGCCGGATGGCCGGTCGAGCGGGGTTAAGGATGATCTTTGGGCGTTTACCACCCGTAATCCCGGCCTTGATATGAGCGCTGCCACGATGCTGGCAGCCGCTAGCCGGGCCTTGAAGGGCTACAACGATGACCTGTCGGCGAGGGCGTTGCAACAGTCGAAACGACTGCTCAAAGAAGCAACCGAACTCATAGCCAACCTCCCGCAGGACAGCTTTGCCAGACGGTTTGGCTCAAGCGCTTCGTCTAACCTTCAGTTGTACATCTCAACCGGGGAGAAACAGTACCTCGATAAGTTTCAGGAGCTTCTGTGGCCCGCGCTCGACCGTAACGTGAATTTTACTTTGTTGACGGCCCTGGACGCGATCCCGCACATGGATGCAGCCTATAAGGAAAAGTTGCGGCCGTATGTAGTCAAGTATAATGACTATATCAAAGGGCTTGAGAAGAACAATCCCTACGGTGTGCCAATTGGCCTTGGTAACTGGGCTGGTAGTGGCGAAGTCATCAACTTTGGCACCACGGTTTGTTTTGCCAGCAAGTATTTCCCGGATGTTGTTGACGCCAGCCATGCGTATAAGGTGAGCAATTACCTGTTTGGCTGCCATCCGTATCATAACTATTCGTTGGTAGCCACGGTGGGGGCCACGCGTCCTAAAGCCGTCTTCTACGGAAATAACCGGGCGGATTTCTCGTTCATTCCGGGCAATGTGGCTCCTGGTTTGTTGTTCAGAAAACCCGACCACTTTGAAAACTACGACGACTGGCCGTTCTTCTGGGGACAGAACGAAGGCACGATTGCCGGCAACACCAGCTATCTGATCTTCGGATCAGCCTTCAGGAATCTAGTTAAGTAAGTAGATTCAACAAAAACAGGTTTAGCGCAAGTAATAGGCCCACTAGTTTGGCGCTTGTCACTTGCGCTATTTTGTAGTGCATAATGGTGATTTGAAAAACGTATGCTACGAATAGTACCGTGATGGCGTACCACCGCGGCTGCAACCCCACAAACCTAAAGGCGGAGTTGTTAGGAGGAGCGTTCCTGAGCGTCGATGATCACGCACCGAACTCTTCGATTATATTGAGGCATATTATAACCTAGAGAGAAAGCCCAGCGACGACCGGGCTGTCGTCGCTGGGCTACAAAAACCTCAACAGTTTGAACAGGAGTATTACGCAAATCTGACAAATTCAGCGTGCCGCTAAACCGGGCCACCTCACACAACGTTCCTAATAAATGAGGAGGTGAAGTCGTTTTTATTCATGACTCAGTAACTATATACTCAAGGGTGCAATTCCAAACGCAACAGGCTGTGAACAGGAATTTTTTTATAGGATCACTCTGGATCATACTGGTTAGCTTACTAGTAAGCTACCTGACTATTGCTTCGGTAAGTGGCGACTGGAACATATTTGAATGGAAAACCTCATTAGTAGAGAACGGGAAATTTATAGGTGAAGTCGTTATAATCATACTTTTTATACTATTTCGTAAAAAGCTTAAGGGGTGATTAAGGCTGGGCTACTCGTGGCAATCTTGTTATTTAATTGCACAAGGTAAACGCGTTTTTATAGGTCCAACAATTCTGTCAGGGTCACTATGCTATACACTTAGTTACCCGTGATAATCTGAATTAACCACGAGAAGGCTTAGCTAAATGTTTGCTTGTCATAGGTCTGGGAGACAGTACGACCTTTGTTAAAACCCAAAAGCGTTTACGGGATAGACTTTTCATTATAAGAGGGATAGAACAGTAGCGAATGCATTCAACTTACTATCTTATTCTCACCCATTAGTTTAATAACCTGACGTATCAACTGACTTTCTTAATTTCGGTTGCACTCAGGGTAATTATGAATTCACGCTGTTGACTGTTCCAGCAGTGTACCCGCTGTCCATATTGGCTGATGACCGGGACAGGCCAGTCAATGTCAGCATTAGAAGCTCCAAACTCTGCAGCCTTCGGGTTTATTAGCGTGACTAAGTCGTTCAGCTTGAACTCGTAGTTTGTCTTCATAAGCTAGTCAATCGCCTTCTCAAATAGCGCACTTGCGATAATCTGTTTCTGTGGATGAATTGAGGGCCTCCCAAATAGTGGACTGCTTGAAGATTGAGGATCGGACGGTTATGAGGTCTTGTATCAACACCGGTTGGTTTTGAAGCGCACCAACGCCTGTTTGGATGGCTACTAAGGCGTTGTTTGTGCGCTTCAAAACCAAAGCCAGCAACTGGCTAGTCCTACATTGGCTGGCATTTTGTAGTCTGCTGCTACGATACTTTAAACTTTAAACAGCTTCATGGTATGAAAGTTACAGAATTGGTGTCAAAAGTACTAGTCGGCTTGCCGTAACGTGGCCATCTTTGTCCCTGTCACCAAGAAAGCCGGGAGCTCAAACGAACTCATTACCAGCGTCCTCTGAGCGCTCTGCAAATGATAGATAATCATGAAAACCCTTATCCACACATTTGTTCTTTCCGTTGGTCTGCTAGTTTGCGCTTTGCCCTCGAAAGCCCAGACAACGCTAATTGACTCCCTGCAAAGGGTATTGACTACTCAAAAGCAGGATACCAATCGTGTCAACACCCTGCTGAGTATCAGTAGAGAGGCCGGGAAAATGAATGATTTTCCCACGGCCATACGGTATGCGAATGAAGCTTTAGCACTGGCTCAGAAAATTAATTCTAAGGAAAAACAAGCGCCATCCTACGCCCGACTTGGCAACATTTATCTTTTCGATCTGAAAAAGTATGCTGAAGCCAGGCAAAATATTCTAAAATCGCAAGCCATACGAAAAGAAATAGGAGACAAACGGTTTGTAGCCTACGAGCATTCCCTAATCGCCAAAACGTATGTGGGGGAGTCTAACTCTGCTGAAGCAATTAACTATGCTAACCAAATGTTGCTTTCTGCTCAACAGGCGGGCGATAAACTGGAAGAAGCCAACGCCTATAGGCTGCTTGGAGTTATTTATTTAGAAGATTTGAAAAAGTATCCTGAAGCCAGAGAAAATATCCTGAAGTCACACGCGATAAGAGCGAAACTGGGAGACAAAAAAGACGAAGAATATGAGTACTCATTACTCTCTCAATCGTATTATTATCAATTTAACTATCCGGGTACGCTCAAATATTTATACCTGATTTTACAGTCGGCGCAAAAGGCGGGAAGGCGAATGGATGAAGCGGATGCGCTCCAGCGCATAGGGGCTATCTTTCGTGAGCAAAAAGACGACATAGAAGCCCTGAAAAATTATCAGTATTCATTAGACATTCGGAAAGCCATTAATCATAAGTCGGGTATAGCGCAAACTCTTATGTCGATGGCCGCTATCTATTCAAGTCAAGGGAAGCATACGAAAGCTATACAGAATTCGCTAGCTGCGCTGAAAATCGTTAGAGACCCCGAATACGACGGGCCCGAATGGCTTATACCGTTCACGCACACGGGTTTAGGAAACACCTATGAGCATCAGGGGGATTCAGCCGTGGCGGCTGGAAACAATCGCCTGGCGATGATTAACTACAGAGAAGCCATGGCTAATAAAGTCAAAGCGTTAGCATTATGGCGAAAAATGGATGCTAATGAAGCCATCGCGGAAACCTATACAATGTTGGGAAGTCTTTACCGAAAACAAAATCAACTACCTATTGCTAAAGACTATTTAGAGAAAGGATTGCGGGAATCGCTAAAATATGGCAGGGTTGATAATCTGGAATTAACGTATAGCCACCTTGCCAAATTAGATAGTATGCAAGGCGACTATAAGCAAGCTTACCAACACTACAAGTTGTATACCCTGTATCGGGATAGCCTTTCGAATACGGCTAAAACCAAGGAGTTATTACAAGTAAAAGCGCAGTATGAATCAGAGAAGCAAAACTTATTGGAACAACGCGCTAAAAACCGGCAATTGTATCTTATCGCTTCACTAATATTTCTGGTGCTAGTGTTTGTACTAATCGCTTTTATTCAGTGGCGCAATAACCAGCAGAAGCAACGGACCAACGCCCTGCTTGCCCAGCAAAAGCAGGAGATCGAACAAACCCTGAACGATCTAAAAAAAACCCAGACTCAGCTCATCCACAAGGAGAAGATGGCTTCCCTGGGTGAGCTGACGGCAGGCATCGCCCATGAGATCCAGAACCCCTTGAACTTCGTCAATAACTTCTCTGAGCTAAGCGCTGAACTGGTCGAAGAGTTGGAAGAAGAACAACAGAAACCCCAGCCTGATTCGAGTTTAGAGGTTGAACTGTTGACTGATCTGAAAGACAACCTGACCAAGATTCTGCATCACGGTAACCGGGCTTCCAACATCGTCAAAGGCATGCTCGATCATGCACGTAGTGCCAGCAGCGAAGTCAGGCCTGTTCATCTGAACGAACTGGTGGAGGAGTATCTGCGGCTAGCTTATCATGGCTGGCGGGCCAAAAACAATAGCTTCAACTGCGAACTGGTCACTACGTTCGATCCGGCTGTAGGCGAGGTAGCCCTGATGTCGCAAGAAATTGGGCGGGTACTGCTCAACCTGTTTAACAACGCTTTCTATGCGGTCCGCCATCAGCAACAGCAAACTCAGGATGTTACGTATCAGCCGACAGTACGGGTGGCCACCCAGCGAGTTGGCAGGGAGGTCATGCTTGCCATCGGAGATAACGGCATGGGTATGAGTGATGCGGTGAAAGCTAAGATCTTCCAGCCTTTCTTCACCACCAAGCCAACGGGGGAGGGCACCGGCCTGGGTCTGTCACTGAGTTATGACATCATCACCAAGGGG
The DNA here is from genome assembly GCF_054780635.1 of Spirosoma knui. Taxonomy (NCBI): domain Bacteria; kingdom Pseudomonadati; phylum Bacteroidota; class Cytophagia; order Cytophagales; family Cytophagaceae; genus Spirosoma; species Spirosoma knui. Next base: position 301,359 of record NZ_BAAGVY010000004.1, on the reverse strand, counting down.
CACGGAGGCAGCATGCGAGTGAGCAGTCAGCCGGGCGAAGGAACCGAGTTCACCCTCACCTTACCGACCGCTTCGTCCGCTGGCTAAATCGCTGCTGGCCGGATGCGATAAAATCGTAAGTTTCCCTACCACACCCCAGACTTATGAAAACGAAGATTCTGCTTGTTGATGATGAAGCAGATTTAGCGGCCCTGTTTAAAAAGTGGTTCCGTCCCCAAATTCGCGCCGGCACCTATGAATTTGTGTTCGCTTACGACGGTCAAGAAGCGCTGGGCTTGCTGGAGCAACAACCCGACATTGACCTGGTGCTAAGCGATATTAACATGCCCGGCATGGACGGACTCACCTTGTTGGGTAAAGTAACGGAGGTTAACCCCATGGTTCGCACGGTGATGGTAACAGCCTACGGCGATATGGCCAACATTCGCCTGGCGATGAACCGAGGGGCCTTCGATTTTATTACCAAGCCCATCAACTTTGATGACCTGGAGGTCACAATTGCGAAGGCAAAGCAGGCTGTGCAGCAGGTGCGGGAAGCGGCCGAGCTAAAAGCCATGGACGCTATGAAAACCCGCTTCTTCGCCAACATTACCCATGAACTGCGTACCCCCTTGTCGTTAATCGTTACGCCAGTCGATAAACTGCTGGAAACTGATGATTTACCCGTACCCTACCAGCAACAGCTGACGACCGTTCGTCGAAACGCCCGACAATTACTTCGACTCATTAACCAGCTCCTGGACATTAACAAACTGGAAGCTCGGCAGATGGACCTGGTGCACGAAGTGGGTAACCTCCCGGATTTTATCCGTCAGATCGTTGACCTGTTTCGCCCTTCGGCAGACATAAAAAATCTTTCGCTGATTTACCAGACGGATCTATCCACCGGAAATTACCTGTTCGATGCCGGAAAATGGGAGAAGATCCTCTACAACCTGGTAGCCAATGCCATTAAATACACGGCTACCGGCAGTATAACTGTAGGGCTCTTCCAGACGCCTACCGGAGTCCGCTTAACCGTGCAGGACACGGGCGTAGGAATTTCTACCGAAAAACTGCCCTATATTTTCGACCGCTATTACCAGGCTAATCCCGTTCGCCATTCGCTCTACGAAGGCACGGGTATCGGGTTAGCCCTGGTGTATGAGCTGGTTACCCGTCTGGACGGACAGATTCAGGTCGAAAGCGGCATTGAGGGCCTGGAACGGGGCACCCGGTTTAGTCTGGATCTGCCGGTGCAGCGCGTGAGCGATATCGTGGAGGCTCAGTCAATTCTCACACCGGTATTAACCGTCGAGCCCCCACCCGTCAGCCAGCTCCCTTCCGGGAACGGGATCAGCGACAAACCGCTGATTCTAATTGTAGAAGACGACGCTGAACTGCGGGAATTTATCGTTTCGGAACTGGCCATGACGTACCGGATTCGGGTGGCTGCCAACGGTCACGACGGTTGGATTCTGGCCAAAGAAGAGTTGCCGGATGTCATTATCACCGATTTGATGATGCCCCGCATGAACGGCTACGACCTGATCGAACGGCTTAAAACCGACGCCAGTACGGATCACATTGCCGTTATTTTACTGACGGCCCAATTAGAATATGAAAGTCGGTTTCGAGGATATGAATACGGGGCCGATGATTACCTGACCAAGCCGTTTCACATCGGTGAATTGGGCTTACGGCTCAGGAATTTACTGGACCGCCAGCAGAAACTACGCCACCATTATCGGCAGCAATTAGCACAGACCGATTCAGTATCCCCATTGCCCACCTTGACCGATCAGTTCCTGCGTCGCTTATACGTACTACTCGAGCAGCGGCTGGACGATTCTTCGTTATCGGTAGAGTGGCTGGCCGAACAACTGGCCATGAGTCGAAAAGCGCTTAATCAGAAGCTCCAGACTCTAACCAACCTCACCCCCCTCGAAATCATTCGTCAATACCGGCTTCGAAAAGCCATTGAACTTTTACGATTAGGCCATAATGCCTCCGAAACGGCGTATATGGTTGGTTTTGAATCCCCTTCCTATTTCACCCGCGTCTTCCGCGAATATTACCAGCAAACCCCAACGGACTTCCTGAAACGATAGAGCAGGCTGGCCATTCTTCGTCTGGCTAATCGATTCAGGCCTGTACGGAGGTGGGTGGCTTAACCGTTCCGGCAATAGCTTGTCGGCCGCATAACAGACGCCTACGGTCAGTTGAGTCGATCCATTTTTCTGTCGGAACATTTTCAAAGGCTTTTGCAACATTTCCAAATGCCTGTTTGCTGGTCACTGGATTGTTTTGTGAGCAAGAACAGGTAAGCGGATCAGCTGTGTGACTACGTACTGCTGTTTCCTGACCGGCTGCGCTGAGGGCGAAAAGTTACTAGGATTGGTAACAAAAGTACTACTGCTCGTCGGGCGTTCTGCCAAACTTTGTCAAGGATTCAGATGGGTCTATAAACTAAGCTATTTACCACTCATTCTCTTGCCAAACATGGACATCAGACTACCCATTATCTCGCTCGTCTCATCCCGGAAAACGTTGACCTGGATTTTGGTCAACTATTTAAGAACAGGACACTTTTTCTTTCCACATAAACCAGTTTCTACGCTCATGAAAAATCTATTCATTGCCCTTTGCTTCGCTGGTATGGTCGGTTCTGTCCAGGCGCAGACAACATTGGCCGCTACGAACGGCGGTGGGGATGCGAGTACCTATGCCGTCGACGAAGCCGCCATCCGGAACGTCATTGCCGACGAAAGCGACGCCTTTTTTACGAAAAATCGCGAGAAGTGGGCTAGCCACTGGGCACACGAACCCTATGTTAGCTGGACGGCACAAGGCGGAGCGACCAGCATCCTGACGCAGGCTGGCTGGGATGCCTACAGCCGCATGTTTGAGGGCTATTTTACCGATCCAACGCCGAGTCCGGCCACGACGTTCAAGCGGGAGAATATGCAGGTGACAATCGTGGATAAAGCCGCAACGGCCACATTCCTACAAACCCGACAACGCGCCAACGGTACTCTGAAAAGTCGGGAGGTACGGGTGCTGGAGAAACAGGGTACCGACTGGAAGTTGGTGTCGGTATACAGTCGGAATGTGCAATAGTGATCGCACCTGCTGCCCCATACTTACGTAACATATCGACATACAGCAACTATACCAGATCGTTCCTGGCGTCATGATCGCTTTATCCGAATCAGCCTAAACAACATCCACACGAATCACCTGAGCCATGAAAAATCTTACCGTTCTGTTCCTTCTGCTGGTGGGGCTGGCCACCGGCTGTACTAAAAACGAAGACAGCCCCGCTCCGGCTACTAACAACGTCATTACATTCGGCGGAACCGACTGGCAGGCCTATCCCGCTGATTTCGGTGAACCTAACCCGAACAGCTATCTGAACAACCGTACAACGGCAGGTAACTCTTATTCACTACCCCTTTCGGCAACGGCGATTAAAGACACCAGTACGTTTAGTTATTGGGTAGCTGGTTTTCAACCCGGCAACGAATTAACGATAGGTAAAACGCTGACCCTGCGGGCGAAAGTGCGTTTGGACAACGTGCAGGGTACGGGGATCTCGCTAGCGCTACGGGGTGATACGCGCGTACAGACAGCGGCTTTGTTTGCCAGTACGCAGACGCAAAAAGTGATCCGGGGAACGGCCGATTTTACGGAATACACGCTGACATTACCTTACACCAAATCGGTTGATTTGGTGAGCGTGTACCTGTTACTCTTACCTAAAACAACGGGTACCGTCACCTTCAGCGACGTATCGGTGGAAGTCAACTAACCCGGCCCTTTACTTCCATGAGAACAACCTTCCTCTTTGTTTGCTTACTCGCCCTGCTGATTCCTGATACGTTGTTTGGCCAGCGGCAATTGGACGTAGGCATCCGGCTTCAGAAAAGCATCGGCCTCTATACCGAAAACGGCCTTACTGCGCAGTACACGCGTCCGAACTGGAGCAATAGCCGCCTGTACGTTGGGGCCAGCTACGTAACGTCGCGTTTGGGAACGGCGCTCGGGTCAAACGCCATCAAACAAGATAACATCACGCTCTTTGCCGCCTATTATTTCCGCCCACAGTGGCTTATTCAGCCGTTGGTCAAGGCAAATATCGGCTATTTCAGGGCGGATTATGGTCTGCCTCTGTTCGACGACTTACCGCGTAGTTCACCGTTGGCCTCTCCGGAAATAGGGCTTTGTTTCTGCCCCAGAATGCCCTTGAAGGTTAGCGGCTCAATCGGCTATAATCTACTGACGGGCAATGGCGTATCGGGGCCTGGAACCCTGTATCCGGTATTTGTACAGACGAGTATTACCTGGAATCTGTTGAACGCATCCACTAACCACCCATGAAAACGTTACTCAGCTTAGTACTGCTGGCCGTTCTGGCGCTGGCCTGTGCCAAAGAGCCTGCCATCACCCCGGCCATGCTGGATGGGGGTAACCGGTTCGATCCATCCCTGTACAAACCCGAAAACTACCTCATCTCGAAAGCGATTCCCCAACCTTCTCCCGAGCAGGCGCGACGACCGGTGCTGATTGCCTGCCACGGCTATTCGGCTACGACGTTTGAATGGGACGAATTTCGTGCGTTTCTGGGCAGCCGTACCGACGTCTATTTGTCGCAGGTATTGCTGGGCGGCCATGGTCGTAGTTACGATGACTTTAAGAATTCATCCTGGCGGGATTGGCAGGCCGCTATTACTGCCGAGTACGATGCCCTGCTTAAAGCCGGTTATCAAAACATTGGTCTGGTCGGGTCTTCAACGAGTGGGGCGCTATTGCTGGAACTCTTGGCTTCGGGCTACTTTGCCAATCGCCCCGCTCCGCGTAACCTGCTGCTGGTAGACCCCATTGTGATTCCCTCCGACAAGTCACTCTCGCTCATTGGCGTAGTAGGCCCCATGTTGGGTTACGTTGAAGCTGATCAACCCGCGACGGAAGATAAGGTGTACTATCACTTTCGGCCACAGGAAACCCTACAGCAACTGCAAACTCTGCTAACCATAGTCCGGAACGAGCTGGAGCAGGGCATTACGTTACCGATGAACTGCCAATTGAAGGTGTACAAGTCGAAAAAAGACCCAACCGCTGATCCCGTCAGTGCCGTCCTGATTTATCGGGGTGTCCGGCTGGCTGATGAGAGGCCTGTTAGCGTCGAACTGATTAATTCCGACTTACATGTATACACCCGGCTCGCGCTACGGGAGGGCGTCACGGCGAACGATCAGAGGAATCAAACGACTACGTTCGCCGACATCGTTACCCTTGCCCTACGCTAAACATCCACCTGTACGACTTACTCTTGTCCATACCATCCAAAAGACCATGCGAACCCGTCTGATTTTATCACTACTACTGGCTTCGTTCCTGTTGAGTTGCCAACGTGATGATTACTTACCGAAGGCCACTTCGACTACTTCCAGCGGAAACCCCAGCCTTCCATCGGCTGGCAATGTCATCCCACTAACGGCTACTGACTGGCGTTTTTACGTAGAAAAGGAGGGCAACCAAAGCAATGTTACTAATTATCAACAAACCTTTTATACCCGAAGCACCGCGACGACCTCACCTACCGGGGGAACGGGATTGGTCGGACTCTCTACCAAAGCAGCTTCATTTACGCTGGGCATGAGCACATCGGCGCTTATCGACACGGCCACGTACTGCTACTGGGCTTACAGCTTTTTTCCGCCCACAAGTTTGCGCGTGGGGCGCTCCCTAACCCTGAAAGCCAACGTGCGGCTGGACCAGGTACAGGGTAAGGGTGTTTCGCTCGTGCTGCGGGGCGACCGCAAAGGGCAAGCCGCCGTGCTAATTGCATCTACCGAAGGGCAGATACCGATGAAAGGCACTGCCGATTTTGCCGAATACTCCGTTACGCTGCCGTATACGACGGGTGTTGAGTCGCTGATTATCTATTTGCTGATGATGCCGAATACCACCGGCGCAATCACGTTTACCGATGTATCGCTATCGGTAAAGTAAAGTCTCATGAATTCCATCGCATACCTCGTATCCATCACCTTAATCGTAATTACTGAATTGGGCAAACGCGTGTATCGGTTCGGGGTACCTACCAACGCCAGCAAACAGATCATTGCCAGGAAGGGAGTCTGTTTTAATAAAGCAAATTACCCCGATTCTCAAGACGAATAGCAACGGCTACCTAACCGAATCAACGGCCAGCGATGCGTCTGTCAGCTAAGACAACGTTATCGCCACCACCACCTATGCCTACGTCAACTGTCGGTAGTTTGATAAGGCTATTCATGAACCCGTACTGCTGCCCCAGCCTGCTATCTGCTCAGGTTGGGGGTGGGCGTAAAAACAAGCTGCTTCTGATGCAACACCGAACAACCAATTGGCTACTGCCGACCGTTATCGCTATCGGCATCTTTATCTCCACGGCTGCTGTGGCCCAGGACTCCACGCGGCAGTACCTACGCCCGGCCTTGGTTAAGACCAACCTAACGGGGCCGTACTCGCTGTTGATAGAGGTGCCTACTGGCAACCAGCAGAGCCTGCAACTTGGTGTCAAGGCGCTTACCTGGGGTCTCTTTGGCAAGTCTACTTTTTTTAACCTCACTCCGGAGTACCGATTTTACGTATCGAAACAACTACCTTCAGCGCATCGCCCGGCTCCGAAAGGATTTTACGTAAGTCCATATCTCCGATACCAATCCGTAGTCGAAGAACACATTGGGATACTGGGGAGCCAGAAATACGGCACCGTGTTCTACTCCATGTTCGGAGGAGGAGCCGTAGTCGGTACTCAGTTCATCAGCCGGGGTGGATTTGTGCTGGATGCTTTTCTGGGAGCGGGCTATTTTCCGTGGATGCAATACCGGATAACCACCGAGCGCACTACCTACTACCCGCCCGAGGCAAAACCCGAGGACTACCGCTTCGATCTCCGCCTGGGTTTGTGCATTGGGCTAGCGTTCTAACTGATCTACCTCGTGAAAAAATCTCTACTTGTTGTCCTGTTACTAAACGCGCTAAATACGCTTTCTGCCCAATCTGTATCGGATTCGGTAGTCGTCCGAAAAAATATGCTGAAGATCAGCCCGCTAAGTTTGCTTGTCGGCGATGTGTCTATCTTTTATGAACGGGTCTTAACCAAGCGTACGTCGCTGGTTGGCGGAGTGGGTTTTGGTTCCGATCGGTTTGATTACCAAAACAACAAAGCCAATGTACCCTCACCGGGTACGTTTCATTACGAGCGGGTGACGCTGGAATATCGGCATTACTTTAGTCGACGCCATGCCGCTCCGGTTGGCTTCTACGCCGGCGTGTACGGGCGCTTCGCCCGTCTCACCCTCGACGATTATCAGTTCGACAGCCAGGGCGAATTTATTCGGGATCAGAACGGAACCTTAGTCAAAGCCGTCCGGCAGCTATACGTTTGGATACCTGGTGGTATGGTTGGCTTGCAGGCGACGCCGAAGCGCCTGGTCATTGATTTGTTTTTCGGGCTTCAATATCAACTACCGACCAGCCGGCCACCACTACGGTCAATCACGCCGGAGCTAATGAGTAGAGAAGCCCTGGGTCCCCGCTATGGCTTTACGGTCGGTTATCGGTTTTGATGGTGCTCGAGTTGGATCGGCTACCCCTCTAGCAACGTGTGCAAAAAAAGAGGCACGTAAGAAGGTGGGTGAACATTTTCAAATGCTTTTAGGAAATATGCAAACGTGACTGTCGGGCCGGTTGACTTGTTTTGCCTAACGCTGCTGCCCCTCCGCATAGTAGCGAATGCAGCGCGGACATATCAATCAATAAACCGTTAAAACCTTTGACTCATGCGCGAATTTCCACACCATCTCACTGTATTGTTTGGGCTGACTATGTTTCTTCCAGTAGTCGCCACCGCCCAGGCGGACCTCCGAACCGCCCTCGCCGTGAAAACGGATTCAATCGTCCTTGATAGCGCTGTTCTATATTATCATACCTATGGCTCGGGTACGCCTATTGTGATACTCAGCGGTGGGCCCGGTCTTAGTGCGGGTCAGGAATCCAATGTAGCTGAGGAACTAGGCAAAACGTATCGGGCGGTCCTGTTCGAGCAGCGCGGTACAGGTCGGTCATGGACCAAACCACTGGATAAAACCACCATCAACGTACCCGCGGCAGTGGCTGATCTGGAGTTACTGCGTCAACGATTAGGGGTGAAGAAACTGAACCTGTGCGGTCATTCCTGGGGGGCTACCTTAAGTTTATGTTATGCGGCTACGCATCCCGACCGGGTAGGACTGTTAGTTTTAGCTGGCCACGCTGAGATGGACCGAACGTATTACGAAATTGTTGACGTCAGCTTGCAGCAGCGTCGAGCGCAATTCGCCGACAGTTTACGCTACTGGTCTGATTCGGTGATTATTAAACGCGACCCGCAAAAAGCCCTGTTGGAGCGACGGAAGCTGAACCGCTATCCCTACATTTATGACCGGAGCCTGATCGATACATACAGCACTCAGATTGTAAAAGGGGTCTTAAACCCAACCGTGTTTGGGCTTATCTGGCAAAGCATGGCCCAGCAGGCCGATGAAGGGCCTGGCTTACCCAAACGACTCCGGGCTTACAAGGGTCCCGCACTAGCTGTTTTTGGGTGGCAGGATCCAATAGCAGTTCCCACGATTTACCCCCTCACGCAGGCGCTACCCCAGGTGGAAATACAGGGAATTAATCGGTGTGGCCACATGGCTAGCATTGAGCAACCCGACCAGTTTTTCGGCATTGTCAACCGGTTCCTACGTCAATATCTACCGAGATAAACGTTTTCACACCTACCTATCCAGCCATATACCTTCATGAAACGACTTCTTTTCTGTATTCTTTTCGGCTGTATGAGTGTTACTTTAAGTAGGGCACAGATTCAAACACCATCCTTATTGTTAACACGCGATAGTCTATTAAAATACCCCTGTTGCGGTTACTCGCTACATCGAGTACCAGCCTGGAAATTTCACCCAGGACATAATGCTCAGTGGGCCAATCCGACCTTCGATGACCGAACCTGGCTATCCTACCGCAGTGCGTTTGATTTGCCGGATATCCCGCCCGGCTGGAACGGCGTCGGCTGGTTCAGACGGCGTTTTCAGGTTGATTCGAGTATAGTAGGGCTTGAATTAGCCATGCGCGTTGTCCAGCGAAGTGCATCGGAAATTTATCTGGACGGGCAAAAAATTGGTGGTTTTGGAAAAATCGGTGCCACGCTGGCTACCAACACCGACGTTCAGGTTCAGTATGATCTACTCCCTTTCCGCTTTACCCGGCCCGGTGACCATGTACTGGCCGTTCGACTCTCTGCCCGACAGCCTTATAATTCCCGAACCATGTGGAATGAGCAGGGATTCAGGATGCAGATCGGGCTGCATGAAACGCTGACCGATCTGGTTGTTAGGCTGTCCAGAATCTTTACATTTCCACTGGCATTAGCCTTTGCCACCGGGCTATTTGCTCTGCTGCACCTAATCCTGTTTGTGAGCTATCCAAGCCGCGTCTCCAATTTGTACTACAGCGGCTGGTTAATCCTGTCCACAATAGACTCCGTTTGCGCCTATCTGGATTATACCCTTCGTGACCCTAGCTGGCAGGACGCGGTTGGTTACGTGGCTATGATCGCCAATTTTGCGCTGGCTATCACCTCCGTAGCCTTTATTTACTCGGTGGGTTATGGCCGACAACTCCGATCAATCTGGGCATTTATCGGGCTGGCCGTCGGGCTTATTACCTATGGGCTGCTGAATCCGTCAGTACCCCTTTTTCTTCTATTATTTGGATTTCTGTTCGTGTGTACGCTGGAGGTGTTCCGGGTGGTTTTGCTAGCCATTCATCGCCGACAGCCCGGGGTGTGGCTAATCGGTGTCGGCATAATCACGGTAGCCATCGTATTTTTCGCCGGGCCAGCCGACCTGTTTGGTCTTTGGCATACGATTAATAGGGTGAATGATTTGTATAATTCGACCCTGTTTACAACATTTGGCTATCTGGTTTTACCGCTGTGTACGTCGATTTATCTGGCTCAGGATGTCGCCCGCACCAACCGAAATCTGGCCACACAACTCCGGCAGGTTCAGGACTTATCGGCCAAAACCCTGGCTCAGGAAACCGAGAAACGGGAGTTGATAGCCCAGCAGAATGAGCAATTGGAACAGACGGTTCACGAGCGCACCGAACAACTCCAGCAACAGGCTGACAAACTGCGCGAGATGGACCGGGTGAAATCTCGTTTTTTCACTAACCTGACCCATGAATTCCGCACACCCCTGACCCTGATGCTGGGCCCCGCCGAACAGGTGCTGGCCCAAACCAAGGAAGAAGCTACCAAGCAGCAGGTTGGTCTATTGCAACGTAACGCCCAGCGACTGCTACGGCTCATTAATCAACTCCTGGAACTGAGCAAGCTGGAAGCCGGTAAAGCCGAATTGGCGCTTGCTCCCGGCGATTTGGTGATGTTAGTCCAGGGGACGCTCCACTCGTTTGAGTCGCTGGCTCGTCAACGACGGATTAGCCTGCATTTTACGTCAAACCGCGATCAACTGGTGATTGCCATGGACCGTGCTAAGTTGGAAAATATTCTATATAATTTGTTTTCCAACGCTCTGAAATTTACCCCTGTCGATGGCAACGTATCAGTTAATTTAACGTATCAAAACGAGCAGAATCAGGACTGGGTCGAACTACGGATTGCTGACACGGGCATCGGTATTAGAGCCGAAAAACTTCCTTACGTATTTGATCGCTTTTATCAGGTCGATGCCTCGGACACCCGCGAACAGGAAGGCACCGGCATCGGGTTGGCCCTCACCAAAGAACTGGTCGAGCTGCACGGCGGTACCATTCAAATTACTAGCCAGGAAGGTATGGGTACAAGCGTCATCGTTCGATTGCCAGTACGTCAAGAACAAGCAATTGCGAAGCTAGAAATACCCCTGAAACCACCTGTTATTACATCCCCTGATTTTATATTGACGGCTTTGGTAGATTCGGAAACTAAACAGTCAGAATGGAGTGAATCGGCTACCGAGAAACCTACGGTGTTACTGATCGAGGACAATGAAGAGGTACGCGGATTTATCCGTTATTCGCTGGGAGATGCGTACCGTATTTTAGAAGCAGGCAACGGCGAGGAAGGTATCCAACTGGCGTGGGAGTACGTACCCGATCTGGTCATCACGGACTTAATGATGCCTCGTCTGGACGGCTATAAGGTGTGTACTATTCTTAAGCAGGACGAACGTACTAGCCATATTCCCATCATTATGCTGACAGCTCGGGCCGATTTAGAGAGTAAGATAGAAGGCCTTCAAACCGGTGCCGACAGTTATTTGGCCAAACCTTTCCACCAACGGGAATTACTGGCACAGATCACCAATCTCCTGACCCTACGCCGACAATTGCGGGAACACTACAGTCGGGTTACAATGAGTAAGCAAACACCTTGGCCGTCGGAAACCAGTCCGCTACCTTCCATGGAGCAAGCCTTTTTAAATCGGGTACGTATAGCACTGGAAACCCATCTGGATGATGAACAGTACAGTGTGGATCGTCTGTGTGAAGAGGTCGGTTTAGGACGTACTCAGCTTCATCGCAAACTCAAGGCCCTCATCAATCAGACGCCCGGCGATTTACTCCGTATCTTGCGGCTTCAGCGCGCTCATGATCTGTTACGGGGAAATGTGGGTACGATAGCCGAAGTGGCCTACAGCGTAGGGTATGGCAATCCGGCTAATTTCTCAACCAGCTTCTCCCGCCACTTCGGTTATCCGCCCAGTGAGGTGAAAAAATCAGCGAATTCCTCCCAGTAGGGGGCTGTCTGACTTTGGTGTAACGTAATCAAACGCCTTTGCAACGCCCGCAAATTTGAAAGTAGACCGCAATGACGTGGTTTGTAGGGTCGAACCAAAACCCTATTACGATCATGAAAAAAGTCGTTTGTTTTTCGCTGGTTAGCCTGGCAGTAGCAGCCGTTTCGTTCATTCAGCCCCCCGACCTACTAGTAGGCCGCTGGCAATTGAAATCACCGGATGGTAGTTCGGTCGTAACGGTCTTTCGGGCTGATGGCACCAACGATATCTTTGTCAATGGCAAAACGTTTGTCAGCGGTAAGTACTCCGTTCGGCAGGACACACTGCTGTATGCCGACCCCATTTGCAATGTGGCTTATTATGGCACATATAAATTAGACTTCTTCACTCAGGATTCTGTACGGTTAACCGTCCTTGCTGATACGTGCGGAGGACGACGTAGAGGTTTTGATAAGATAACTTTAGGCCGGATAATAGCAGCAAAACCATGAAAGCGTCTACCTGTGTGCTACTGGTAATGGTGACCATTAGCCTAGTTGGAGCTGCGTTCACCGTGGAGGAGCCGACTGACAAAGCAACCCTAGGCAAGCGGCTATTTTTCGATCCTATTCTATCTCGAAACCGCACTATTAGTTGCGCCAGTTGCCACCATGAAGAGTTTGCCTTTGCCGATACGTCGGCAGTAAGCCTTGGTGTATTTGGCCGCAAGGGTAAACGGAACACCCCTTCCGCCATGAACGTACTATTACAAACGAGCTTCTTCTGGGATGGCAGGGCTGCTACCTTGGAAGAGCAGGCATTGATACCCATTGCCAATCCTGATGAAATGGATTTGCCCATCGATATAGCGGTAAAACGCATGAATAAGAACAAGATGTACCGGGCTTACTTCAAGCAGGCATTTGGCGAGTTACCGACTGAACAGAATTTGGCTAAAGCCCTGGCTGAATTTCAACAAACGCTGGAAACACCGGAGACGCCGTTTGATGACTGGCGCATGAATGACAACGAAGCCGCCATGAATGAATCGGCTAAGCGCGGCTTTGCCCTCTTCAATGGGAAAGCAAATTGCGTGCAATGTCATTTTGGGGCCAATTTTAATAATTCGGAGTTTCGAAACATCGGTTTGTTCGATGGTAAGGCTCTGACCGATAGCGGTCGGGCCGAAATCACTAAGAAAGCCGCAGATCTGGGTAAATTTAAAATCGGTCCGCTTCGAAACGTTGCCTTGACGGCACCCTACATGCACAATGGGATGTTTAAAACGCTGGCTCAGGTCATTGAGTATTACAATGACCCCGACAAGGTTGTCCCTAACTCCATCAATCGGGACCCGCTACTGACCAAGCCGCTGGGGCTAACGGATCAGGAAAAGAAAGATTTGGAAGCTTTTCTATATTCCTTAACGGATAAACGCTTCAGGAACAGCGAGAACCGAGAAAAACTGTCGAATCGGCAGTAGTCTATAAATTCGCTATCTTCCACCATGAAACGGATTGGCATCCTGACAATTGGATTGATTCTTAGCAGTCTGCTCATCCAGGCGCAGCCTCAGCCCTTGCGCCTAATACTAGATAGCCTGGATCAGGCTTTTGGGGGATACGCCTTGCAACCGCACCGCTGGCAGTTTCACGCGGGCGACGATCGGCGCTGGGCCAGCCCTGCCTTCGACGATCGGGACTGGACACCTTATGGCACCGACTTTGATTCAAGCAACCCGCCGTCCGGCTGGAAAGGCATTGGATGGTTTCGATTACATTTCAGCCTCGATTCGCTGCCTGCCGACAGTTTGCTGGCCATACGGATCGATCAACTGGGTGCATCGGAGGTCTTTTTGGATGGACAACGAATCGGCAGATTTGGCACCATCGGCCAGTCGCCCAAGACCGGAGCCGATTACTGTCCCAGTTTTGAACCGATTACCTTTCAGCTCGACCGGGCCGGTCAGCACCTGTTAGTGGTACGAATGGCCACGTTTCGACCCTACGTAACCCGCTGGGCGCGTTACCGGCAGGGTTTTGCCAGTTGGCTGTCCTCCGACGACCATATGACTGCCTACGTCGTTGGCATGATGCAAATATGGAGCATCAATTTAGTATCGGTATTTACCCCCAGCCTGTTTGGTCTGTTGCATTTGTTCCTGTTTTTGGTTTACCCTACCCGTCGGTCCAACCTCTATTACAGCTTGTGGCTGGGAACATTTGCGTGCGCGTCGACCTGTGTCTATTTCGACCGGCTGATTGCTAACCCCGTCGTCATTCAAGAGCTTACCTACGGATTCTGGCTGGCCAACGTCGGCATGGCACTCTCGTCGGTGGTATTTATTTACTCGGTCTGTTATCCCTATTTTCCCCGGCGGGTCTGGGGTTTTTACGCCCTCGCACTATTGCTGGTTGTAATAGTGCTGTTGATTCGAGAGGTTAATCCTGTGACCTGGGTGTTTGGCTTCGAGTTGCTTTGTCTGATCGAAGTGATGCGTGTAGTGGTAGGGGCCATGCTGGGTCGGCAACCAGGCGTTTGGCTAATTGGGGTGGGCTTGCTGGCGGTGGGCATTGCCATATTTATAGGTGCCAGCGATGTGTTGCATATCTGGCCCGACAATTCCTTGGCGCAGAATATGTTTCTAACCGTTGGCTTTCTGACGCTCCCCTTGTGTACGTCGCTGTATTTGGCGCGGGATTTTGGGCAAACCAGCCGAAACCTAGAACGTCAGCTTCAGCAGGTAGAGAAACTCTCGGCTCAAACGAGGGCGCAGGAAGCTGAAAAGTTGAAACTAATTGCCGGGCAGAATGAGCAATTGGAGCAAACCGTGCGGGAACGTACCGAGCAGCTTCAACGACAAACCGACAAATTTCAGGAATTAGATGCGTTTAAATCCCGCTTTTTTACCAACCTCACCCACGAATTTCGAACGCCCCTCACGCTGATTCTCGGTCCCGCTGAGCAGCTATTGACGCAAGCCCAAGATCCGCAAATCAGGGAGAAGGTTAATCTTATCCAACGAAACGGAAGCCGACTGCTGCGGCTCATCAACCAACTCCTCGACCTGACTAAACTCGAAGCGCGCAAGATGAGCTTAAGCACCACAGCGGGTGATCTGGTCAGACTGGTACGCAGTACGTTGCAATCGTTCGAGTCGATGGCCAATCAGAAAGGTGTTATCCTACAGTTTCAGGCCACTCAGGAACGATTGCCGATGCATTTTGACCGGGACAAACTGGAAAAAATTCTGTACAACTTACTATCTAACGCTATCAAGTTCACATCAGCCAGTGGCACTGTATCGGTATCGCTTACAAACGGAGAACCCATTCCCGAAGGCTGGATACAGCTAACAGTTGAAGATACAGGCGCTGGCATTCCCCTGACCAAACAACCCTATATCTTCGACCGGTTCTACCAGGCGGATGCCTCGGATACCCGCGAGCAGGAAGGAACCGGTATCGGTCTAGCGCTCACCAAAGAGCTGGTGGAGTTGCACGGAGGTACTATTCAACTTAGCAGCCAGGAAGGCATCGGTACGCTGGTCACGGTCCGTCTACCGATGCAGGCCGCATTGTCAATCGAAGACGTTAGTGAACAACTAAATTTGCCCGACCAAACCACAACCTTTTCTACAGGTATAGCTTCTGAATCAGAAGATGCCCCATTGATACTCATCATTGAGGATAATGACGATGTACGGGCATTTATTCGATCCTCATTGAGTGGGATAGACCCTTACCGCATTATCGAAGCAGCAAACGGGGAGACTGGACTTCAACTGGCGCAGCAGCAGGTGCCCGATCTGATTATTACGGATTTAATGATGCCGAAAATGGATGGGTATGCCGTCTGCAAACGAATTAAACAGGATGAACGGACCAGCCACATTCCAGTGATCATGTTGACGGCCCGCGCTGATGTGGATAGTAAATTAGAGGGCCTGGAAACCGGGGCTGACACGTATCTATCCAAGCCATTCAGTCAGCGTGAATTAGTAGCTCACCTAACCAACCTGATTGCATTACGTCGGCAGTTGCAGCAGCGGTATAGTCAGACCACGCTTGGACAGGCCATGCATAATCAATACAAGGGTTGGCCAACTAGCTACCCTTCATTACCCTCTATGGAGCAGGTGTTTCTAGACCGCGTACGGACGGCCATTGACGAACACCTGGATGATGAAGGCTACAGCGTCGAACGACTGAGTGATGACATCGGCCTGAGCCGAACGCAGCTCCACCGTAAACTTAAAGCGCTGACAAACGAAGCTCCCGGCGATCTGATTCGCCTGCTTCGATTACAACGCGCACACGAGTTGTTAAGCGCGAGTGTAGGTACTGTGGCTGAGGTGGCCTACAGCGTTGGCTTCGGTAATCCGGCCAATTTCTCGACGAGTTTTTCCCGTCATTTCGGATACGCGCCTAGTGAAGTACGCAGTAAAATGGTGAATTAGGAGCTAGTGAACATTTTCAAACACATTTGACTGAAACGCAAACGGGGTTTGAGGGACTGTCGACTTGTTTTGCCTATTGCTTCTGAATCGCTTAATAGGATTCAGTTTGCAGTTAGTTAGACCAATTCACAACCCTTCAACACATCTGCTTTATGTGTTCAATATTCTGTTTTTTCTCTTACTCAGTGAACCGCTTATTCACCATTCTACTGCCTATGCTACTGGTTGGGCCGCTTCCCGTTTTGGCCCAGCAGGGGCTCCCAACTGCTGAGCAACTGCGAGCTCGTATGTTAAAAAACAATCCCGTCCATGAGCCCTTACCGGACGTATTTAAAACCGAGGTCCGAACGATCTGGACAGGGACCGATTCAATCCGCATTCAGATTTATTACCCGAGTGCCGAGAAAAATCTGCCCATCTTGTATAGTATTCACGGGGGTGCGTTTATTCTAAGTGCATTGGATGGTCCGGCTGCTCGGGTTCTTTGTAATCGAACAAAGTCTATCGTCGTTTCGGTCGATTATCGGGTGGCTCCTGAACACCCGTTCCCCACTTCCATTAATGACTGTTATGCGGCTTGGAATTGGGTCGTTGATCATGCACAGGCATTGGGCGGGAATCCGCAAAAGATCAGCCTGATCGGCGATAGTGCGGGAGGTTTGTTTGTAGGCTCCCTGCAAGTAAAACGACAGCAGCAGGGGCGTCCTGCTAAACCCTTATCCCTAGTATTTGTCAATCCGGGCATCGATTTGCGGCCCACCGCGGCCGGTTTAGAGGAATACGGCTTAGTCAGTAGCTGGTATCGCAACGGGGCCGATCCGACCAACCCGTTAGTCTCCCCGATTTTGAACGAGCACTTCACTGAATACCCCCCAAGCCTCATTATTACCAGTGAGAAGGACGTTCTTAAACCGCATGGTCAGCAGCTGGCCGATAAGCTAAAGGCCGCTGGGGTACCCACCCAGCAACTGGATTTACCGGATACCGATCATTTGGCGTGGTATTGGGGCAGTAGCCATCCCAAAGCACAGCCCGCTATGGAAGCAGTCGTCAGCTTTCTGAACGATGCTAATGCTAAGATGAGCAAGTAGGGTACTGTGAAGAGTACGGTAACCCGCATGATTCATCCTACATTGTCCATTATTCTTTTTTCTTCAATAACGTAATCAAACGTCTTTGCAACGCAGGCAAACATGAAAATAGATCGTAGTAGCTGCCAACGGATTTGGTCTCTTGCCCTTGAACGCTCCTAACGAGTGGGGTGAAAATGACTCTTGGAAGCGAGTTTGACTCAATTTCGGATGGTACGTTCATCGATTGTTGCCATTCGGCATCTGGGGAGTACTAAGGCTCTCTAGATGCTGAATGGCAACAGTACGCTTTAACTCATCTCGCTCATCTGGGCCTCGTCTTTATAAATAACCAATGTCATTTATACGTAACGCTGGCTTTTTGTAAGGCTGTTGTTTACTTAGGTCAAAACCGATGCGGATTCACTCCGGGGAGTCGTCCTTCGCATTCAGGCGTTAATCTAGATGTGACTTACTGCCTAGTTGTTTGCCTTGATCCAGTCGGATGTATTAGACTAGTTATTTGGCTCGGCGGAATAGACCTCAATAATCCGGGGCGTCATCGACACGATCCGAATACCACCGTATCGGTTCTGATTGGTCAGTTTGAAGAGGTAGATGTCTCCTTTCTGGTAGTTTTCAATTTCCGTATCGGTATCGACAGTATCCTGCCAGTAGGTCTTAAAATGTTCGGGCCGCCCTTTCACCCACGTTTCGATGGTAGCGGCCGAAAATTTGCTCTTGTTAAACCGGACATCTTCTAGCTTATCCGTGTTACCCAGCACGTGAGTAAGTTGCTCCCACATATGATAGACCGATGCTAGTTTATTGGCATGGTATAGATTGAACGTAGTCTTATAGGTATTTGCCGCTGCCGTATTGTTCAGGAAATTAAAGCTGTGGGGTGTCCCGGTTGTGATTGAAAACATCGTTGGAATCAGGTTGGGATTGGTACCTGCCGGGTAGGTTGGCCACGTAATCCGCCAGGCTCGACAACGGGTGTCGGCAAACCACTCATTAGCTGGAATATAAGTCTGCTCAATAATGGTCGGGGCGGGTAAAGATGGTCCGTTGATGATCGTGCCTTCTAGTGCTGATTGTCTGGCATTAGCCGCGCTCGGATTAGTTGCCGTTGAGGGCTCCTGACGCATGATTGACTGGGGTTCGCAGCTACAAAGGGTAATCAGAAGAAGAGAAAATGCGGTTAACTGTTTCATTGTTTTTAAGTCTGTACTGATTAAAAAATTGTTTTGTTTGATGCCACAAAGGTGGTGGATGGAGCAGGGGCAAATCCATACAAACATGTTTGTATTTCTGGTAGAAGGCCGTCTTTTCACAGGCCAATTAGTTAGCAGCAGGAAACGTACTGATTGCGTATACATTTTCTTTTGCTGACGGGTATAGGTAAGTTCCTGTTAATCTAGTCCCGGCCGTATGCAGGGATAATTCTATCTACTTTGACGCTGATGGGGTTTGTGCTACATAATTGGTACTTCTTAAACTCAACGGGAAATGAGCCGTACGGGCAAAATAGTTGAGCCGTAGAAGAAACTGTTCCGTGTTTTGCCGCCCGATCTTTGTGCCATGAAAAACAGCACAAAAATTCAGTTGGGTCAAAACGGCCCGCTCGTCTCAAAACTTGGTTTAGGCTGTATGCGCATGTCTTCGATCTGGGGCGGTTCTACACCCGACGAAACCGAAAGCATAGCTACAATCCACGAAGCCCTGGATCGTGGTATCAATTTTTTGAACACCGGCGACTTTTACGGGGCTGGCCATAATGAACTGCTGATCGGTAGAGCCATTAAAGGCAGACGCGACGATGCTTTCATCAGCGTAAAATTCGGCGCCATCTTTCACAATGGACAGCCGATCGGAATGGATCTGCGCCCGATCGCCATCAAGAATTTTATCAACTACTCGCTGACCCGTCTGGGTATCGACACCATTGACCTCTACCAACCTTGCCGAATGGATAACAGCGTGCCGGTGGAAGACATCATTGGAACGGTCGTTGATCTGATTCAGGAAGGGAAAGTGCGTTACGTTGGCGTATCAGAAATTACAGCTGACCAGCTTCGTCAAGCCAACGACATTTACCCCATAAGCGCGTTAGAAATTGGCTATTCGCTGGCCGACCGTCAGATCGAAAGCGAACTGCTGCCAACAGCAAAGGAATTAGGCATTGCTGTAGTGGCCTTCGCCAATACGGCCGAAGGTTTGCTGACCGGTGAACTGAAAGCCCCACTCGCCCAGAACGATTACCGAAACCATTTTTCCCGTTTTCAAGGCGAAAACTTACTGCATAACCTGGCAAAAGTTGACGTATTAAAGCAATTGGCCAGCAGCAAAGGCTGTACGCCAACTCAGATAGCAATCGCCTGGGTGAAAGAGCAAGGCGATCAGATTATGCCGTTAGTCAGCATGAGTCGACGGGCGCGGTTGCCAGAAAACGTAGCAGCGATGGATATTGTCTTGACAGAAGATGAAATGAACACGTTGAATGCTACGTTTGCAATTGGCGCTATACTTGGCGGCACTTACTTACACCGTTAAATGACCAGTCCAGCCGAAATTCTTCCGGGCGTGATCTTTTATTCCTACCTCTCCGCTGAGCGGAAGGAGAAAGTCTGTTTCTGGAACCACCACACCTTGATATTGCAGGCTTCGGGACAGTTCACCCTGGAAACCGCCGAGCAGAAAATTTCGATGGCCGGGGGAGGGATGCTGCTGATTGGTAAAAACCAGCTGGGTACGCTCACTAAAACACCGCTGCCCGGCGGAAATTATGAAACCATTGTGATATCCCTGCAGGAAGACCTGCTGCGCAAAATCGCCTTAGAGGAAAAGCTCGAAGCAGACCAGAAATATGTCGGGCCGCCCAATCGGTTGATTCCTTCCAACGAATTCCTGCAGGGGTATTTTCAATCTATTGTTCCCTACGCCCGCAGTTCAGGCGCGACAATGACAGACGAAATGGGCATTCTGAAAGTGAAAGAAGGCGTTAAATTATTACTCCTTGCCTTGCCGGAGCTTCGCAACTTCTTATTCGACTTTTCGGAACCGCACAAGATCGACCTGGAAAGGTTTATGCTGACTAACTTTCATTTCAACGTTCCTATTGAAAAATTCGCGCAACTGACCGGCCGCAGCCTGGCGGGATTCAAACGCGATTTTGTAAAAACATTCGGTGCTCCGCCCCGTCATTGGCTGCAGGACAAGCGGCTGACGGAAGCAAAGCACCTTATCGAAACCAAACATCAAAAACCTTCGGCTATTTACCTCGACCTGGGGTTCGAAAGCCTGTCGCACTTCTCCTATTCCTTCAAGAAAAAGTTCGGCGTGGCGCCTACTGCCCTAGCCTATGCTCATTCGACAAAATGATCTGCCTGTTTCCTAGAACGCCCCTCTTCAGCGACGAGAGCTAACTGGACTGCATAACTGCAGCTTGAGTCGAGCTTGAATAGGTAATACAGCGCTGAACTTTGCAGGAGCGATTATTTCTCTACTTCGAACGCGAGCAAGACGTTACCGGGTAGTTCGCCAAAGCTGCCGTAGCCCGAATTAACGAATAACATTCCGTCGGCCACTACCGGCGACGGTCCATCAATCGACCCGCCTTTTCCTGGGATACCATTAGCGGGTTGGTATTCTTTCACCGTATCGTAGTCCCAAAGGATAGTGCCATCCGTTGTTGAATAGGCCCGGATGTGGCCATCCAGCGCACCGGCAAACACAACGCCCGGAATAACGGTTGGGGCCGCCGAATTGGCTTCGATACAGCTTTTCTTGTCGCCACACGAAGGTGTCGCCGATTTCCAGACAACCCTACCCGTTCCAACCTCAAGAGCAAACATACCCGGCGAAGGCTGCACGAGCGAATCAAGCTTGGGGTTGATGCCGTATTTATTGTCGGCATTTGCCGCATAGACCAGCTTACCGTCGGTGGCCATACCCCAGTGAATACCCCCCAGCGCTCCTCCTTTACCAATTCGGGTTTGCCAGATAACTTTTCCATGTTCAGGTGACAAGCCATAGACAATACCCGACTTCTGGCCTACAACCAGTAGGTCATTGCCTGTCGGCTGTTTAACCAGGATTGGAGCCATGCCAAAATCAAAGTCAGGACCAACTTTCTCAGGACAGTTCGGGCTGTAGGGACAGGCCAGATTCCAGGTGTCGCCCTGCGTCGCCTGGAAGGACCAGATCAGCTTACCCGTTTTAAGATCCAGCGCCTGAATGGCGTCGCTGGTGGTCGTGGCAGGGGCCGTGTAGTTCTCGCCCGTTCCGTAGTAGAGTAGTCCGCGTTTGGCATCGACCGTTGGACTACTCCACACGATAGCGCCCGATGGTCCATAGAATGGCTGTCCATTTTTCTTTTTGCCCATGACTTTTGTCTCATCCGTAATAACCCGATGCCGCCATACGATTTTACCGGAACGAGCATCCAGTGCGACGATTTCGCCCGACGACGAGCAGCAGGGGTAGGAGGGATCTAACACCGAGGCAACTTCAATGGAGGTCAGTGGTACATAAACCCTATTGTTGTGCACCGCTACCGAACCCGTAACACCGGACTGCGGGTGCTGACCGGCTTTGCTTTCCCAGAGTAATTTGCCCGTTCTGACGTCAAGCGCATACGTATTTGTGTTGTTGTCGGCAAAGAAGGCCTGTAACGTATTGCCCTGTTCAACGACCGAAATCGCCCCGCGAATGGCCGCTTTCGCGCTAAACTGCCAGCCTATTTTGCCGGTATTTTTATTCAGACAGTACACATCACCAAACTGGCTACCCACAATTAGCCAGTCACCCACAATGGCCGGTTTGCTACGTACCTGATTGGCTCCGGGAAAAGCGAAGGCCCACTTAAGGTTAAGCTTACCTACTGTCGACGCCGAAATGCCAGCCTGTTGCGCTGTGCGATAGCCGGTTCCTTCCAGATTGCCGCCCCAGCCGGAATGACGAACGAGGCCGCCTTTTCCGGATGGCAGGCTAAATGAGCTGTATGCTTCTTTGGGCAAGGTTGTTTCGGTCACCTGCTTACCCGTCAGCCACCGAACGACTGCTCTTCGCTCATCTTCCGTCATGTCTTTGGCTTGCACTCGCATTTTGCCCGTTTCTAACGCGGCTAAAATCGCTCGGGGCGGCATCTGGGCCAGCACCAGGTAACCCGGTGCGCCGACACCCGCGTCCGCTTTGTGGCAATTGTTGCAAGTCGACATATACAGTTTCTGCCCGTCTACTTGTTGGGCGAGGCTCAGCGGAGACGCCAGCAGCGAAAACCAGGCGGCTACGTAGACGCGCTTAAACCATACATACGGGGAAGATGAACTGGATAATGCCATTTTATGCGTAGTTAAGTTAAGGATTTGGGTAGTCAGCCGAGCAGCCGTGTCACCCCGCATCGGTTGAATAAAGGTAGACTCCCCAGGGTAGAGGCCTCCAGACTTTATGATGAACAACGGATTGGCCGGAGTGAAACAAGGAATATCAAGGACAAACGGAGAAATGAACTGACCTAATAGACATGCTTTAGGTTAGCCATCTTAAACTGATAGACAACACGTTAACCTGCCGTCAGACCACTTAGCAACGTACTACGTAGGGCTTGGGAACCGCTGGCAGGCGTATTCGTGAGGTGTTTCCTATGTTAAGTAAATATTACCAGACCTGGCCCCTGCATTATGGATTTGTTAAGATTGATCAGGCTAAAATTATCTTTCCATGACCGCTCTTAGCTTTGTATAACTAAAACGAAAGGTTGCTGGTGTTTCCTGATTTTTCTGCCCCCAAAAAGCTTCTCTCCGGCCTGTTTATCCTGTTATGTACCGTAAATTTTGTACTGGCGCAGACATCACTGACCTCCCCAACGCCCGAAGGGTCGTGGCTGATCGGAACCGTAGTCTTACCGGGTGGATCGGACAAATGGGGTGGCTTCGCCGAAGTACAGGCACGGAGCAACTCGCTGTTTCATGAGTATTTTTACAGAGAGCTGAAGGGCGGGGTAAGCTACGATGTGGGTCGCAACTTCACCTTTACGCTGGCGGGTGGTCATTACGCTACGTATGATTACCAGGATTTGTCGGCCGGACCGCTGAACACGGAGCGACGGCTATGGCAGCAACTGGTTATTAATCAATATCTGTCCCGAATTAAATTCGAACACCGCTACCGCATTGAGCAACGGTGGTTTACCTACCGCGATGGCTCACATCCGTATCGGAACCGTATTCGCTACCGCCTGAACACATTCCTGCCGATCAATAACAAGACGATCACCGAGAAGACCTTCTTCCTGTCGGCCTACGACGAACTGTTTCTCAATCCGAAAGGCCCTACATTCGAGCGTAACCGGCTGTACGCTGGCGTTGGGTACCAACTCGACAAAAACTGGATTTTGCAGGCGGGCTGGGTGAATCAAACCAACTACAATCCCGCTACATTCGAACGAGGAGTGTTTACACCGCAGTCGGCGTCTGGTAAAAACAACGTAGTGCTGCAATTGACGTACCGAATCGGGCGTCGGAACAACGCAGCCGCGCCTGCGGAAAAATTGCCGTCGCAGCCCGACTAAGCCAAGCACTAAAACTGATTTTTCAAGGCCAGGGTTGGGTAGACCTGCACCCGGTTTTCGGTCGTCAGGGTGTGGTAGTATACGTTGATTCTTGATCCCACGGACAGCGTTTTCGATACGTTGAGCCAGACTTGCGGATCGCCGAAGAACGCGATTTTTTTGCCCTGCTGCCCCGCCGTAAAATCTGTGCCCTGATTCCGGTTTTCGCTCCATCCAACCAGACTTCCTGCTACCAAAAGCTTGTAATGAAAAAAGCCTTTTCCAAAGTAAAACGTAAGTTGTGCGTCATGACTTGGCTTGGGAAAGGCATTGTACCGATACACAACGCTGGTACTAAACCAGGCTCCCTTCCATTGAAAGGGATAGGCAACGCCAGCACCAAATGAATTGGTGAGATAATAGCCGTACGAAGGCGGGGCAACCCCCAGGCCACCACTGTAGGTCAGCGACAGGTAAACGGGCGGTCGCCAATAGCGTAGATTTTTAGAAACCTGCAAAAAGAGCTGACCGATATTGCTATTTTCGCCACTAAAGTCGGTTTGCATCTTCAGCAAGAATGAGCCTGTAGAGTCGTTACTTTTGAAATATTCGTAAGCGAGCGATGCGAAGTTTCGTCGGTTCAGACTCGGGTCAATTGAATGCCTGAAATCGTAATGAAGCTGGAGTTGCTGGGCCTGAACAGACAAAGCGCCAACGAGTGAGCAAAGCAGTAATGCCGTTTTCATAAGATGGATTGCCGAAGCGACAAATGTTTCGACAAAGCTTCATCGGCTAGCTTTTCCGGGGCGGAATTGGAGCAGAAACGTTACGGAAATCACGTTTCTGAGCCTGTAAGCCAGTTCGGCAAGCCAAATAGATAGATGACATTTGCGATATGGACGAGTTAGACCGACGGGCGTTCGCCACTTTGTTTACCGCCGTAGTTGAGAAATGCTTCGGTCATCCGCTGGATAGTCCGCTCTCGGAAGCCGAAAGCAGACTCCTCAGCAATGCGATTGACGAAAATACAGGGTTGGTTATCGGTTGGCGAAGTATTAAGAACTACGCCATCTATCTGCTCAATCCAGATTCCGGACGACAGGAAAACCCTTCAATAGCCACCCTCGATACGTTGGCCCGTTACGTAGTCGGGGCTCCAGTTACGACAGAAGCAGAGCGGAAACGAAATGAAGATCATTATCCGTACTGGTTCCGGTATCGCGAGCAGGCGACTCCGCTGGCCAAGCCGGAACCCGTCGAAACGAAAAGGCAGGATAAGGTGCCGGTTGGGTGGGTGATTGGCTTGGTTGGGTTGGCCGTAGCTGCTCTCTTTTTCGTGTTCCGGAAACCAGCGCTGGAGCAGTTCACCGACGATTTTCACGCCGTCGACGAGTCGTCACTACAGGAGAACGGCTGGTCTGTACACGCCCGAAACGAAGCGTTCTGGCGTAGGCGAGGGGAAACGTCGAAGCGGCTGACGCTGTTTACGCTCAAAGGAGATAACTGGCATAAAACGGGTGAAGCGCCCCAGATTCAGAACCTGTTGGTTCGGCGCGTTCAAAACGACTGTTTCCGAACCGAAGTACACATTACGGACTTTGTGCCCAGCGCCAACTGGCAACAAGCGGGTATCGTGTTACTGGAAGACACAACCTTCACCGGAAAAAGTATCCGCATATCGCTTTCCTATAATGATTTCTTTGGCGGCTACGTCAAACCGGGCGAAATTCTGGTTCAGGCGGTCGCTTCGTATGGCAAAGGGTACGCTAATCTGGAAGAGATTACTCACCAACCTTTGTTTTCGTTAACTAATCCCGGCGACCGACGTCTGGCAGTGACTAACCTGAAAAACTTCGCTTTACGGGTTGAAAAACAGGGGCAAAAGTTTCGGTTTCTGTACTCAGCCAGCCCGGTTGAGGACTACTCATTCAAAGAAGTAGCCCGGTATGAATTTAACATTACACCAAAATACGTCGGCGTATTCGCCCTGAAAGGCTTCGTTGATACTACTGCCGTGATGCCGGTAGCCGTAAAGTTCTTTCGATTGGACGGTGTGACATGCGAATAGGCGCTGCTTTACTGCTGACTAATCAGTCATTGTAGTTGCTAATGCCTATCCCCATAACGACAACTATTTCAATCCCTTACAAAAGAGTTAATAGGCGGCTTCTTACTGAAACTGCCGGTTGATCTCGCTGAGGAGGTAGGTTTTCGGGTCGCTGAAATATTCCCAGAACATCACACCCGCCAGACCGTGCTTCTGTACGTAGCGACACTTGGCTTTAACGGATTCTTCGTCATCGTAGGAAACAAACCGCTTCAGGTCGGCATTATAGAGATAGGGAGCTTTGGCACGTTTGTCCCAGTAGCGTTTGTACGAAGGATTAGTCAGTAGGCTGTCTTTAATAAAACTATATCCCCCGCCCCGTTCCACTTTCGCAATGGTACGTGGTTGAGCCTTGGGGTCGTTGTTTTGTAACTGCCACGCCCGGCCGTAGAACGCGATGCCGAGTATAAGCTTTTCGGCAGGCACCCCGGCCTTCTTGTACAGCTTTACGGCACGATCACCCGATGACTCGTTATCGGCTTTACCCGATGGGTAAAGGTTGGTATGATGCCCGGCCAGCGGACCGCCCGTGTAATGGTCGTAGGACATGACGTTGATATAATCGAGGTACTGCTGCGCCTGCCCCATGTCGGTATGCGTGAAGATTTCGTTGAAACCAGGCATGGCCGTTGTCACCAGATAGTCTTTACCGGTTTGCTGCTTGAGCCCATTCAACTGCTCGCGCATTGCTTTGAACATCAGCGTGAAATTCTCTTTGTCTTCGGGACGAAAGACGTTGTCTTCGCCTTTCATGCCGGGATACTCCCAGTCAATGTCGATACCGTCTAGCTGATACTGCCGGACAATATCGACTGCTGACGCCACAAAAGCTGTGCGCGACGTATCGCTCAGCACGGCATCAGAAAAGTTTTCGCTCCAGGCCCAGCCACCGATTGATATCAGAATTTTCAGATCCGGATTGCGGAGTTTAAGGTTGTTGAGCCGTCGGAAGTTGATGGAATCCGTAGCCAGGTTGTGCAGCCACGCCCGATTCTTTTTGATGTCGACAAAGGCATAATTGATATGCGTCAGCTTTTCGGCGGCAATCTGATCAACGTCGACCAGACCGCGATACCCGCCGACGTAAGCGAGCACAACGGGTTTGGGCTTTGGTTTAAATCCAAGGCTAAGCAGGGCCGCAGCCGACAGAATGGCGAGTATACGTAACGATCGAAACATAGAATGGAGGTAAGTTAATCGGTTTAGGTAGTGAATACGCTGACGGATGAGTATAGGCTGATCTGGTTTTGTCGGGCGAAATTTAGCTTTTAGAAACGGCTGTTCATCTGTTTAAAGATTTCGTCGCTCTCCTGCCGCGAAGCCATACGGTTCCGCTCCGACGTACCGTAACCAACTTCTAAAGCACCCGCTTCAAGACCGTTCATCATAGCATCCGCAAAATCCCCGACTGGTACGCCAAAGGTATGCAAACCCGTGCCGCCCAGATCGGTGTTGACCGCAGGCGGTACCAACTCGATAACCTCAATGGATGTCCCGCTCAACTGGTGGCGCAGCGACATGGTGAACGAATGCAGGGCTGCTTTGGTCGCACTGTAGATGGGGGCAAAGGCGCCGGGCACAAACGCCAGGCCAGACGTTACGTTAATAATTGCGGCTTTAGGTTGATGGAGAAAATGCGGAATGAACAGAGTCGACAAATGCAGCGGAGCTTCCAGGTTGATGGCAATTTCATGCTGACTCTGGCTCCAGTCCTCCTGGTTTTCAGCCAGATTCATTCTTCGCTGAATTCCCGCATTGTTGATCAATACGTTGACCTGTGGACACTCACTACGTACCCAATCGAGCAGCGCTACCCGCTCGGAAGCCTGCCCTACGTCGCACTGCCGAATCTTGAGTTGAGGGTACTGCTGCTGGGCTTCCTGCAATTTGTCGATCCGGCGTCCGCAGATCACTACGTCACTACCGGCCCGGAGAAATCGTTCGGCCAGTGCCCAGCCAATGCCGGAGGCTCCACCCGTAATCAAAACGCTGCTTGCTGTACTATCCATAAAATTTAGCGACTACTCCTTAGTAGACTCTCAACCGTTTTACTTTGTTCGCTAAACCAGCAAGATTGTTTTTATCATCTGTTTTCGGGCCTGGTTTCTCTGGCTATTGCTCATTGTTGTACGTTCCTGGTCGCGTTTATCCACGGTTTTAACCTGAAAACTATCCGGCGTTTACTCCCCCAAAACTGCTGTCGCAAACCACCCGTTTATTGTCGCAATTATACGCCTGCGTGTCGGTGAATAGCCGGTACCTTTGCTATGTAAACCTTAAACAACAACGCTCATGGCAACCAAAATCTTTGTAAATCTGCCCGTTAAAGACCTTAACCGCTCCGTCGAATTCTTCACCCAACTTGGCTACTCGTTTAACGCTCAGTTTACCGACGAAAACGCTACGTGCATGGTTATCAGCGAAGACATATACGTCATGCTGCTGGTCGAGAAGTTCTTCAAAACCTTTATCAAGAAAGAGATTGCCGATGCGACGAAAGTGACGGAGTCCATTATTTGTCTGTCGGCCGAAAACCGTGAGCAGGTTGACGAACTGGTTGATAAGGCTTTGGCCGCTGGCGCAACTCAATCGAACGAAACGCAGGATCAGGGTTTTATGTACTACCGCAGTTTTCAGGATTTAGACGGCCACCTTTGGGAGATCATGTTCATGGACCCAAGTGCCGTTCAGCAGCCTCAGGAAGAAGCGGAGGCTGTTGCCTGAATGCAACCTGAAACGACATGATCAAAACGCCCGGCGTTCCGTATACTCTCGGAACGCCGGGCGTTTTTTCTGAAAAAATAGAAACGCGTTACTTGTCGCTAAAGAACGAGCTAACCAATCTTAGCAAGCTGCTCCATTCTTGGAATAACCTCACTCCACAAAACTAAAGGCTGAAGCGGTCGCTTGAATATGGAATTGCTGGAAGTCGAAGTATCCTTTGGATAGGTCCTGTCTGGGGTTCCACAGACGATTAACTGAAAATTGTTCAGTAGGGAAAGGGCCTCGTCACTTTTGGTATCTGTTACCCCTGAACTTTTGAGCCTTCAAGGACCAATTTAAATTGACCAATTACTTTAGCCATGAAACTTCCTTTTTGGTTAGGTCTAGCTGCGCTGGTCACCGGCGCATGGATCGCATTAGGATTGAATACTAGCCTACCAACAGTCGCTACCAGGCCCAACGTTGTGTTTATCCTGACTGACGACCAGGGCTGGGGTGACCTGAGTCTACACGGCAACCGGTTTGTCGAAACGCCCAACATCGACCGTCTGGCCCGCAGTGGTGCTCAGTTCGACCGCTTTTTCGTGAGCCCGCTTTGCGCGCCCACCCGCGCCAGCCTGCTCACGGGGCGCTATCACCTCCGCACGGGCACGGTTTCGGTAACGCAGGGCTGGGAACGCATGCGTAGCGCTGAACTCACCCTGGCCGAAGTGTTCCGCCAGAACGGCTATGCCACCGGCTGTTTTGGCAAATGGCATAACGGCGAACACGCACCGGAAGACCCGAATGGACAGGGATTCGACGAGTTTCTGGGCTTTTGTGCAGGCCATTGGAATAACTACTTCGATACCGACTTGCAGCAGAACGACCGCATGGTACCCACGAAAGGATTTATCACCGACGTACTGACGGATGCCGCTTTGAACTTTATCAGTAAGCACAAAGCCCAGCCTTTCTTCTGTTACGTACCGTTCAACGCACCCCACACCCCCCACCAGGTGCCCGACCGGTATTTTGACAAGTATAAGGCCAAGGGTCTGGACGATGAACAGGCCAGCATCTATGGTATGGTTGAAAACATAGATGATAACGTAAAGCGACTGTTGGCAAGACTGGACCAACTGGGCTTGGCCCAAAACACGATTGTTATATTCGCGACCGACAACGGTCCCAACGGCCACCGGTTCAATGGCCAAATGAAGGGCATCAAAGGGTCTGTCGACGAAGGGGGCGTGCGCGTACCGCTATTCATGCGCTGGCCGGCAAGGATACGGCCTCAAACCCGGATTCGACCCAATACGGCCCATATTGATTTACTGCCGACGCTGGTTGACTTGTGTGGGCTGCGCTTCAAGCCCACCAACTCGATCGATGGCCGAAGCTTGGCAAACCTGGTGTTGGGCAAGGTCGATACGCTGCCTGACCGCCTGCTGTTCACCCACGTGGCCGGGATGAGCGCGGGCCAACTGCCTGCACAGCCAGGGGCAGTTCGCACGGCTCGATACCGGCTGGTACGCCAAAAGGAGCAGACCCAATTGTACGATATGCTGGGCGATCCGTCGCAATCGACTGATTTAGCGGCTATTCAGCCCCAGCGGGTGCAGGTTCTGCAAGCAGCCTACGACCGCTGGTTCGAGGACGTTTCTCAAAGGATAAACCCGTCCCGGCCGGTGCCAGTGGCAGGCCGACGGGTGTTGTTGCAGGCACCGGAGGCTCATTTTTCGGGTAATGTACGCTACAAACAGGGCAATGGCTGGGCCAATGACTGGCTGGTAAACTGGCGGTCACCCGCCGATTCAATTTGGTGGGACGTGGAGGTAGAGCGGCCGGGTGTATATCAATTGAGCCTGCAGTACACGGCTGGAGATGCCGCTCTCGGAACGCTATTAACTCTTGCTGCAGAAAATCAGACGCTGCAACAAACCATCCAAACCAGTTTCGACCCGCCCCTGAAGCCCAGCCCTGACCGAATCCCCCGGAAAGAAGTGTACGAAAAGCCCTGGGCCTGGCTGGCGTTGGGAAAACTTACCTTGTCTAGGGGGAATCACCGGATTCTGCTACAGGCGGCATCGGTCCCGAATGGGCAGGTTGCAGAATTAAAAGCGCTATCACTGGTCGGCTCAGAGTGATTCGCTTTCTGAAACCTGAGCTGGATTCTTGTACTGACAGTCTCTTCATTGAGTCATGTAACGGCCGCCCGGTCGTGCCTCAGGATGACAAAGATTGAACGTGCAATCTATTGAATTAAGTTATTGAAGATGACGAGATTGATAGTGTTTCGTTAAATTGAAAGCGGTTAATGCGACCAGGCATTAACCGCTTTCCGTTCATCTTTAGCTGTCTGTTATTCATCACTAAGGTTCAGTATTTCGTCGATCAGCCAATGGTTGTCACGACGTACAAGCCGGAACTCGTACGTAATAAAGAGCGTACAGGTTACCGTTGCCTGATTTTTTGCGATCGCTACGTCGTTAATGGTAAGCCGGTTCAGCGAGTCCATCTGCTCGTCGACATCTTGATTCAGCATTACCAGATCATAGTCGAACCCGGTAGGTGGGCCTTCGTTCTGACGCGTTAACCGGAATCCTTCGTCGCGTTCCTTGAAATACGTCCGCCAGTCGTTGAGGTAGCGCTCGGTGAGCCCGTTGCTCTTTTTCAGGTAAGCCAGATACTGCTCGCTATTTTTGAAATTAACGGAATAGCCCCTAACCTCATCCTGATTAACCAGATCAATTCGGCTGACCGCCCCGAGGTTCTTTTTGTACCACTGTAGAAACGTAACCACCGCTTGGGCCGCCTGAGCCGAGTCACTTGCCGGTGTTCGTGCAGCGACTTGGTTTTCGCTGACATCGGCGGCTAATCGGCTTTCGCAGCGGACGTTCGTCAAAACGATAGTGAGCAGCACGAGCGTGTGCAGGAGATTTCTCATGACTACTTGCTACACCTCGAACGGTAATTCGTACTCTTTGGCGATGATCTTCGAGCTGCGTGTTTTTACCTCTACTTTCACTTTAAGCGGTGAGTCCAGCACCAGGTAATTTTTTACAAACTGATCATCGTGTACCATCCAGGAGTAGTCTTCCAACAGGTATTCACGAACGCCTTTTTTTGAGGCCTGATACGCCCAACGCTCGGTGATGAGAGGTTCGTAGTTGATGGTGTTACCCATGTATAGCACCTGAATGCCAGGGAGCGATTGATTACCTAACTCGGTGCAGCCCAGGACTGTGATACGTAATGAAGAGCCATCTTCAAGGTCTTTGACGGCCCATTCGTCGATCGTCGTTTTTTCGTTTGCCATGGTGAACAGAAAGGATAAAGCGCTGGCAAACAAGTCTATTTTTACCAGCGCTTTGTAGATTGATTACTAAAAGAGGAAGGATAGAAACGCTTAAGCCACTGATTTAACAACGTCGACCGTCGATTCCGCTTTTGGGTCGGGGCCGTACTGGTTAGGACCTTTGGTACCTTCGCTGATGGCCAGAATGAAGTTGTAGATCGGGATCAGTGCATACCACCACTCTTTGTCGAGGTCGTGCATACGCCGTACGCAAACGGCAATAGCGGGTACCAGAATGGCTAACGTATATAGTGTATTCGCGTAGGCGGCAGCCGTTTGAGAAAAGAGACCGAGGGAGAAGCCGATGGCGAATGACACTCCCATGTTTACCAGTACAAAGTACCAATATTCGCTCCGGCGGGCGCGGCCTTTGAAGTCAGCGTATTTCTTCAGGACGGTCAGGTAGTGGGTAATCGGGTTAGGGGAGGTGGCCGGAGCCGAAGCGGAATTTGGGAACGTGTTCATTGGTATTGTTTGGTTGTTTAAGGCCAACTGCGTTTGTTGGCAGCGGCTGGGTTGTTTAATGAGTCAAAGTTGCAGTGGAGGAGGAGGGAGATCAAAAAATAAAGCAGCGAATGGTGGCCAACGCCGGATGAAAGGCCACGAATAGCGATACGAATCGTACAGGATTAGTCAGGCCGATCGGCGATGCACCAGAACGACGTTGCCAACTGAAAACAGGTCGGGAAAACGTCTGTGGAGATGAACCGCTAAACCGATTTGCCGAATACTCAAAAGTCTGGATGGGAGCTACTAAAAAACGGTACGTTTGGTGCTTTTGGAACGGCTATATGACATTGGTTAGCCGTCTTGATTTGCCGTAAATTATGAATCACTCATTAATAAGCTGATCGACAGTTATAGAGTTGAAGAGCTAGGTGCCAGCCTTTTATACATAATTCATCGTAATACGTACTGTTATCATGGAAGCGAAACGTGTACTTGGGATGGCCTTGGTTGGCCTGTTTGCGTTTGTCGGCACAATCTTCCTGGTTGTTGCGTATTACACCTGGCAGTCGACGCAGCAGATCATGAAAGCCGGGGTCAAAACACAGGGCGTGGTCGTGGATACCCGCTACAACAAGTCTAGCTCTGGACGTACTACGTCGACCCAGGCCCCGGTCGTGCAGTTTACGACGGCTGCGGGAAAGCCCGTTACGTACTATTCGCAGACCTATACCTCGCCCCCAAGTTTTGAGATCGGAGAGACCGTAACGTTATGGTACCTGCCTAACGACCCGCAGACGGTCACGCTGGAAGGATTAGATGGGTTGATATTCCCACTAGTTTTTGGCTTTTTAGGAGGTATATTTTCGCTTATTGGGTACCCGCTGCTGATCGGCTCGGTCGTGAAAGGATTCAAACGTTAATCGGCTTCTTGAGCGAATCGGTTCAATTGTTCGGACACCGATAGGCCATCGCCACCCCAGATAGCGCTGATTGTCCGGTTACGCGCGGCCTCTTCCTGAGCGAACTGAATGAGTAAATCGGCTGTATCGGCGCGGCCAATCTGGGTCGACAACGTAATTGGAATGTCGTGGGGAAATAATTGAATGGGTTTGCGGCCTCCGGGCTGATCGCGCAGAACCCCCGCCCGCACAATCGTGTAAGCTAACCCGCTTTGCACGACGGCCTTTTCGGCTTCCTGCCGCAAATGAATTACGTTGGTTTTTATCAAGTTGAGCAGGCGGATGAACCACGTCCGGTGCTGAAGGCCAATCGTGCTCATGTACACGAAACGTCCCTGGAAATTTGCCTTTCGGGCAGCATCCAGTGCCGCCACAAGCCCTCCATAATCGACCGCTCGTAGTTTGGCTTCACTGGCCAAACCGGGTGGAACGGCAGCGGTAAATAGAATGACATCGACACCCTGAAACGCCCGGTAAAAAGCCTCGTTGGGCTCAGTCAAATCACAGATAATGAGTTCGGCGCTAGTCTGACCAAACAACTTCCGGGCCTTTTCCGGATTGCGGGCAATGACACGGATGGGTTGATTGACGGACAGAAGTTTTTGCGCGGCTTCGTAGCCCGTTCCTGCCGTTGCACCGAGGAGTAAGGTAATGCCAGTCATGAGCAATTCGTTGTCTGAACAAACTTACGCTCCTGAAGAACAGAAACATAAGTTTACGCTAAGGTAAACGGTTTCGATGCTCAATGAGAATGACGTTAGTAACCGTACTCACAAGGTTGATTGTGTATAGCCAGCTTAGATACCAAATTCATTCTGTTACCCAAAGCTTATCATCTCTGCGTCAGAACCGAACCGTAGTCGGGGTGATAAGCTTTGGGTGGTATGAAGCGCTTAAATACAGCCCTTTGTTTCAACTCCGCTAGGGGTTGGCGCAGGTAGCCTGATTAGCGCTGAAAAGCGCTTTGAATTCTGTCTCCATTCGAGCGTCCGGCACTACGTAGGGTACCTTCGGCTTGATGTGGTTCCACCAGCCGTAAGCCATGAGTTCGACTCGGGCAAACGCCAGTTGGTTAGGAGAGCCAAATTTTACGCTAAACTCTTTTTCCAACTGATCCGGCAGGCCGCTTTGTTTTTTCTGTTCGTTATGTAGCTGCTGCCAGGCTTGTAGTAAGGCGGTTGAATCGTCAGTAATCAGGGCGTCAACGTAAGGAGCACCGGCTGGATCGTACGCCGTTTGACGTAACAACTGGGGATGCGCATAGGCGCTGATGGCGACCTGCTTAAGCGCATATTCGGACTCTAGTGCCTTTAATCTCCGCTGTTTTAGCTGATGCCAGTACGGCGAGTCAACGATTGGCAGGTCTTTGAGCAGTTTCTCGATTTGCTCGTAGTCCCGCCTGAGCGTTGCTGCGTTGAGCCGTTGAATTTCTTCGGGCGTGGCCGCTACCGCCGGGGCTTCCAGATACCAGTTGTCCAGCCAAAGCGCGTGGGTATTTGTCAACTGCTCCTTTGTATACTGAGTGGGATTATAAGTGCTCTGGTAGTCGCACAGGTCCGTTGCCCAGTTGAAGGTAGCCGAAGCTGTAGCTGCGTGACGCACGCCGGGATTAGGAACGGAATCTGTTTGTTTACCGCCGGAGCATCCCCACAAAACCGGCACGAGTAAAAGGCTAATCTTAATAAATACCCCGGCCAACGTACTACGTACTGACCGCAACAGGCGGGTGAACGAAATCGTAATGCCCCCCAATGAGACGTACCCGCTTCGATTGTTGAGCCGTTCGTCTGCCGTTAACGTAGCGGGCCGGGCACTTTTAACAGGACTAGTAAGCCAGCTAGATAACGGTAGCCAGCTGAGCAGCAGAATAAATGAAAGTGGTGCCAGAATGAGCATACGTGTCTGAATGGATCAGGATGTGTTGATGATCCAAAATTGATCTGCTCTATTCTGATACCCAAAGATTTCAAACCCAATGACGCAGTGCAGGCAACGAACCGCTGGAATCGGAAGTTTGATGGTTTGCTTGCGAACCGTGAAGAAATGGCCGCTCGCCCGTGGCACTACAGCAGCCAGAACTCAGCCAGGTAGACCAGTGCCCCAGCTACGTAACCCAGGAAGGCGAGCCAGCTGATCCGGCGCAGGTACCAGCCAAACTCCAGGCGCTCCATGCCCATTACAGCCACACCAGCCGCAGAGCCGATCACCAGAATGCTGCCGCCCGTTCCGGCGCAATAGGCCAGAAATTCCCACAGCTTCGCGTCAGTGGGGTAGGTTTGCAGGTCGTACATACCCATTGCTGCGGCTACAATCGGCACGTTGTCAACTACCGCCGAGGCTAAGCCGATCAGCAAAATAATTACGTCCAGATTACCGATGGAATCGTTGAGTGACTGAGCCAGACTACGTAACACGCCCGTTGCTTCGAGCGTGCCAACGGCCAGCAGTATCCCCAGAAAGAACAGGATACTGGGCGTGTCGATTTTGCTGAGCGCATAAGCCGCTGAATAGCGCTGCCGATCGGCTTCGTCTTTGTCCCTATGAATCAACTCCGAAACTACCCAGATGAAGCCAAGGGCCATCATCATGCCCATGTAGGGCGGCAGGTGCGTTACGGTCTTAAAAATGGGCACCCACAGCAGGCCACCCAACCCGACTGCCAGCATTAATTGTCGATCGCGCCGAGCTTTGGGCGTTACGTAGGGGCGGCTGATGCCTTTCTTCGCCGTGGCAACGGAGGCTTCGGTTTGCGCTTTATACATGACGGTCAGAATCGATAACGGAACCAGCAGCGATACTAAGCTCGGAATGAACAGGGTTTTGATAATATTGATGGTCGTTACCTGTCCACCAATCCAAAGCATGGTCGTCGTTACGTCGCCGATGGGTGACCAGGCACCACCGGAGTTAGCGGCAATAATCACCATGCCCGCCATCACTTTCCGCTGATCGGCATCGCGCACCAGCTTACGCAGCACCGACACCATCACAATCGACGCGGTAAGGTTATCTAGTACCGCCGACAGGAAGAAGGCCAGAAAACTAATAATCCATAACAATACCCGGGTGTTGCGACTGGCAATTCGATCGGTAATAATCGTAAAGCCATCATGCGCATCGATCAGCTCCACAATGGTCATGGCCCCGATCAGGAAGAACAGAATTTCGGCAATCTCGCCCAGGTGTTCGCTTAACTGGAGACCAACTTCCTCAATATTATGATCCGTTAGGGCGTAAACTGTCCAGCAAATGACACCTGTTAATAAGGCCGTTGCGGCTTTATTAATGCCAATCGAATGTTCAATTGTAATGAGTATATAACCAATGGCAAATAAGAGAATTAAGGTTAGCGTCATGGTTTAAAGAACTGGTTTAGACTCAAATTTGTCATGAAGAAGATGACAAAGAACCGGTTTATTATCCAGATCTCCTCGCTCGGCCCCGACGGGATGGCTCTGTTTCCGTTCATTCTGGTCCGTCAGCCCAACCCTTCGCCAACCTTAATAAACCACGAACAGATTCACCTGAGGCAACAGGCTGAACTGGGTATTCTGCCCTTTTATGTGTGGTACGTACTGGAGTATCTCGTTCGTCGACTCCAATACCGCGACCATTACACGGCGTACCGGAACATTAGTTTTGAGCGCGAAGCCTTCGCGAATGATCGTGATCTTACGTATCTGCAAAATCGTCGACTGTGGGCGTTCTGGCGGTATGTATAAGTTTGAGCTTTAGTCTTCGGGCTCCGCTTTGTAGCCGACTACTCCGGCCATGACCAGCAGCGACGACAGCACAACAATCAGCATCGGAATGCCTGCCCGAAAACCCAGCAGCCTCAGGTCTTCCGGAATATTCAGGTACAGCAGAATCGTGGTCAGTCCGCGGGGAGCGATCCACAACAGCGGCCTCGACGGTCCGCGATAGGTTGCTTGTAGGGTAACCCAGCGCCAGGCAATAATGATGGCGATGAAGATACCGCTAACGATCAGGGCATCGACGTCAATGAGTTCTCTGGGCACGGCAGCGTACCCGAAAATGAGGAAGAAGAATGTCCGTACGACAAACGCTCCTTCGGCAGTCAGATTCTTGAGCTGTTCCAGCTCTTTCTCGAACAGATCATTTTTAAGAATCTCACTCAGGCGCCCCCGGATAAACAGTTCGGTGTTGTTCAGAAATAAGCCGAAAATCAGGATCAGCAGCAGCGACGACAGATGGTAAATCTCCGCCAGTGCGTAGACCAGAAATAAGACAGAGATAATGGGCAGGAATTTAATCCGGTGATTGATCCGCCCGATCAGATACAGCAGGAGGAAGCAGCAACCCAGCGAAATGAATGCCATTGCTACGGTATCACGCGTGAACGACAAAACCGCCCCAAAGACCGAATCGCGGCTCAACAGCAGAAAATTGTAAGCCATTACGCCTAGGATGCTGGCAAACGCTGACTCGTATACGACAAACTCGCGCTGCCTGAACGACAGGTTAGATACGCTCGGAATGGCTACCGCACTACTAATTATGGAAAACGGCAGCGCGGCAATTAAACAATGGTAAAACGAATCATTCAGAAGCAAATACAGAACGCCCGCCATCAACAAGGTACCGCCAATAATCGAAAGCAACGACGCCAGCAGCGTTCGGCGCAGCACCCCGAGTTTCTCCGCGTGAAGTTCCAGATCCAGTCCCCCTTCCAGCACAATCAGAATAAGGCCCAGCGTCCCCAGCGTCGGCAATATGGCGTTGATGAACGGAAGCTGAACGTCAAAATAGTTCGTTGCCTGGCGCGTCAGCATACCTAGTACCAGCAGCAGCAGGACCGATGGTGTCTTGAAGCGGCTACTAAATAAGTCGAACGCATATGAAATCAGTACTGACAAGCTCAGTACAATGATTAAAATCGAGGAATCCATGCGGCAAGTTAAACATTATCGCCAGCACCCGACAGAGACACAGGACGTAATCAGCGTAGTGAATGGCGTAAATTTACTGTGCTGTACGTCGCGTCCAATGCGTCCAGAACCGGAGCCACGGCCAACGTCGTGAATTATTCGTCGGGCTTGTCAGGGATCAGGCAAGAAGACGGTTTAAGCGATTCGGTTTACCGTTGAACACCGTATGGCATCGCTCATCCGCTTCAATGTCCACTTTTCTGACGAAGCGCTTATCTTGCCACTTCCGATAATTCATCGTATTGCTGCAACTTTGTTGACTAATTTCAGAACTTCATGAGACATTCCACGCTCACTTTCTTTATGGCGTTACTTGTCGGTGCCGTACAGGCCCAGACGCTGTATATGCCACGTAATATCAAAAAGGCGTACCAGAACGGAACCCGCTCGATGGATGGCAGACCGGGAAAAAAATACTGGCAGAATACGGCCCGCTACAACATCACTGTCACAGCGACCCCGCCAAACCGAACCATTCAGGGAAGTGAAGAGATTACGTATATCAACAACAGCCCTGATACGTTGCGGGCACTCGTTTTTAAGCTGTTTCTGAATAGCCATAAGCCCGGTGCTGTTCGGCAAAATCCGGTCTCCGATAACTACATGACTTCCGGGATTCATATCGATACGTATACCGAAAATGGCAGTCGGAAAACCTGGCAGGACGCGGGCAATGCTACGGCAAAAGGCGTTCGGCTGAGTAAACCGTTGCTTCCCCGCGATTCGGTCAAGCTATCGTTCGACTGGCATTACGATGTATCGGTAGAGACGAACCGCGAGGGGGCGCTCGATTCAACGACCTTCTTCCTGGCTTACTTCTATCCGCGGGTGGCTGTTTACGATGATTACTACGGCTGGGACCAAACGACTTTTACCGAGGCCCAAGAGTTTTACAGCGACTTCAACGACTATACGGTGAACGTAAACGTGCCGAAGAACTACATTGTCTGGAGCACCGGCGACCTGCAAAACGCAGATGAGGTGCTGCAACCGACGTACGCCCAACGCCTACGGGAGTCAATGCGCGCAGACTCTATACTGCACGTAGCAACCCTTCAGGAGGTAACGGCCGGGAACGTAACGCGGCAGCAGAACATGAATACCTGGCGCTGGAAAGCCAGCAACATTGCGGATATTGCCTTATGTCTCAGCAATCATTACGTATGGGACGCGTCGAGTGTGGTGGTCGACAAAAGGACCGGTCGACGGGCGAGTGTTCAGGCTGCTTTCCTGGACAACGCCCAGGATTTTCACCAGATGGTCCGCTTCGGTCGGCACGCGCTGGACTGGTTCTCGAACAACTGGCCGGGTGTTCCGTACCCCTATCCGAAAACAACCCTGGTGCAGGGTTTCGCCGATATGGAATACCCGATGATGGTCAACGACTCCCCGACCAATGACCTTAACTTCTCGCGCTTCGTAGCCGAGCATGAGATTGCGCACACCTGGTTTCCGTTCTACATGGGCATCAACGAAACGCGCTACGGGTTCATGGACGAAGGCTGGGTGACGGCGCTTGAGTACCTGATTAGTCAGAACAACCTGGGTACCGAAACAGCTACGCGAAATTTTCAGCAGTTTCGGGTGGCCTACTGGAGTTCGGACCCATCGGCCGAAGAGGATTTGCCGATCATAACCCCGGCTAACGTATTGAGTGGTGCTGCTCTGGGTAATAACGAATACGGAAAAGCCGCTATCGGGTATTTAGCCCTGAAAGAGCTGCTGGGCGATGCTCTGTTTAAAAAAGCCCTGCACGAGTTCATGAACCGCTGGAATGGGAAGCACCCAACGCCTTGGGACATGTTCTACAGCTTTAACGATGCGTCGGGCAAGAATCTAAACTGGTTCTGGAATAATTGGTTTTTTAGCAACAATTACATTGATCTGGCCATTCAGCAGGTAACACCTTCGGCAACGCAGAGTACCATTATCATTCAAAATATTGGCGGCTACGTAGCGCCTGTCGATGTGGTTGTGCAGTATGCCGATGGCACGAAAGAAACCTTCCATCAGACACCCGCTATCTGGCAAAGCAACCAGAGCCAGGCCGTAGTGAAGGTTCCTACCAAAAAGAAGGTGCAGTCTGTTAATCTGGAAGGCGGCATATTTATGGACGCTGACCTAACTAACAACACCTGGAAAGCGAAGTAAGGAGTTATTGCTTTTCCAAAATGTAAACTCCCAGACAGAGTTACCACATCTGGGGGTTTACATTTTGCCTTGATTTAACGAGTACTATGAAGGGCTATGCGCCAGCAAATTCAGTAAATAGTATAAGCAGCCTACATTAGCTCAGCACTACGTTAGGGTCGTCTTCGTAGGCCGATCCGATTAGGCTGCGCTTCGATCAACGCACGAATCTTCGGGTTGGCAAACAACAGTTAAAGCGTACTCCCGTCGTTTCTCTGAATGATGAATTGTTGGTCGGATTCAGGATACCCAGCTCTACGTCATGCCTACCAAGGCACTTACCGGTTCCGCTAAAGAAGCCGTTTGGGTATATTTCGAACCAAAAGCCATTCTTAATTGCCAAGTATATGGAAACGCCAACTAGTCTATCGTTACCCGACGATGAACCATCCGATGCGCAACGCCGGTTGGAGGCCGCCAACGATTTTCTCGAAACCTGTGACCGAATCAACACGGGCTACGAAAGTGGATTTTACTGGGAAGACACGCAGCGGGCGCTACGTATAGCCGCTGGCCTGGAGAAGTGGCCTGCTTAGTGACGTAGTGTCCGTTTCTCGAAACGGACACTACGTCACTGGCTTACGGCAATTTTCTGGCTTGCGCTTCGAGGACTAGGCGCAGGTCGGCGGTTTCCTGCGTTACGTGGGCAAACGTACCTTTTCCCAGCTGCGTTAGTTTTTTCAAACTCTGGGCGGTTTGTGCATTCCGACCGAACGTAAAGACCGTCAGAGAGATGTCCTGCTGTGCGTTTTCACCAATCAGCTCCAGCACTTCATTACTTACCGGAAACTCGCCATCGGTAGCCAGCACAATGCGGTTGTTGCCCGCCCGGATGTAGTTTTTGTTGGCCACTTTATACGCCAGCCGAATGCCTTCGTTGCCGTCGGTATCACCCGTCGACTGAAGCTGATCAATCACCCGGGCAATCTCGTCGGCGTTCGCACCTGAGGTCGGCTTTAAGGCGACCTTGGCTTTACCCGAATATACGACAACCGAAATCTGGTCTTCCGGACGAAGCAACCTCAGCAACGATTTAATCGATCGCTTGAGCAAGGGTAGCTTAAACGGCGAATCCATCGAAGCCGATACGTCCAGCAGCAGGACCATGTTATTGGCCGCAAACCCGTTTAAGGTCGGGCTTACATCCCGCAGATTTGCGCGATCTACGTACACGGTGTCCGTTCGCGTCCGCTCTACATACACCGTATCGTGCTGAACTGACTTGCCATTGGTCGGTGGTATCGCTGGCTTACGATCGAGTAGGGGGGTAGGCGTCTCGGACGTAACATTCACCACAGCAGGAAGTCTGGTTGTGGCCAGTGGTTGCTCTTGTCGTTCAACCTTAGCCGCGGTCGATGGTGTTGATTGACGGAAAACGAAAAGGTCAGGTTGCGTAACCGCTTTCAGCAGGCCTACTTTAGCCAGTTCGCTGAAGTTGTTGTATTGGTAAACCAACTGGTTGTTGTAGAAGTAATAAAACTCCTCGTACGGATGCCGCTGTTGCGTAGCGGCCACAAAAGCCGGTTTCACCTTCTGCGCCATATCGGCAAACCGCAACGAATTTTCGGCCAGGTCTTCGTAGGGCGTATACGGACATAAGCCGTTGTTACGTCCGTATCGTTGCAGCCCTTTCAGATTTTGATATTCATTCGCAATCAATGCCCGGGCATCGACTTGTACCTTGTCGACTGCGGGTAACTGAGCGGCTTCATTTTTCAAATACGCCTTGATACCAAACAGGATCTCTTTGTTTTCGTCCAGGGTTTTCAGCAATGCCTTACCGGCTACAGACCACGAACTGCTGGGGTTAGGCGCGGGGTAGCTTTCATAAATACGCCGAACATCGGTGTACAGTCGTTCCTTTTTCTGGTCGAACGTATCGAATAGATACAGGTATCGGTCCAGAATTGCATCCGAGCGTTGCAGGTGATCGTCAAGGTATTGTTTTTCGCTCGTATACCGGATTAGCTCGATGCTCAGATTATCCATTTCGTTCAGCATCGCTAACAACACTCCGGCCAGGCCATTGATCGAAGCTCGATACGGTTGCGGAATGTGCTGGCTGGCACTTAGGAGCAACTGGTATTCTGACTTAGGCACTTTAAAGTCTTCGTGCGAATACGTTAGGTTCGCTCGGCGCCGGCCGCTGGCCGGATCGCGGTAATGTTCCGCCGACCACTGGTAATTCCGCAGGGTCAATTGCAGAAGGTGCATCTGCCGCAGCGACTCGTTAATGAACTCGACGTAGTCGTTTAGGGCTTTAATCGTAGCGACAGGAGCTGGTGCGTCAGCGGGTTTGATGGTAAATGCCACCGGACGAACGTCTTTAAACGGCTCGGTCTGAGCTGATTTCTGGGCCGTAGGGGTAGGCGACTCCAATGCGAACACCGGGCAAAACTTTGGGTAATTCAGCAGCCGTTTGGCCGGGGCGCTATAACCAACAAACGACTGATACGTAGCCAGTAAATCATTGTTATAATAATTGATTAGCGAGAGATACACCTCATTACCATGCCGCGACGACTGTTGAGCGGCAAAGGTATGATCGTCGACTGCCCGGCGCTTAACGTCCTGGAGTGACTGCAAAGCCGATTTAAAGGATCCGATCATATCCGACGCCGGGTACTCAACCGCTGTTTTAGCTTTTCCCAACTCGGCCAGTGCTTTTTCATCCGCCAGCATACTCTGCTGGACAAGCTCAACCGGCCATTGCGTCTTTATGTCTTCGTCCAGGTAGAACGTTAACGTATCCAGCAGTTGTTTTTGGCCCGTCAGCACCTGCTCCATCTCTTTTTCGCTGTACAGATAGCCGTTGGTTGGCAGGTAAGGCTGATACCGACGGTAGACCCGCTGAACCTGTTTATAAAACCCTTCTTTTTCGCTGCGGAATTGGCCGAAGAGCGCCTGCATTTCCCGCATCAAGGCATCTGACTGCTTAAAGTTATCGCGCTGATAATCGTTGAGACGAACGTAGGTTTCCAGCGCCTTACCCGTCTGATCAATTTTGTTGATCAGTTGCCAAAGCGACTGCGTACTAGCCGTCAGCCGTTGTTTTTCGGCCGGTGTCAGTCCACTGACAGCTAACGCTTTCTTGTAATAATACTCCTCGAGCGGCCCCGACGAAGGCAGCCGAAGCCGGTAGTCGCTCCGCTTTTTGTATTGTTTAACCTCGTCCTGGTACGTCTGAAGCATCTTGAATCGGCTGAGCAGCTCATCAACCGATTGGTTCATGAACGCTACGTACTGGTTCAGCGACTCCTGAGGGGATTCCTGAAGCGAATTAGCCGCTACGAACACGGAGGAAGCCAGGAGTAAGCAACAAAAAAAGGTCTGCATGGCCGAAGTAACAAAATCAGATTCAACTCATAAGGAAGCTATTTAGCCAGCGGTTTACGGCGTAATCAGCGTGCCAAACACTTCGGGCTGCTGTTTTGGCCAAGAGCCAAGACAGCAGCCCGAAAGTCGCTTGTCCGAACGGATTGACCAACGAAACTTACGTAAGCCGTAGCTTACAGTCGATCAGTGGTTCGTTTCGAATGATTAACCGTTCGAAGTAAGCTTCTTAGCGTTGCGATACAAAATCGCCGTAGGTAGCACACTCGCGGTGCATTTCAGCCTCGAACTTCGTTTGTTTGTAGTCGGTCGACAGTTTTGTAAAGTA
Organism: Spirosoma knui; assembly: GCF_054780635.1. Classification (NCBI taxonomy): domain Bacteria; kingdom Pseudomonadati; phylum Bacteroidota; class Cytophagia; order Cytophagales; family Cytophagaceae; genus Spirosoma; species Spirosoma knui. Next base: position 257,102 of record NZ_BAAGVY010000004.1, on the reverse strand, counting down.
ATGACCGTACTCATCGCGTCTTAGCTTCTCGACCAGAGTCTCCCAACCGGCTTTATCCAGATCAATAAATCCCCGTTTCACTTCCTCAACCGCCAGACGGGTTGTCAGCTCGCTCTGTTCACACTGAGCGGCCATAAAACACGCTTTAGCGGCCAGTTCCGATTGGCGGGCCGATTTCATAGCTTTTTCAAAAAATGCTTTGGCCGGAGTTGTTGAGTAATACGAATTACGCATCAATTTCTGGCCCGTCCGATCCAGTTCGCCCGGTTTATTATTCGCATTATACAGCGTTGACAGCAATTCGACCGAACTCCACGAGCGTTTAACGAGTACCCACGAGTTACCAAACCAGCTTAGGTTGTAGGCTCCGCAGCCCAACTCATAATATGCTTTAGCCGCTTCGTCGCCGGACAGATGCGTTACCTGCTCATTCAATTGCGCCATTCGCTGAGCGAACTGAACGGGATTATAGACATTCGTCCCGGGCTTCTGGCGTTTACTGGTCGGAACCTCGAACGGGTTATGGGTGAAATAACTCACGAACGGCTCCTCTTTCCACGTTTTAGGATTCACCTTACCGAAGGCCGCAGCAGCGCCTGCGTAGCGATGTTCAGCCAGCAGTCGGCGGCCCAGTAAGGTATACAGATAGTCTGGCGTAAAGCCCGTCAGCTTTAGCAACCGTTTGTCGAAATCAGTAGCCGTAGGCGCTTCCGCGAACGTAACCACCTGTTGCACCGTATTCGCCGACGATGAGTCTTCGATCACAAGCTGGTCGGTATTGATATCGACGTAACCACCGCTCCGATTTAATTCTGAGGAGGTCAGCATCGTCAGTAAATACGACTTGGCCAGGGCTGCATCCGTTGCCGAACCGGCTTTTGGCCGGCTACATCCAGATAACCAGCCACCTGATTTCGTCTGGCTGGCTTCCCCCAGGTATTTTTGGGCAAACTGTTGACAGACGGTTACGAACGCGTTGCCGAACCGGAAATTTTCGGAGTTGCCAAATTCTTCCAGATAACCGATCAGCTTCGTTTCTGTATCGGGCGTAATCTGCTCAGTCTGTGCGGCTAGCAAAAGCATGCGTTGTAAGGCGATCTGTTTTTTCAAGGTAGAATTCGTCGTCGGGGCCTGAGTGGCTTTATCCAGCGTTTTGGCTGACTCATCGAAGTCTTTGCTTAAATAGGCAATGTAGGCAGCGGCTGTGTACCAGAACGCTGGGTCATTCAATTCCTTGTTCGTGGCCGCTTCCATCGCAAACTCCCGTAGTTGATCGCCGTAGGTTTGCGATAGTTTCTTTCGATCTTCAAATTTTAATGAATCCCGGTCGCTGGCATCATCATAACCGTATATGGGGTTCGACTCCGACAGAAAGAAATATTCGTTCCGGTTGATTTCCCGCGCCATAATGAGCTCGATAAGCGGATTTTTGGGCGTCAACTTCACCACTTCTTTCAGTAGCGGCAGCGCATCCTGTTTGGGTTGAATTGCACACAAGGCATAAATAGCCGCCTTCTCCTGATCGTTCCGGGCGTGTTGAAGCGCTCCTTCCTGAAAACGAACCCCGTAGATTCGTAAGCTGGCTTCGGCTTGTGGCCGTCGCGATGGGCAGCGGTCAAACACCTGCGCAAACTCATAAATAGCCCGCGCGGTATCACCGGTTGAGAACGTAGCACCCGCATGGCGACACAAGGCCCAATCGCTGATGAATGTCTTTTTCGGCAGGGACACAACTAGTTGATCGTACAGGGTTCGGCACTGATCATAATCGCCAATCTGATCGGCCAGTTTTACCGCTTGAAACGCATACCGTTCTTTCAAAAACGGGTCGGAGGCTGATTCGTAGCCAGCCCGAGCCTCACCAAGCAGTTGCGTTAATCGGGCCGTGTCCGCCGGTATTGGCGTCCATTGATCTCCTCTGGGACTTGCCTGATCTGCGTTACGCGCCAGTTTCAGGTAATCCAGCGCCGGTGCCTGGGCTTGTTGTAGGGCCGCGTTAAAGGCGTTGTCGGCGGTATCGTCAGCTTTATACAGTGCTTTAGCGACCGCAGCCATCGGTACTTTTTCTCCGGCATAAGCCGCCCAGGCCCGCACATTCTCATCAATCAGAAGCGTATCGTCACCTTCCCGGTTTAGCTCATTCGTGTAGTCGTAAAGCTGTGGCGTAAAGAAATATAGCCGGTCCTGCGGCTGTGCGTTGCTGCTCTCGGGTTGAAAAAAACTTAGGAATTCATTCTCGTCGAATAAGCCGGGTCCGCAGGCGAAGGCCAGGAGAATGCCGACGGATAAAACAGCCTTACGGAGTCGGCCGGAAAAGGGTCTGAAGGTAGTCATGGGGATAAGCTGAAAGAACAGTACTATCGAGGTGGTATAAAGCGAACGTAAGCGTTTGATTCCGGATTCTGGATAACAGTTGTGCCTTTGCTTCACGTAATTGTTGTTGGGTACAGGCTTCGGCGCGAAACAGATCACCGGCCCGCACCGATAAGCCAAAGGCTGTTGTATCACGAACGGCAACGTAGCGGTTTGGGTCAGGCTGTTGTTTAAGGAAGGTTTTCTTTACCAGTTGATCCTGCCGAACGCCATTCAGAATCGTCAGAAAACGGCCGTTTCGATACACAATCGTCCAGTTAAACAAGGGCAGTACAACATCCAGCGGTAACGGGTATTTTTCCAGAAACCCTGTGTAGCGACTGGCGACATCCAGATCAAGAATCGAATTACGAGTGTTCGGGTCTTTCCAGTCGGCCACGTTATAAAACATCAGCATACCTCGCTCAACGGGCGGCACACCCGTCTGGTCGGCATATTTGACCTGATGCAGCCGGATTGTGGCCGATAGAGGTACCCGTAGTTGCTGCTTCACCGCACGTAATAAGGCAAAATACCGATCACGACTTTTCGGCGACCAATCGCAATCGAGCTGCACTTCACGGATGACGATCTTGTTCTGATGGGCAATCTGCTCAATCTTCCGGGCTATGTTTCGGCCAAGCGCGGGCACATCCTGGTCAGGTAGGTTCAGCAGCGTTCGATTGGTGATGAATACGACTGGGACCACCGTTAATCCCGTGGGCCGCTCACCAAAGCGTACCACGGACTTTGGCAGCGGTTGGCGATTACCGGCGTCCCAGTCGACATCGAAGAAGCGAAGGTATAGCTGATGAACGCCAAGCCGAAATAGAACTTTTTTTGCGGTCAACTTTGATTCGTAAACGGCTTTCCAGTGGTAGAAGGCAGGGATTAGCTGCTTGGGCGCCTTCGGCTCCGAGCAGGCCGTACATACACAACTCATGGCAAACAGAACGAGCCAGACAAACGGCTTAAGCGTCAGTCTATCCGGTCTATTGCCTGTTTGGCTTTGCTTCCTCACGCTACGTATGCATTCATTTGTTTATGAATCTCGACAACTTGCTGGCCAACGACTCCGCATGACGTTATGACGTCAGGAAGCTAATTAGGCTCTTTCAGGATAGATAGTACAGACTTTGTATGCCCCCTTCTCCAACCTCCCCTTGTAGGAGAAGCCGGGAGGGGGATACAGCGCAATACGTATCGGAAACCGGTATTACGCCGACAATACCCATCCCTTGTTGCAAAGCAAACCAAGTCTGCTGGCGGATTAAAAAAGAAACGTATCAGTAGTTGTAATTAGCGTTTGGATTGGGGCAAATCAATCGCCAACCGTTCCTTACGCCAAATGCCCAAAGCCGCGTTCTCGACGGAAAACGCAGCTTTGGGCATTCGTTACTAATTTTCGGTAAAAACCGATGTTTACTAAATCAGCTTTACTGGTGCAGGACAAATGAAGTTACTGTCCTGAGTTAACCGTTACTTCTTCCCGCCGTTCGAGTTGCTTCAGTACGTCCTGTCGGTCCAGTAACGCGGGGCGAAGCTTTTTTTCTGACATGCGGTTCCACTGATCGCCACGGTGCTTGTTGCCCGGCTGGCTCGCATTGCCGTAACTTAACGATACCTGCGCCCGCACTTTATCGCCAAATTCGGTAATGGCAACGTAGGTGTCGCCGGCTACGGCTCGATTTTTACCCTTTTGCTGGCGATCGGCCATAAAGTGAATGGTTCGATAAATTCCGTATTGCTCGGAACCGCCATTTGCCGGAACATCCTGCCCAGCCGACCCGAACCGGTTTACCTCACCCCATTCAATATCCAGTCGACCGTACTGCTGGCGAACCTGACCGGCCGCTTTAATGAGTAGTTCAACCGCCTGCTGAGGATTTTTCAGCCCGTCGGGTGTACTGACCGGCCGCTGTGGGTCCCAGCCGACCGCTGCCATACCAGGATTAAACTGGTCGAACCAGGCCGCGAACAATACAGCTCCTTTGCTGTTCGCATTGGTGGTTCGGTCCCAGGCTTTAAGTACCGAGGCCGCTTCTTTGGCAACCGGATCCGCCTGTTGATCCACGGCCGTCAGCAAATCATCCAGAAAGCGGTCGGCGGCTTCCATACCCGTGTTCAGTTTATAGCCGACTAATTCCTCAAACGTAACTGATTTGTCGTCTTTCAGCAGATTGATGGATCGTTGAGGCCGCAGACGTAACGGAAACCCCACCGGCGACATATAGCCTGGAAACGATTTGGGGTCCAGCACGGCCGGGAACGTACAACTCCAGGGAGCATCGTTGGCGTTCTGCACGAATCCGGCGGGCGGATTAAACACCTTGGGCAAATCAGCGTACGGGTGCGTCTCGGTCCAGATGAACTTCGATGCTGCCCCATCGACGGTACCCTGCCAGAAACGCCAGTCGCCTTCGCTACGTTTTGGTACGTTCCCGCCGAACAAATACAGGATGTTACCCGCCTTGTCGGCATAGACAACGTTAAACATAGGCAACTGCATACGCTTCAGAGCCGCTTCAAACTCTGCCCAATTGTGGGCCTGAGCCATGGCATGGTGCTGAGCCGCCATAGATGGATTTTCTAAACCCGCGAAGCGTAACGCGTACGTTTTCCCATCCTGACTGGTCATCACCGGCCCGTGCTTGCTGTAGCGATAGGTCAGGGGCTGTTCCTTAAGCTGCCCGTCGGGCTGCCTGACCTTCAGCGTGACACGTTTCTGCTTGAAGGCCTGCTTGACTCCGTCCAGTACGTACCCATCCTCCTGTACGGTGAGCAAGTAACGGTCAGCGGCATCGATGGTATTGACCGTATGCGTCCAGCCGAGATTATTCGTAAACGCAATGTTGAGCACCGGCTGACCCACCAGTGAGGCCCCATACGCCATAAAATCTGGTCCGTTGAGATGCGCTTCGAAAAAGAGAAAGAAGCCCTCCCACGGTAAATGCGGATTCGCCATCAGCAGGGCTTTGTTCGAAGCCGATTTCGACGGAGCAATGGCGTACGCATTCGAGCCAGGTGGCATTAACCGAGCGGCCCCGGCTTCATTCCCCCCGATGAATTCCAGACAAATTACCCGGCTTATGTGGGCCAGTACGTCTGGCCCCGTAATGGGCAGTACTTGTTTATAGTCCGCTCCGATGGCCTCCGGGTGCGCCTTCGCGTAGGCGTTCAACCCCTGAACAAAACTATCCAGACACCGCCGGTAGTCGGTCTCCTGCTGTTGATAGTGCTTCTGCGCTCGTTCGGGGGTCTCAAAGAGCGTCACAATTTTGTCGGAGTCAAGGTATTCGGCTCCCCAGTACTCAGCCGCCCGGCCCCGTGCCTGCCCGTAGAGCTGCAGGAGCAGGTTGGCGTGATTGTGCATTTGGGCGTAACCGAAGCCGTAATACATCGATTCGAGCGTTTGCCCATAAATGTGTGGGACTCCATCTTTATCCCACAGGATTTCGACCTTAGCGTCGGCTGATTGAGAAGCCACCGGACGAGCGGATTGAGCCCGCGCCGGGACCAGACTCAGTAGTAACAGACAAGCAACAATCAATTTCATCAGGTAGGGAATCGAAAATGGTACGTTGTGAGTAAGGGAAACTGGTCGTATTCAGAACAGAATTATTTCGTCTCTAGATACCGAATTGGACTGGAAGCAGCCGCTTTGAGGGCTTGACGCAACACGGTTAGACTCGTAATTATTACAGTCAGTCCCGCAGTAGCGACCAGCACCCAGCCGTTCAGGTGAATACGGTGGGCGTATGACTGTAACCAACTCGACAGCAGCCACCAGCCCAGCGGAGCGGCTAGGAGGAATCCCAGCGTCAGTAGCTTACCGAACTCGCGGCCAAACAACCACAGCAGTTGTCGGGTTCGGGCACCCAGCACCCGCCGAACGCCTATTTCCTTGGCCTTGCTCTCAGCCATGAACGTTACGAGTCCGTACAAACCCAGACAACTCATGCCAATGGCAATGCAGGCGAACACCTGCACCAAAGTCGTCCCTAGTCGCTCGGTTTCTGAAAACGTCACGAACAAATCACTCAGCCAGTCTGCGCGGTACACCTGATCGGGCAGAACTTCATCCCACACCCGTTGGATCGCCTTTAGGCTCGTGGTCGATTGATTTGGTGCCAGTGTCAGTATGGCCATCCGGCTATGGGGTAAATCGTGAATGAGCGTAACGGGCAGCACCGGGCTGTGTAAATTCCCACTGCGAAAATCCTGAACCACCCCGACGATTGTGCGATCAGCATCTTTTACCCGCATTCGTTTTCCCACAATTGCCTGCACCGTGGTACCTAATTGCTTGACCAGCGTTTGATTGACCAGCACTTCTCCGCCAGTGGTGTCCGTTACGTGGAAGTTTCGCCCAGCCAATAGCGTAAGACCGAATACGGACAAATACTGATCATCGGCGGCCCGGACGCGGGTCTCAAACGGTCCGGGTTCGGTTGCCGTATGGTAGCTGAATGGGCTGGGGCGGTTGTATGGCGAAGCGGGCGGATCACTTCCGAAGCTCACCTGTTCAACGCCCGGTAGACTCAGCCAACGGGCTCTCAACTGGCTGAGTGGAACGGCCCCTTGCTGGGGAAGCCAGACGGAGAACCTGTTGTCATACTGGAATCCCCACGGAACGGTTTGCATGTACCGAAGCTGCGCCGTCATCCCCATCGCTCCCATTAAAAACAACTGAGCGACTACGTATTGACTTACAACTAGCCCCTGTCTTACCGGAAAAGGTTTACCCGGCCGGGTAATCAGCCGACCCGCCAAAGCCCACGAGGGCGTAACACCGGATAAGACCAGCGCCGGATACAGCCCCGCCAGCATAATAACGCCCACGATCAGACTCACAAACCAGAGCATTGCCTTCGGCTGAACTAAATCCTTGAGTGAAATATCCGGGCTAAGCATCTCGATTTGACTTGCCAGTGTCTGGTTAATGAGTGGCAATGTCAGTTGAGTTAGCAGCAATGCCAGCAGCACCGCGATCAACGTAATCTGAGCCGTTTCTAACAGCAGTTGCCCGACTAACTGTCGACGGGTACCACCGACTGCTTTTCGAACTCCTATTTCGTGGGAGCGTTTCACCATCCGGGCAGTAGCCACATTCACATAATTGAGGCAACCGGCGATGACCAGCAGCACCCCTATGCCGATCAATACGTATAGAATTGGGCGCGGAGCCGTTCCGCTCCGTTCGTGGTTAAGGTCTTCAAGAGGGAGTGCGTGATACGTAAAATGAGCGACTTCGTCGGCAGGCAGATGTTTCCGGCCAATAGCGGGCAACACGTGTTGCAACTGCTGGGCGGCTGCGTCCTTCTGTAAACGAACAAAACACATCGCTTGCAGTCCCTGCCAATCCTGCAAAGCAGTTGGCCCCTCCAGTACGGGAATCGTAGCGTATGATACCAGCGCATCGTAACGTAGCTGGGTGTTGGCGGGGGGATTTTTCATAATGCCCGTTACCGTCAGATTCGTCCGGTTATCCAACCGCAGTGTTCGCCCCAGCGGCCGTTCCGTACCGAAGTACTTCTGAGCGTATCGCTCACTGAGGACAATTGTATTCGGGGCGCTCAGCGATGTTTTCTGATCACCGCTTACCCATTCAATACCGAATAAGTCAAAATAAGAAGGTTCGGCAAAGCAGATAGTGCGGGCTTCGCCGAACTTCTTCGCCCAGCCTCCTTTGCCGTCAGGTACGCTAATGGTACGTCCGAAAAAGGTCTCTAACCGGACGGCATGTTCTACAAACGGATAATCACGCCGGAGTACCTCGGCCAGCGGACGGGGCGCGGCATCCGTCGGCATCACCTGTTCACGGTTCACATCGGTAACAATCCAGTATGACCGGTCCATATGCGGGTGATACCGGTCAAAGCTGAACAGGTAGTTGACAACCAAAAAAATGATCAGTCCACTAGCCAGACTGACTGCCAGGCCACTAATGCTAATCAGATTCAGGGAGCGGTTTTGCCACAGGTGACGCCAGCTCAACCTCAGGTAGTGCGCAAGCATGAGAGAAGAAGTAAACTGCGTGAGCGGATCGATCAGAAAACGGCACAAGCCGCTTAAGCCCAGTGCGGACGAACTCGGCGGGGTCGACGCCGAAATAACCAGCGAGCACTGATTGCTCCGAATACACTCGCCAAGCCAACAAGCCATACGGTTCCAAACGCCTGTAACGGCACTGCAAACACCTGACACACCCACATCAGGCAAATCATTAACGTCACAAAGGCAAGGACACTGGCTTGCTGCCATTGCTGGTATTGACCGGGTCTCGACCGGCGCTTAGCATATCGTTTGGGAGCGAATCGGTTGAGCAAGGTAGGTAGGGGAACGAGATGGAGAACCTGCTGGTAAGTTTGTTTTAAGTGTTCAAGCGCCTGGGGGTTAGCTTCCTGCAATACCCGCTGCAAGGCAACTTCGTACGACTCGCCACCAGCCATCAGGTATTCGATATCAATGGCTAAGTGGTCCATCAGTTCGGCATGTAAAGCCTGCTGCAGGCGATTACGGCGCAGGGCCTGATCCAGTTGATGAAGTTGTGTTTTGGATAGCTTTTTCATGGTTAACGGGCTAATTAGGAATAGAATTTAATACCAGACGGTGATTCAACGAGTAGCGTAGCAAACGTATATGAGTAATGAACCGCTTCAAAGGATTTGCCTTCTCAGAAGCCGAATCACTGCCGGATGGCGTCAGCGTATAATATGTACGGAGTCGACCGTCAGTTTCTTCGATCTGGGTCGTCAATAGCCCCTCGTGCGCAAGCTTGTGAAGCACGGGATAGAGCGCACCGAAAGTAAGACTTATCTGGTCTTTACTGGATGCTTTTACGCCCTGAGTGATCTCGTATCCATACATCCGTCCGCGTTGCGCCAACAAATTAAGCACCATTAGTCTGAGTACATCCCGAACGACATCAGCTGAATCCATCACGGTTAACCAGTTAAGTGAATATGCAGCAAAGATATATAAGAAAACTATATATACAAGTATTGCCCAAATTTTTGATTGACGAGCGAAGTTGAATGCTACAGTGCTGGGCTTCTGTTTCCGATAAGGGGGAATGAGTCATGGCATGGGGCGCTCTTAATATGTCTTCTAAGCGGCTGATTTTATAGATTGATGATAGTTAGACGGCCATGTAAGTGACAGAGTTGATATTACACCCCGTAACGTTTAATTCTTCAGCGGGTGAATCATATAGAACGCTCGACCAACTGGCGGATTGATTTAAAGTGACCTGGCTCATCACAAAAAATAAGAACGAGTTATGAAAAGTCATTAAAAATGACATTGCGCGTCTTATTTAGACTAAATCTTAGTAATTTGCAGGCCATTAAGCGATTGTAGGTATCTGGTCGTCTAATGACCTACGTATTCTCTGTATTGACCCTATGAAAAAACTAGTGAGTGCCATTCTGATCAGTCTTGCTTTCTCAGCTCAGGCGCAGAAAAACACGCTGCTTGACCAGTCATTCTGGCAAAATAAGCCGGACGTAAATCAGGTTAAGGCAGAGGTTGAAAAAGGCAGTAACCCGTCGCAGCTTAATCCGGCAGGGTTTGATCCCGTCGTGATGGCTATCAACGCTGGGGCACCCAACGAAACGGTACAATACCTGCTGGCGCAGCCGGGTAACGAGCTGTCCAAGCTGACGCACGACGGTCGTATCTATATTCACTGGGCGGCCAACCGGGGCAACGTCGAACTGATGGAACACCTGCTTAGCAAAGGATCGAAGGCCAACCTGGAAGACAATCACGGCATGACCCCACTGAATTTTGCCGCGGCTAACGGTCAGTCCAACACGCAGGTGTATGACCTCTGCCTGAAAAACGGGGCCAACCTTAAAAAAGACCTCAACCACGACGGAGCCAACGCCCTGCTGATTGCCATCGCTAATGACAAGGACTTGAAACTGACCGACTATTTCGTATCGAAGGGGCTGGACCTGAAAAGTACGGATGCGGCCGGCAACAACGCCTTCAGCTACGCGGCCCGGGGCGGTAATATAGCGACCATGAAAGCCTTGCTCGAAAAAGGTGTACCGGCGCAGGATAACGCATTTATTATGGCCAGCCAGGGTTCACGGCGGGGACCCAACTCGCCGGAGGTGTTCCAGTACCTGGAAAGTCTGAAACTGAAACCGACCGTTACCAACAAAAATGGCGAAAACGCGCTGCACGCCATTGTTCGTCGGCCCCGCCAGAACGAACTGATTCAGTACTTCCTGAGCAAAGGCGTTGATGTAAATCAAGCCAATGAAGAAGGTAATACGGTATTTATGAACGCGGCTGCATCCAACCGGGACATGGCGGTGCTGGAACTATTGCTGCCGAAGGTGAAAGACATTAATCAGGCTAATCAGAAAGGCGTAACGGCATTGGCGATGGCCGTAAAAGGCAACTCCCCCGAAGCAGTAAGCTTCCTAATCAACAAAGGGGCCGATGTTAAAGCAATCGACAAAAACGGCGATAACCTGGCGGCTTACCTGATACAGTCGAACCCGGCCGCGGGTAGCGCGCGTGGCGAAGGCGGCCCCAGTACGGATGAGTTTACGACGAAACTGCAACTGCTTCAGGACAAAGGACTGGACGTAAAAGCCCCGCAGAAAAACGGCAATACGCTTTACCACCTGGCCGTTGCCAAAAACGACCTGTCGCTGCTGAAAAAGCTGGAACCACTCCAGCTTGACGTGAACGCCCGCAACAAGGAAGGCATTACCGCCCTGCATAAAGCAGCCATGGTTGCCAAAGACGATGCCATGCTGAAGTACCTGCTGTCGATTGGCGCGAAGAAAGAAATTCCCACCAGCTTTAAAGAAACTGCCTACGATCTAGCCAGCGAGAATGAATCGCTGTCGAAAGGCAATGTATCGCTTACTTTTCTGAAATAAGGTATGTCTCGTTTGCATAAAATTGGCCTGCTGGCACTGACTCTGTTCGCGGGGAGTTCATCGGCTTCGCTGGCGCAACAGTCGGGTACGTCGCAGTATAAGTGCATGATTCAGATGACCAACTACATGGGCGAAGGGGCCTACGTTGTGGTGTCGCTCATCAACGGAAAAGGCGCTTACGAAAAAACGCTGTACGTGCTCGGTTCCGACAAAAAATGGTATCCCGACCTGAAAGAATGGCACAAGGCGCTGGGCAAAAAAACGCCCAACATCAGCGCCATTACCGGAGCCTCGGTGGCCGGGGGCGACCGGAGCGTGACGGTGCTGGACATCGACAATTCGAAACTCAATAAGGATTACAAACTGCGGTTCGAGAGTGCAGTGGAAGACAAGAAGTACCACGTAAAAGATCTGGAGATTCCGCTGACCACGGAGGCTCTTTCGGCCAAGACCGAAGGCACCGGCTACATCCGTTACGTGCGCTTCAGCCCCAACACCGCCAACTAAGTTGCTCTAGCGGAGCTACCCCGAATTAACCGGAGTCACATCGTATGACTATTTCTGTGTGGAGATACAGCCATTTAGCCCTGGCTGTATCTTCTTTTCTTTTATTGGCCCTGGCATCCATCACGGGCATTATTCTGGCGTTCGAGCCGGTCTCGCAGAAGATGCAGCCCTACCGGGTGGCTAATTTTTCGGAGCTTACACTGGCCCAGACGCTGCCCGTTCTCAAACAGAGTGGGCAGGAGATCAATGAGTTGAGTGTGGATGCCAATGGGTTCGTGCAGGTCAAAGGCAGCGATGTCGACGGCAAAAACCTGACCGCCTACATTGACCCGCAAACGGGCAAGGTTTTAGGTAAACCTACCGGGCAGAGCGAGTTTTTTCAGTGGGTAACGGCCCTGCACCGTTCGTTGTTTCTGAAAGAAATTGGCCGGTTCTTTATTGGGCTGACAGCCTTTCTGCTGCTACTCATTACCGTCTCGGGCACTATGCTGATTATTCAGCGGCAGCGGGGCGTGAAGCGGTTCTTTACCCGCATCGTGCGCGATAACTTTGCCCAGTATTACCACGTAGTGCTCGGTCGGCTCTCGCTCATTCCCATCTTCATTATTGCCCTGTCGGGTACGTACCTGTCGCTGGAACGGTTTGAGCTGATCAAGTCCGAAAAAGTTTCGGCCACCATCGACTTCGACGCCATTCGGTCAACGCCGGAACGGAAGCTGGCCGATTTTGCTGTATTCAAGAACACCCGCCTGTCAGAGGTGCAGAGCGTCGAGTTTCCTTTTTCGGAGGATGTGGAGGATTATTACACGCTTAAACTCAAAGACCGCGAACTGACGGTCAACCAGCTCACGGGCGATATTCTGAACGAAAACCGCTACCCAACCGCCGTGCTGCTGACCAACCTGAGCCTGAACCTGCACACCGGCCGAACAAGTGCGATCTGGGCCGTTATTCTGGCCATTGCCTCCACCAACATTCTTTTCTTTATCTATTCCGGGTTTGCTATCACCCTAAAACGGCGGGCCAACCGGGTCAAAAATAAGTTCGGGGCCGACGAGAGCCGGTTCATTATTCTGGTCGGTTCGGAGAACGGCAGTACGTTCCGGTTTGGTCAGTTCATTCACCAGCAATTGCTGAAGCAGGGCGAAAAAGCGTACCTGACTGAGTTTAACAAGTACACGGTTTTTCCCAAAGCCGAGCACCTAATTGCGCTCACGGCTACCTACGGGCTGGGCGACGCACCAACGAACGCGACCCGGTTCAGGGCTTTGGTTGAACAACAGCCGCAGTCGCAACTGGTTCGGTATTCGGTGGTTGGGTTCGGCTCCCACGCCTATCCCGACTTCTGCAAGTTTGCGTTCGAAGTAAATCAGCTGCTTACGCGGCAGTCGTGGGCTGTGCCGCTGGTCGATATTCATACCGTCAATGACCGGTCGCCGGATGAGTTTGGTCTCTGGGCCGAGGCCTGGTCGCAGCAAACCGGGCTGGTCATGCCGGTAGCGTCGGACCTGCTGAAAACGCCCGCTATTAAGCTGGATACGTTGACGGTAACGGATAACACCCGCACTTCGCAGCCCGACGGTACGTTTCTGGTTCGGCTGCAGGCTGACCGCCGAAGTCGCGTTACGTCGGGCGACCTGCTGGCGATCTACCCCGCTAACGATCATCGTGAACGACTTTATTCAATTGGTATGCTCGACAACGAGCTTCAGTTGAGCGTACGACTACATCCGAATGGGCTGGGGTCAAGCTTTTTGCACGAGTTAAGGCCTGGCCAGACGATTCAGGCCCGGATTGTCAATAACGATCATTTTCATTTTCCGAAAGAAGCCCCTGTTGTTGTCATGATTGCCAATGGTACCGGTATCGCTCCGTTTTTGGGGATGATCAACCAGAACAAACAGCGGGTGCCCTGTCACCTGTACTGCGGTTTCCGGGCAAGTGCGTCCTTTACGCTCTACCAGGATTTTTTGGAAGTGAGCCAATCGGGGAAGCAGTTGAGCCGCTTACACGTGGCTTATTCGCGGGAGGGAAACAAACAATACGTCAGTGATCTGCTCAGCCGCGACACGGACTTCATGGCTAACGTACTGTCTCAGAAAGGTGTCGTGATGATCTGCGGATCGCTGGCCATGCAGAAGGACGTACTTGCTCTGCTCGACACCATCTGCCAGAACAAGCTGGGGCAGTCTGTCAGCTTCTACCAGTCGCACGGCCAGATTCTGATGGATTGTTATTAAACAATCGTTTTACAAATTATGCTGCTTCAGGCCTAAGCCTAGTGAAGCGAAAATCTGGCCTTTATCGGTAATCAGGATATAGCTGTATTCTGGATAGTTTCGGATCAGTTTCAAACCGGCCTCTTTACCCAGCACCATCATCGACGTACTAAATCCATTTGCGGTTTCGGCGCTGGGGCCAAAGACCGTTACGCTGCTCACGCCGGTTGTCGGGTAGCCCGTTTTGGGGTTGATGATATGGGCATACCGCTTGCCGTTGAAGGTCACAAACTTTTCGTAGCTTCCCGACGTGACCACGGCTGGTTTTTTCAGCGGCACAATGGCAAAAATCGTGTCTCTGTGCAGAGGATTCGTGATGCCAATTGCCCAATCGCTGCCGTCGGGCTGTTTTCCCCACGCACTCATATCGCCCGATCCGTTCACAATCCCGGCTTTTATACCTCGCGCCAGCATCATAGCGCGACAGCGGTCGGCTGCATAACCTTCGCCCAGCGCTCCGAAGCCAATTTTCATTCCTTTCTTACGCAGGAAAATCGTTAAGTGTTCGCGGTCGAGGACGATGTTCTGATAGCCCACGTTCCGAACCGAATTTTTGATGGCCGCAGGACTGGGCATCTGGGTCATCGAACCGTCGAATTTCCAGATGCGGTCCATGGCGGCAAAGCTGATATCAAAAGCGCCGTTGGTGATGCGGGAGAAGTGAAGCGCCCGCTCAGTCAGAGCGAACACTTCGGGATCGACACGTACCGGGGCAATGCCCGCGTTTTGATTGATCCTTGAAATCTGCGTATCCGTTTTCCAGTCCGAAATCAGATTTTCAATACGTGTCACTTCGGCAATGACGGTATCAATGTTTTGTTCGGCCGTCAGGGAGTCGTTCGTGACGATGGTTATATCGAACCGACTGCCCATCAGCTTAACCGTACGTTTACGTAGCACTTGAGCAGAACTGCTAAACCCGGTTAGAAGCAGCAGTAAAAAAAACACGTTATTCATGCTACAAAAATCGGGAATCTACGCCTGATCGCCAGCTGTTTTGTGCGTAAGGACTGGCCTTATTAAGTTGAATAGAGCATTAGGCTGTTAACCAGAAATCTTTCTTTCATTTCCTCAATGGCTGTTGAGGGGAAATCTCTGCTAGACTATTGCAGGTCTAGCGGACCTTTGCCTGAATCGGTCATGATTTCTGGATGAAAATAATTAATCGTATTCCAGCCATCAACCGTCTGCGATCCGATGGTTTTACATTTTTATTCGCAAATCAACTGAGTAAGGCAGCACCGTATTTATTGCCTTACTCAATTGGGCTGTTAAAATCATTAGTTTAGCATTTCTATACTGGTTTAGTACCTGAAACATAAGTTCATGAATCCTAATTCGCCGTTTGCCGATCAGTTTTCGAAGGCGTTTTTTTTAGAAGAAAAGCCTAGTCCGGTCTTCACTCAGCTGCTAATTGCAAATCGTTGGATAAGTCCGGATGAGGAAGTCCGTTCGGTTCTCAAACCGGGTGAAGGCAATATGAACGTAGTAGTCCGGGTAGCGACAGACCGTCAGACGTTCATTGTCAAACAGGCCCGACCATGGGTGCAGAAATACCCGCAGGTACCCGCCCCTATGGAGCGCATCGAAGTGGAAGCCCGGTTCTATGAGCAGATTGCCGGTGATGCTACGTTAGGCAAGTTTTCGCCAAAATTAATCGGGTTCGATGCCGACAATTACCTACTGGCGCTGGAGGATTTGGGGTCAGGAACCGACTTTACGTTTGCCTATCAGCCTGGGCTGACCATCAGTTCCAACGACCTAGCATCGTTAATGGAGTTTCTTTCGGCCCTCCATGCTATTCGTATGAGCGACGAAGCAACGACTTTCCCAGAGAACAAAGCTATGCGCTCGCTGAACCACGAGCATATATTCAGTTTTCCGTTCAGACAGGATACGGGCTTCGATTTGGATAGCGTTGAGTCAGGCTTGCAGGCTCTTTCGTTACCGTACAAAACCAATCCGGCGTTGACCGGCAAGGTTACCCAACTGGGACAGATTTACTTACAGCCAGGCGCTACGTTGATACATGGCGATTATTATCCGGGTAGTTGGCTCAAAACTACATCGGGCACGCGCGTCATAGATCCTGAGTTTGGCTTCTTAGGTCGGCCTGAGTTTGATTTAGGGGTAATGCTGGCCCACCTGAAACTAGCCCGGCAGGATGAGTCTCTGGCAAAACAGGCCCTTAATCAGTACCGGCCAACGGGTGATTTAGAGCCTGCCTTGCTGCAAGGGTTCATGGGCGTTGAAATCCTGCGCCGGCTTATCGGACTAGCCCAACTTCCACTCTCCCTCGATTTGACCCAGAAAAAAATGTTACTCGATGAAGCCGCTGACATGGTGTTGAGTGCTTAGAAATGCACCCGACTAACTAACGGGCGTTTTTCAGTGATTCGAGGAGAATTTCCTCGAAACCGGGTAAGGTTTTATAGGCATACGTAGCACGCCATTTGGTGTCTTTGTAATCGTAGGAAACTTCCAGAAAGGGTTTTTCTTTTCCATTGGCGAGAGTCCCCACCGTAGCATCGTTCGGCTTGCGATTGATACGTACCGGAATGTCTTGATAGTATTTAAAATACTCCGGATGGGTCAGGTAGCCGAGGGGAGTCGCGTCGTAGGGAATGAATCCCTCTACCCCAAACAATTTTTTGGCGCGTTCCTGCCACGGCCGTAGTTGTGCATACACCCACTTGTCGCCTTCGTTGGTAGAGTTAGCCATGAAGTCGATGTCCGTTTTCCCCAGCAGGGTATAGGCGCTGCATTCAAATCCTGATAAAACGATACGTATTCCCGCGTCGAACAGCACGCGGAAAGCTTCGGGGTCGCGTTCGAAGTTGTAATCACCGACGGTGATTTTCTCCAGCCCGGGCCGGAATGGGAATCCGGAGGTTCGACCAGCACACACAACCACTTCCTCAATCCGGGAAGCTAATTCCGGGTGATTTTTTACAACCGTCGCTACGTTGGTTACCGGGCCAATCGCCAGCATAGTCAGTTTTTCTTTCCGTAGTGCATCCGCCATGGCTTTGGTAGCTTCGTTCTCCACGCCGGTATCCTGGCCCGAATCAGAGCCTTTGTAGACAGGAATGTCTTTACCGGTCTTGTTGTACCAACCCAGCAGCTTTTTGGCCGTATCATAGCCGTAATCGACGTAGGTGATCGTACTAATGCCCACCAGTTCAACTTTATCAGCCTGACGCAGCGCCATCATCAACGTAACACCATCGTCAACCTCGCGGGGTGCCCGTTCGGGCAGGCCAATCATGAGGTCAGTATCGAACCAGATACGTCGGGGTTTGGTGGGTGACTGCGCCAGCGTGGTCGTGACGAGTAAGCAGAAAAAGAGAATTTTCATGTAAATAAAGAAATTGATTGTGGTTAATGTGAGTGCCCTTAAGATCACCTTTACCCCTAAATCCCCTGAGGGGGACTTGGCTCACTTGCAGATAAAGTCCCCTTCAGGGATTTAGAGGTGTTTGGTTAAAAAACGTAACGGGCACCAAACTGAAACTGGCGCGGTGGAGCCGCCGAACGTACCGTAATGCCCGACCCGCGCGGGCCAAGCTGAAACTGATTCGAAGAGCCCCGCACTACGTTAAAACCCGAAATATTCTGCGTATTCAGCAAGTTGTAGATATCCGCCGATAGTTCGAGCCGGGGTCGGCCAAATAAGGGCACGGTGTATTTAATGGACAAATCGACGGTTTTAGCCCACGGCAGTCGGTCATTGTTGCGGGTTTCGCCGGGTTGAATATCGGAAGGCAGACTATAACTTTCGCTGTCACCATTCAAATCCGTGACGCCCCCATATTGCTTTGCATCGGCCACGCGGGTAATGGGCAGGCCACTTTGCAGCAGTACGGTAGGCGTGATAACCAGATTTCGGAACGGGTAATAATAGAAAATACCCGAAAACACGTGCCGCCGGTCGTTGTCGTCGAAGACATACTCGGCTTCGTAATTGTTTGAATCCTGCGCCCGTGTATTAATGCCCGTTGTGTTGCTTCGGATAACCGACAGATTATATCCCAATCGGTAGGCGTATTTGTCGGAGCCCTTTAGTTTTTGAAACACGAAATTGGCTGCCCAGTAGCGGGCGTATCCATCCGTGCGCGTCACGAACACATTCCGGGCAATACCACGTAGCGTATCTGTACCATTTACAACCGCATACGCCCCTCTCCTGTCCTGTCGGATAGGAACTGGCCGCGTCAGGTCGGCTTGGGCAACAGTACGTACTTTTGCGTCGGTCGGGTTTACGTCGCTGAGTGGATACGGTGCCGCTGCGTTGAGGTTGTAGATATAAAATAAATCGTTGGTGGCAACGTGGACTAAATCGATTGAGAACAGCGTGTTGGTTGTAGGTTTGTGCTGAAACCCAAGCGAAAACTGATGAGAATACGGGCTTTTAAACCCATCTGGATTCATGATGCGGAAATTGTTACTGAATTGCTGGTCGCGCCGAGGCTGAAGTTGGGCAGACGTTGGCCCATTCAAATACGTGACGGGCGTTGTGGCGCGGGCGTTCAGGTTACCTGCGAACGTAATCTTATCCAGGTCTGCCGATTGAGGCAGCAATCCCAATCGTTTCAACTCATTCAGTTGTTTCTTGAAATCGGCCCCGTTGTTGCTGAATTGCAGGTTATCGCTATAGACCGAATACTTGATTTTGTCGTAGAACATGCCATAACCACCCCGAATCACCGTCTGGTCGTTCAATTGGTAGTTAAAGGCCACACGCGGGGCAATGTTGTTATAATCGCCTTTTGTGCCGCCCCCTTTGGTCAGGTTGTCATAGTCGTAGCGCAGGCCAAACGTGAGGTTTAGGTTCGGCTTGGCGGCCCAGAGGTCTTCGGCATATACACTCACTACGTTCTGGCGCGTTCCGAACGTAGTAGGGCGCAGTTCAACATCGTAGGTGCGCACCTGCACATCGCGTGGGATGTCCCCTACGTCTAAGGCAGAACCTACATTTTTCGCTTTTAACGCATCAAGTTGCGCCTGCGTTAGCTGCACGTCATACGTACCATAGGAATTAGCACCGCCCAGCAGCGCATAGTCAGACGTAATGAATTCGGCCCCGGCCTTCAGGGTATGATTACCTCTTCGTAGCGTAAACTTCTGCTGAATCTGGTCGGTATTTTCGATGTCGTCAAAAATGGCTCCGCTCTGCCCGATGGTAGCAATCGGAACACCGTCTGGGCCCCGTACTGTTGCCGAGGGGTTGGTCAGGTTGACGGGCTCCCGGTAATTCCAGCGGTAACGCGAATGTTGGTAGTTGGTTTCGCCCGTAATTTCATTACCGATGACGTAGGCATTTTTCAATGCAATCAGATACGTCCGGTTTTTCTGCGCCGAAGCGGCTGAGGGAAACAGGATACCACCTTCAAGTCCACCACCCTGACGGTCGATGTCGAACGAACCGATGTTGGCACGCAGCGTCGATTTAAACCGATTGTTCCAGACGTGATCGAGCTTGCCCGATACGTAGGAGAAATAATTATGACCCGTTACGATTTCGTTGATGCCCAGCGTCGGTACAACCAGCCGATTGTCTTTCTTGTCGTACGTCTGCTCCACATTGATGTAGAAAAACGTTTTATCTTTCTTCAGGGCACCACCCAGCCCGAACCCAAGCTGGTGACGCTGGAAACCGTCTTTCACCGAATTGCCCGACAAATCGGCCGTTGCATAACTCGATGGACTGTCGATAACCGAGCCGGGTCGGGTCAGGTAAAAGACTTCGCCGGTGAGTTGATTTGAACCAGAACGAGTCGTTACGTTGATTACGCCATTGCTGGTATTCCCAAACTCAACTGAGTAGTTATTAGTATACACCGTAATGCCTTCAGCAAAACCCACGGGCGTATTAAACTTCATATTTCCTAGAAACCGCTCGTTGTTGTCCATGCCGTCGATGAGGTAGTTCGTATAGACGCCATTTAGGCCATTTATCGCTACGTTGGGGGCCTCGGCATAGCCCTGAGTTGCCAGCGTGAGGTTAGGAAGCCGGTACAGCGAACGGGTTATATCGCGGCCTTCGAGCGGCAATGCCTGTAGTTCCCGCTTCGACACCAGGGCCGACACTTCGGCATTCTGGTTATTGAGCCTGGCTAGGCGTCGGTCGTTAATAACTACTTCCTGAAGGGTACCTTCACGTCGAAGAGGAAGTTCGAGCGTTACGCTGGTGAGACCGCCGGATTTGATAGGAATATCCGATACTTCTTCGTCGGTATACGTAACGCCGGGGCGAGTGAAGACCCGGTATCGACCTGTTGACGATAGATTGCCAAATGCTGCTTTTCCCTGCTCGTTGGTTTGAACAGAATCTAAGGTTCCGCCAGTTTTATTTTGAAGATACACCATCGTTCCGCCCACAGGTCGGCGAAGCAGCAGATCGGTTACGGTTACTTCGAGCTGGTTTTGTCCCGCCTTATTTTGCCCATACACCTGCGGTACAAGCAATACACAATTTAGAAAAAAGACAAGTAAGAGGTATTTCATGAAAAATCAGGTTGATATTAAACTAGGCGAAAAGCGAACAAATGCCCTGAATAAGAGCAATTTAACGGTGATAACAAATGATGTCCTTCGTAGGTATACCTCGGAACTCAAAACCCCCTAAATTCCCTGAAGGAGACTTCGTTCAAATGCCAGCTAAGTCCCCTACCGGGGATTTAAGGGTATTCGAACGAACTACGAAATAGTTTTCAGACAGCGTTTAGGCGAATGGAGGAGAACGGCCGGAAAGACGGCAGGGGATGATAGAATCAGGTTCGGCGATAAGGAAGGCTAGCGAGAACGTAATACTGGGGAGTAGGGCCTCCCGGATGATCATCAGCAGGCGACTTACTGCCTGCCCCGACCACTGCACAGACGTAGCGTCGATACGTTGGTTTAGATCAGAACGGGTAGGTAACTGAGTAATCAGACTGGAGTGTACGATGAGATAGCTGCGTAGTGCGTCGGCTAGCTGTTCGGTTTGCCAGGGCAGTTGTTCCAGGGCTTGAACATCGAATTGACTCCGCGTTATACCAAACAGGTAGACCCCACCCCGCCGGTCGAAACCGATAGGCAGTTGGTTAGTCGACAAACTGATGGCGGCCCTACGTAAATCGGAAATGGCTAAATCGGGGCAGTCATTGCCAATACAAATTACCTGCTCATATCCTTGTGCAAAGGCGGCTGCTAATGCAGCACTGATTTGTTCGCCAAACGCGCCCTGATGGGGAATAAGCTGGTGCGATTGTAACAAGGGCAATCCACTTGTGCGAACTTTCGCCTGAGTCAGTCGGCGCAATGCCCGCCAGATGGTGGCTGAACGACGCGATACCGTTTTACGGTCCGATTCAATGGCATCGGGCAAAGCAAAAAGTAATACGGCGGTCGTTGAGCAGGACATAGAGCGTCAAAAAACTTGACTATTGATTATATACGCGTTGTCGGTAAATAAAGTTTTTACGTCTATCAGAGAAGAAAAGCCATTTACCGACCTATATTCTGATTCGGTTCTATCGACAAAAATGATAGCAAGATAAATGGCTAGTGGGTGAGTAGTGCAATAAAAAGGTATCTTGTACAAGGTTTAGCCACTATTTTATGCCGCTGTTTGGTCTTTTCTGGTTACTGTACGCAATGGTCGGATCAGCGATAGAGCCGACTTCTAAAATCAATGGGGTGAATTTTGTGGCCCCCGTCAAAGCTGTGCCTGAATCCTGTCTGAAACCACTCCAGACCATCAATGCAGAATGGGTAGCCCTTAATCCGTATGCCTTTTGCCGGAAAGGGCAGCCCGATGTGACGTACAATGTTGGGCGTCAGTGGTGGGGTGAGCGGCCAGAGGGCATAAAAGCCTGCGTTGAGTACGCACATAAGCAGGGAATAAAGGTACTCATCAAACCACACGTCTGGGTAGAAGGTCAGGGATGGGCGGGCGATTTTGAGCCCGATACCGAAGCCGACTGGCAACGCTGGGAACAGACATACACTCAGTATATCCTGACCCTGGCCGATTTAGCCAAATCCACCAAGGCAGATATGTTTTGTATAGGCACTGAATATCGACGCGCCACCCAGAAACGCCCTGCGTTCTGGAAGCGGCTTATTCAACAGGTACGTAGCCGGTACCATGGGCCACTGATCTATGCCGCCAACTGGGATGAGTATGAAGCTGTATCCTTTTGGCCGCTGCTTGATTATATCGGCGTCGATGCGTATTTTCCTTTGTCTGATAGTCCAACCCCGACAGTTACCGAACTCGTTACGGCCTGGAAAAAACCGGCCCGGCAACTGCAAGCGCTGTCCCTCCGCTACCACAAACCCATTCTGTTTACAGAATACGGGTATCGAAGTGTGGACCGTACCGCTGGCAAACAATGGGAATTACCCGATAGCTGGAAATCAAAAGGAACGCCCAATATGCTGGCCCAGCAGAACGCCTATTCGGCGCTGTACCAGACGGTATGGCAGCAACCGTGGTTCGCGGGTGGGTTTCTCTGGAAATGGTTCGACGACCATGCCAAGGCCGGTGGCCCGGAAAACGATGATTATACTCCTCAACGCAAACCCGTAGAAGACGTAATTCGACAACAGTACAGGCTCTGACCGACCTTATCAGCTGACAGGCCGGACCCTGGAAATCCCGGCGATTTCCATGCTGTACTTTTGGTTCGGGCGGTATCGACTGGGGTAGTTTGTCCATAGCCAGCCAATGTCATCGGCACCATCAACCCCAGACTGACGAGTACAGTTTGAAAATGGCCTACGTTCATGGTTGAATGCGAAAACTATTGTTTCCAAGCAAAATGGGGCCTGGATTGGTTTGTCGCGATGATTCCGAATCGTTTTCAAGGTTTAAGACACCCCGCGGGCAAACGGCCGAACAAATCCCGCAACCAACGCAGGACGAACGCACAATGTCCTGGCCGCGTTGGGCGTACCAGCGCACGTCGATGCCCATCTCGCAATACGTTGAGCAGTTGCCGCAGGAAATACACTGACCCCCGTTTGTAGTGATTCGGAACCGGGACTTGAATCGTTGAACCAGTCCCAGATAAGCCGCCAGCGGGCAGCCGAACCGGCACCAGACCCGGCTTCCCAGAATGGGATAGAAACCCGTTCCTACCACCCCCGCAAAAATAGCCCCAATAGCGAATCCGTATACCGAACGGATGCTGTAGGCGTCCAGAAAACCAAATAGCGACGCCTGTCCGCTCAGATACGTATACAGCACGAGCGCAGTCATCACAACAGCAAATACCAGTACCGAATGCACCACAATACGTTCCAGTTTCCAGGCTCCCAGCCGTTTGTCAGACAATTGCCGGTAGGGGTCACCCAGCGTTTCGGCCAGGCCACCGCAGCCGCATACCCACGAACAGTACCAGCGTTTGCCGAAAAAGTAGGTCAGTATTGGCACGCCAATCATCCAGAGCGCCGTTCCCCAGATAAGCAGAAAGGCCCCAAACGTACCCGCCTTAATTTTTTCGTCGATGCGGTAATCGAAGTAAAAACTGTAGTCCAGCGGCCATATATTCTTCAAATCCTGCGCGGGCTGATGAAACAGGGCCAGCAGTTCAGGAATCAGAAACGCAAAGGCGGTCTGAAAAAACATGACCGAAACGGTACGTAGCTGCTGGTAGCGACTATGCCGGTATTTAATCAGCATCCGCACACCCATCACCAAAATCACCAGCGTGTACAACGTACCATACACGAACCACTGACTGGCGGGGCCACCGTTCAGAAACCGGCTCAACGGGTCGAACATCAAGACCCAATTGGTTATGTGTTCGGGGAAGAAATACAGCAGTACGTAGAATCCAATCAGGAAGGTGCCTGTAATGATGCCAATCCAACCCCGATTTGTGGCTGGGTCGTGATAAATGCCCCCATTTTTTATGCCGGGCAACTGCCGTCGGGTGGGGAGAATGTAAAGGAGCGCTCCGCCAACGCACAGCAGCACACTCAGCCAGAAAAACAGTTGACTGTTATGGGGGAAAAAACCAACGCTAGCCGCTTTCGTGACCGGAAATGCATAGTCTGGAATTTGGCGATTAGTTTCGTTACCGCTCTGGCCTGCTGATTCTTTATACTCTTCGTTAAGCCGGGCGATAGCAGCCCGATAATCTCCGACAAACCCGAACGATGAAGCATACACTTTTCCCTGCATCTCCTTCGTGGCCGAACGGACTGCTGCCAACTGCTCGTTGCTGACCGTTTCGCGCAATACTTCGTCCGTCAGCACGTATTGACTTAGCGAGAGGGTGCCAATGAACAGGGCGAACCCAATCAGGAATGCCGTTAGGCCAATACGTTGCCAGGTGGTTAGCATAGTGATAATAAGTTAAAGCGGATCGGACCGCCGACCGGCCGAAAATAACCGAGTAATCCAGCCTTTCCGCTGGTCCGCCGGTCCGGCAGGTGCGTGACCGGTCAGTTGGTCGGTATAGGATTCTGAAAATTCTGGATTGAAATCGGCCTGACGAAACTGGCTCAATACGTTCTCGATAGGCGTCCGCTGCTGAATCCAGCGTTCGCAAACGGCGTGACGCAGACGAAGCCCGAGCGCATGAATGCCAACGACGGACTGGTCAGTTTTCCGGTAGTTGATACGTAGACACTGTTCGCCCGACGGGTGCTCCCAGTAATACGTCTGCTCGTCGTCGGTACGTTGGGCGTTCAGGGTGCCGTACGTCTGGTATTCGATGTCGAAAAACTTGGCTGAGTTGAAAAACACACCCGGTCGGTAAGCCGTTCGAGTACCACAGAGCGTTCGGGCGAGCGTTTCGCCGTGCATTCGACCTGTATACCAGATTTGTTCGATGGGTTTGCGCAGGGCTCCGTCTGTACCCGCTATGGGTTGCCGGAATTCGTTGCAATCGCCAATTGCGTACACGTCCGCTACGTTAGTTTCGAAATACTCATTGACCAAAACCCCTTTCCCCAGTTCAATACCCGAGTTTTTCAGGAATGCTACGTTCGGCGTAACACCGATACCCAGCCCCAAAAACTGGCAGCGGATTTCTTCGCCTGCTTTCGTAACTACTGCTCGCACCCGCCCAGACGTATCAGCTAGCACTTCTTTTAATTCAGTTTCAAGCCGGAGGTCGACACCGTGCCGGAGCAAATGACGACCGATTAGCTTACCTTCTTCGGCGGGCAACGTAGAACTCCAGTAGTGTGAATCGCGAACCAGCATCGTTACGGCTATATGTCGTGAACGTAGCATTTCAGCCAATTCAACGCCAATAAGTCCACCGCCGACCACCACCGCCCGGTCGATGTTTTTGGTGAATTGCTCCATCTGTTCCAGATCGGGCAGGCCGTATAATCCCTGCACACCAGCGGCTGTCAGGCCGGGCCAGTCGAACGTAGTGGATACCGAACCGGTAGCCAGCACCAGTACGTCGTAATCGAGCCATTGCCCACCGGCCAGCCGGATTCGTTTCGCCGACGTGTCGACCTGTTCGACATAGCCATGTAGCAGTTCGATGCGATTTTTGGCCCAGAACCAGTCCTCATAAGGCTTCGTATGCGCGTAGGTCATGTGCCCCATGAAGATGTACATAAGGGCTGTGCGCGAATAAAAGTGCTCGGACTCGGCCGAAATGACCGTGATACGTACCCCCGAATCCTGCTGACGAACGTGTCGGGCAGTCGTGATGCCGGCAATGCCGTTCCCGATAATAACAAGGTGCTTCATGGCTGCCGGGTTTAGCAGCGAACTACTGCTCGTTGAGATTCCAGTTATAATCCAGGAATTCGATCTCGGTCTTATCCGAAATTTTCGTGTTGGAATATTTATTAACCCACTTCTCCACCGATTGTCCGTTGCTGTTCCAGTCGCCTTTATACCAGTCGAAGTATTTTGAGAGCTGGGATTTGTCTTTACCTACTTTATTCTTGGCCGGATTATTCAGAAAGTCGCGGCCCTGGTCGTCCATCTGCGCATCCAGTTTGTCGGCCATATACGCTTCATTCCGTAGGCGGGGGCACGATATGGACGCGCAAACAAGGGTAAAGTGAATGCGGGGGTCATTGTATTTTTTCCGCAGCGTACCGTGCTCAATGTTATCGAGACTCATCTTTTCGCCACCAATCGTAAAAAACTTGGCGGCCCAGGGCGTAGTCACGAACGGGATCTTGATTTTTGAGCCGATGTCTTTGATGCTCTTCACCGGATAATGGTCCAGAATGAGCCGGATGGTGTAGGCGTTATAGGCATTAATCCAGTAAGCCATCTGCTCATTCTTGCTCCACGAAGCAGCCGGTGCATTTTTGCTGAGCATAGCCAGGTAGTCATTAAAGACCTTCTCCTCTGATTTGAAGCCTTTATAGTTGACCAGCCCTTTATCGTTGACGTATTTCTTCAGCAGGCGGTCAAAGGCACTATGGTCAACGGGGGCGCTACTGGCAAACGTTAACGTAGTTATGAGAAGCAGCAGGCTGAATATAGTCGTTCGGTGAATGGTTAACTTGCTCATTTCATTATAATGTGTTGGTGTGAAGATATACGCCGTAAGGGGTTGAAAGGTTTTAAACCGAACTAATCTCAAACTCTGTCAACCACTTTTTCGTATGGTATAGGAAGCAACTTAATTTCTAATGCTCCTCGTCTCACTGTTTTCGGCTTTACTCATTACCGCTCCGCCCGACAGTGTTCCGAAGGCATTCAGTCTGTTGCCACTTCCGCTCATCTACTACACCCCCGAAACCCGGCTGGCGTATGGTGTGGCCGCTACTGCTACGTTCCGTTTTCGTCGCGACATGGCCATTTTGCGTTCAGATACGTCCAGGCAGGCCAGAGCGACTGTCCGGCCATCGCAGGTTACCCTGGGCTTTGCCTACACGCAGAACAAGCAGATTCTGTTTTATCTGCCCTTTCAGGTCTTTTACGATCAGGACAACTACTACGTTAACGGTGAGGCCGGGTACTATCGCTACAGCTATTTTTTCTTTGGGGTTGGTCGGCAGGAGGTTTCCCGTGAGTTGTACGGCGTGAATTTTCCGCGCATCCGTATCAATGCGTTCCGACGCATAAGTCCGAATTTGAGCCGAGGGAAGCTATTCGCTGGTATTCGGTATCAGTACGAAGATTATCAGGTAACCAGCGTTGAGCCAGGTGGATTGCTGGCTTCGGGCAGGGTGCCGGGTGGTTTAGGGAGTCGATTATCCGGGGCTGGTCTGGGGGTGTTCTATGATTCGCGC
This sequence comes from Spirosoma knui, assembly GCF_054780635.1. NCBI lineage: Bacteria > Pseudomonadati > Bacteroidota > Cytophagia > Cytophagales > Cytophagaceae > Spirosoma > Spirosoma knui. Next base: position 229,846 of record NZ_BAAGVY010000004.1, on the reverse strand, counting down.
AATGTCATTTTCTTTCCGGCCAAAGGTGTCGTAGCCGACATCGCCTATCTCAATCAGAATCAGGTATTAGGCAGCAACGTCCGCTTCGACCGCTATACCGCCGACGTATCATCCTATCATTCGTTGAGCAATCACGCAATCTTAGCAGTTAATTATTTCGTAAGTTTTACAACCGGTACGGCTCCCTTCAATGCCATGTCGTTGCTGGGAGGTACCAAACGAATGCGGGGCTATTACGAAGGTCGGTACCGCGACCAGAACGTAGCGTTGTTACAGACAGAAGTTCGGTTCGACCTGTATAAACGGCTGGGCGGGGTAGTTTTCGGGGCTGCTGGCATCCTGGGCGACGCGCAGTCGGTGCTGCGTCCCAGCGAACCCAAACTGGCATATGGAGCCGGGTTAAGGTTTACCATGAATCGTCGTGACCACCTTAACATCCGACTGGATTATGGGTTGGGACGACAGTCGAGTGGTTTGTACCTGACGATAGGAGAAGCCTTTTAGCATTAAAACCCCTAAATCCCCTAAAGGGGACTTTGGCCAAATGCGAGCTAATTCCCCTTTAGGGCCGGGGTTGCGGGCGACTTTAGGGGTCTTTTTAGCTTGGGGATGGTTGTCTGGTGCCGATAAATGTGGTATGTTGCTTACTTATGCATTGCCGATGACGTTCAGTATTATCATTCCTACGTTTAACGAAGCTGAATCAATTGGCCAATTGGTCGGGAAACTGCTGGCATTTGGTGGCACTTCGTTAGTGGACGTACTGGTCATTGATGCAGGAAGCCCTGACGGTACTGCCGATTTAGCGCAAAAGGCCGGTGCTACGGTTAGGCAATCGCCCAGACCGGGTCGGGCCGCTCAGATGAATTTTGGCGCTACGTTGGCGAAAGGTGATATACTCTATTTTGTCCATGCCGACGTCGGTATTCACCCCGATTTCATAACGGATATTGAGCAGGCGGTGAAGGCTGGTTACGATGCCGGTTGTTACCGGTTTCGCTTCGATTCTGATAAAGTTATGCTGCGATTCAACAGTTACGGAACCCGTTTCCCGGGGCTGATGAGTCGTGGGGGCGACCAGACTCTATTTATGACGCGTGCGCTATTTGACCGTTTAGGCGGCTTTGACGAGTACTACACGATCATGGAAGATTTTGATATGATTGTCAGGATTCGCCGTGTTACGCGGTTTTTCATCATTCCCAAAGATGTGATGGTATCGGCCCGGAAGTATGATACCAATAGTTGGCTACGGGTACAATTGGCCAATCTGACGGCCTTTTCGCTGTTTTTTATGAAGGTATCACCGAACCGGATTGCGCGTACCTATAAAGCGATGCTGCATTATCGATGATGAAACCAACGGTGCTATTAACCGGAGCGAGTGGTTTTTCGGGGGCTCACCCGACCCGCGAATTGTCAGCGCGTGAGTACCGGGTAAGGGCACTGATTCGGAATGGACGTAGCTGCTCAACGCTGGCCGACCTCTCCGTTGAGTATTATGCGGGGGATGTGTTGGATACGAAATCGCTGAAAAAGGCCGTTGTGGGCTGCGATGCCAGTATTCACACAACGGCTTTAGCGCAGGTGAACCCCGCTCGTCGTTCAGTTGTCCGGGCAGTCAATCCGGCCGGAACAGAAAATCTGATTGAGGTTGTCAAGCGTGGTAATATTCAGCGGTTCGTCTACATCAGAACGACCTGCCTATTTGGGTTTGGTACGAAGACCAGCTCGCTAATGGAATGTATCCTTTCGTCGGAAAACAATACGGATCCGATTATATTGATAGTAAACGAGCGGCTACAGAGCGAGGGCCAGACACCCGTTGGGGCCGCCATTGACGAAGCCGTAAACGGGCTCAAACGATATAACTATACTACTCAACGTGGTCAAACTCATTAAGTCAATCGATACAGCGGAATCTACCGAAGCAATATTATCCGGTTCACCTGGCGCCCTTTCGGAATTTCCCGGCAAACGAAAACGTAGTGCGAGCGCGATTGCAGGGCAGTTTGCCGGAAAAGTAGCAATCGTTACCGGTTCCGAATCGGGCATCGGCAAGGCTACGGCACGGGCGCTGGGAATAGCCGGAGCCAAAATAATTTTGAACGGGCGCACACAAGAGCGGTTGACGCAGACGGAGAACGAGTTGTTGTACGAAGGGCTGGACGTAGTGAGCTGCCTGGCCGATGTAACCTGCTTCGAAGACTGCGAACGCCTGGTGGCTACTGCCATTGATACGTTTGGCCAGCTGGATATTCTCATTACGAATGCCAGTATTTCCATGCGCGCTTATTTTGCGGATATGAAGCCCGACGTGTTTCGGCAGATACTAGATAGTAATGTATACGGAACGGTATTCCCCCTAAAAGCGGCCCTGCCTTATCTGACCCAAACTAAAGGCGTTGTTACGTTCATCTCATCAATTTCGGCGCTGAATGGTATGCCCAGCGGCTCGGCCTACTGTGCGGGCAAAGCGGCCATGGCAAATCTGGCCCATACGCTACGTCTCGAACTGGCCCACACGGGCATTCAGATAGGCGTGGTACATATTGGTTTTACGGAGAACGACCCCGACAAACGGGTGCTCGATGCTACCGGGCAACCGGTGCCCATTGCGCATCGGCCTCCCCGCTGGCAGAAAAGTCAGCGGGAAGTCGCTCAAATAATTCTGAACCATATTCGACGACGACGGCAGCGGACAGTGATTTCGGCACTGGGCAGGCTGATTGCACTCGTACATACGCATCTGCCCCGGCTAGGCGACTGGATTGTGCTGACCTCCATTCGGCGGTTCCGGCACTTTTATGAGTGACTAGGGAATCTCGACCCATTAACCATTAAGGATCTGCTTTCTGTATTTCGGGTTGTTTGCGGGCACGACTGCGCCACGGATAAGCCATTTGTCCGAAAAATGAATTGGGCACCTGGTTCGATCCGGGAAATCCCAGCCGAAGGGTACTCTTTTCGTAGGGAACATGAGCCGTACCGAATACGTAGTCCCAAAGGCTGAGTGTTATTCCGAAATTGATGCCTGCGCGGCTGTGCGCCGGTAAGTCTTCAACATGATGCCACAAATGCATCTGCGGACTGTTGAATACGTAGCGAAGCGGACCGATGGGCAGGTATATGTTGGCGTGGTTAAGGTGCCCAATTGCCAGCGTAAACAGGTGAACGATAAAAAATTCCTGCAGGCCAAAGCCAATCATCGCCAGTGGAATGTACTCCAGTGTCCGGTACACGATTGTTTCCATCCAGTGATACCGAAAATGGGCAGCATATCCCATCACTTCCGTCGAATGATGAACTTTATGAAACTGCCATAACCAGGGCGAATGATGCAGCAGTCGGTGAACGTTCCACTGAATGAAATCCCGAACCACAAATAAAAGAAGCAGTTGCGCCCAGCCGGGCAGCGACGCTACGTTGATGGCAACGATGTTCTTAATACCAAAAAGGCCCAGAAAATCACTGAACGCCTTTACTCCTACCTGCGAAATCGCATTGTAGGCAATCAGGGAAAACAGGAAATAGTTGAAAAACAGGTAGAACGTATCGAGCCAGAATCCTTCGCGAAAAATGGGCTGATTTTTTCGCCAGGGAAACAGCAGTTCCAGCACCCAGACCAGTAGTGAAATGCCGACCAGGGTATAAAAGTAATTCGGCCAGCCCGGTTGCGTAATTTCCCGAAACAGGTAGCTGGCATAATCACCATACCCCTGCAAAAAGGTCTGAAAATACTCCATCATGGTTTAAGGCTTATTTATAAACTTTCTGTCCCCGTTGCAGCCACTGGCCCCATAACGGACTATAGGCGTGAACCGAATCGGTATGGCCTTTGGCATTCACCACGGGAAAGCCCCGGTTGACCCACTCAAAAATGCCGCCGTACACGTTTTTAACCTGGGTGAAGCCCTGGTCGGCCAGTTTCTGGGTTATCTTCTGACTACGGTAACCAACCGAACAGTAGACCATAATCGGCTGATTTTTCGGTACGTTGTCGAGGGCGCTCAAGTCCAGTTTTTTATACCCAATCGGAATCGCGCCTTTCAGGTGACTGACTGCGAATTCACCGGGTTCACGGGCGTCGAGTATCAGCGCATTTGCCTGGTACTGATGCAGTTCGTCGGCAGTAACGGCTGGCACCGACTTATTGAGCATACCGTGAAGCAAATCATCGAATTTTTTGTCAGCTACGTATTGCGCCTTAACCGAACCGGCGGGCAGTGCCAGCAGCATGAACAGATGAAACCAGCGTTTTATCATAAATTATTCAACGGGTTAGGTTTAACCCCTAAATCCCCTGAAGGGGATTTAGGGGTTAAAAGACAGTTTCTGTACCATACCAATAACGTTTACTTCTTCCAATACATTCAACACAGGTAAAAGGTGATCGGCGAGGTATCACCCTCTTTAATTTAAGAAATCGGGTAGGGGCGACTTTAAGTATTGAAGACAGGAAGGCAACCGATTGCCCGTCTGTTTGGTTAACATTTCGTTAACTGCATTTATGTATGCCCGCTGAACACCTTATTGTTTTTGTGAAGAATCCGATTGCTGGTCAGGTTAAGACCCGTATCGCACGGACGGTTGGCGACGCGAAAGCCCTCGACGTTTATCTGCACCTCCTCCGTTACACACAGTACGTAGCAGGCGATTTTCCGGGTCGTTGTGCCGTGTATTACGGTGATTTTATCAATCCTGATGATGGCTGGAATGCCTTCGACAAATATCGTCAGTCGGGCGTCGATCTGGGCGAACGGATGAGTCAGGCGTTTGAGGAACAGTTTGCTGCCGGGGCCGGTAAAGTGGTTATCATTGGCAGCGACTGTTTCGACATAACTCCTAACCATATTCGTGATGCGTTTGCCGCACTCGATACCGTTGATGTGGTTATCGGCCCCGCTACCGACGGTGGCTATTATTTGCTCGGTATGAATCAGCTTCAGCCTTTTTTGTTTCAGGACATGCCCTGGAGCCAGCCCGAATTAGGGCAGTTGACGGAACTGGCTCTTTTGCAGCACGGGCTAGCCTACGCCCGGCTCGACGAACTAACCGACATCGACGAGTGGGCTGACTACGAAGCCTATCTGCAGAAAACCAATCTGTCATTGTAAGACGTAATCAACTGTTTTCTCCTTTACTGCCGCACTACGTTTGAACCAGCCTATCATTGTTGCTATCATTCCCGCCTTCAACGAGGAAAATTCAGTTGGGCAGGTTATCCGTGAAATACCTGCTGAACTGGTGCAGGAAATTATTGTCGTTAACAACAACTCCAACGACCAGACTGCCGTGCAGGCTTCCCGCGCTGGTGCTACGGTGCTGGACGAACGTATTCCGGGATACGGTCGGGCGTGTCTGCGGGGCATTGCCTACGCTAAACAACGCCAGCCTAAACCCGACATCGTTGTTTTTCTGGATGCCGACTACTCGGATTTTCCGGCTGAAATGCCCAGCGTTATTGCCCCGATTCTTGACCAGACCGCCGATCTGGTAATTGGGTCACGGGCATTGGGGAACCGGCAGCGTGGTTCCATGACTCCTCAGCAACTCTTCGGAAACTGGCTGGCTACCCGGTTGCTACGTTGGTTGTATGATGTCCAGTTCACCGATTTGGGCCCATTTCGGGCGGTTCGGTTTGATACGTTGCTGGCGCTGAACATGCAGGATAAAACGTATGGGTGGACCGTTGAAATGCAACTAAAAGCCGCCAAGATGCGGTTCAAAACAACCGAAGTACCCGTGAGTTATCGTAAACGGATTGGTCACTCAAAAATTTCGGGCACAATTAAAGGCACGGTACTGGCGGGTTATAAAATCCTGGCTACCATCTTTAAATATTGGTAGAAATGTCACTGCGAATACATTAGATTATTTTTTGTCATGCTGACGCAGGAAGCATCTTCGAGGCAATTCATTTATCTGTTTGCCCAAAATGCTTCCTGCGTCAGCATGACAAAAAATGCTACCAGAGAATACGCTAAACTAATTGTGCTTGTTTTACATAGTCTGCTAGCTATTGGATAGGGCCTGAAAGTTAGCTATACACTTGCCCATAGCTGGGCGTACTGAAACGAACGTAGCACAAAACGTGACCGTTCTAAGCTATGATAACACCGTTTCGGATTGGCTGGTTGTTTCTTTCGCTGACATTGTTCACCCTGATGGGGTATGGCCTTATCAGGCAGCAATTCAATCTGCTGATCCTGTTGTACGGTCTTGCCTTCTGGGGCTATGTTCGGATTACCCGACCGCTGTGGTCCATCGCACAACAACCAGTACGTTCGCCCATCGCACTACCCGAACCTGACCGATTTCTGTTTCTGGCCGCCGTTCTTTTCCGGGTTAGTCTGCTGGCTGTAATCCCTAACTTATCCGATGATTACGCTCGATTCGTTTGGGATGGACATCTGGTCGCCAACGGCTACAATCCGTATCTCTCCCTACCCAGCCAGATTATCCATACGCCTTTAGCAACAGCAGCCGGATTGACCGAATCCCTCTATACATCTTTAAATTCACCTGATTATTTCACGGTTTACCCGCCCGTCAATCAGGCATTATTTGGGCTCGCGGCCTGGCTGTTTCCACATAATCTGCTGGGTAACCTGATTGCGCTACGTTTCCCGATTCTGCTGGCAGAAGTTGGCATAGTAGTGTTGCTGCCGGTACTCCTGCGTCGATTTGGAAAAAACCCAAATCTGGCCCTGCTCTACGTTCTAAATCCACTGGTGATTCTGGAACTGACGGGTAACGTTCATTTTGAGGCCGTGATGATTTTCTTTGTACTATTGGCAGTCTGGCTATTCGTGCAGGAGCGAAGGTTGGCCTCCTCCATGGTACTAGCCCTGGGCATTGCCACCAAACTTTTGCCCCTCCTTTTTTTTCCCTTGCTGATCCGGTATATAGGCTGGAAGCGTGGCCTGGCTTACGGTTCATTGACACTGGTTCTTACAGCCGTTTTGTTCTTCCCATTCATCGACGCCGACCTGATTCGGAACTTGTTTTCAAGTTTACACCTGTATTTTCAGAAGTTTGAGTTTAATGCCGGTATCTACTATCTGATTCGGACAGTCGGCTACGTAGTCACCGGGAACAGCATCATTGTAGAGTCCGGCATCGTCTTGTCTATTCTCATCGTTATTGGTACGTTAATGATCGCCTTCGGAGATCATTCATTCCCGGCGTTGACGAGTGTGGCAACCAGAATGCTGCTGACCATGAGCCTGTACTGGTTGCTGGCTACTACGGTTCATCCCTGGTACTTAACCTCACTGGTAGCCATTACAGTATTTACCCCATTTCGGTATCCGTTAATCTGGTCGGGGCTTGCCATCCTATCATATGGTGCCTACCGAACGTTTCCTTATAATGAAAACCTGCAACTTGTGGGCTTGGAGTACGTGATCCTATTCCTTTACGGATTGTATGAATGGCGACAGGCGAAGAGAGCCATAGTGACTACATAACTCTTCGTTTTGTAAACGAATCGATTTGACGTGCATCTGCTTCTACACCATGCATACATGATTTTACTCTAAAGTATCGTCAAAATAATCCTTTACGCTTGTATACGCTACAGGGCAAACAGGTTCTTGACTTGTCAACAATTTGTAATAAGCAGAGAAACCCTTCAGAAAAAGCAACCTTTTCCTGAAGGGTTTCAGAGACGTGGTAGAGAAGCCCGTCTAATTATCTGCCTGGCAAGCTACCAATATCCTGGCTTCGTTTCAGTGCTCAAACCTAAAGGGTGACCGGGTTCTGTAGACGGGATAACAAAGCCTTCCTGAATAATTTACTCCAGTCGTTGGCCATCTTTTAATAAAACGTCCCGCAGCTTTTGGTAGGGCAGGCGCCGTGGGGACACTTTGTTATCCAGCGATAGGACAGCGGCTGTCGCGGCCGACTGACCCAGGATCATGAACACCGGTTCCATCCGGATTGATCCGAAGGCGATGTGCGAACTCGACACGCAAACCGGCACGAGCAGGTTATTGCATTCCTCTTCTTTGGGAAGAATCGATCCGTACGCGATTGAATACGGTCGGTCGGGGTGAACGCCGATGTCACCTTCGTTTTGCACAAATCCATCGGGTTTAACGTATCGCTGAGCCTGGTGAGCATCAAGCGTATACGAACCCATGCCGATGGGATTCGGAACGGTGGTTTTGCCGAGCGCGTCGGCTTCTTTCATCACGAACACACCCAGCATCCGCCGGGCTTCGCGGATGTACAGCTGGTGGGGCCAGCCGCCATTGTCGACGAATTCATCTTTGGGCAATCCCCACTGCTGCATCTGTTCCCGAACATCGGCCGGAACGCGTGGATCGTTCTGGAGGAAATACATCAATCCCTTTTGATAGAGTTCATGCTCTTTGATGATCTGGCGTCGGCGCTCATAGGTCGCTTCGGGGTAATCGTAGTTCTTACCAATGTAATCGGTGCTGAACGGGCCGTGATTATTCGTATCGGTTTTGCGGTTCGGAATCGGGTCGTACTTGTTGAATGTTTCGCGCCAGCCGGTATCAAACACTCTCCCTAACAATTCATACCGCGCCGGATCGTAACCTGCTGGCTTAGCAAACGGAATGCGGTTGTCGGGATGATTGCTCAGGCACATCCGGAAGCAATACGCCTGAATCTTATTGTCTCCAGCCCCGTATTCACCGGGAGGGTTCGGCGATACTTCGGGAAGCAGGCCACTCTTCGGGTCTCCCGCAACTTTATAAGGACTTACGTTCGATTTGAAATGGTGCCCGTGGTGAAATACATCGGTTTGCACGCCGTTCCACTTCTCGCCGTAAACGCTGTTTGCTTCGCGGCCAACGTGGTAACGAACCCCCGCAACGGCCATCAGATCGCCTTCGTACGTAGCGTCAATGAACATCTTACCTTCGTAGATATTTCCGCTCAGGGTACGGAAGGATTGAATGCTCCCCGATTTCTTCGTAACCCCTTTGGCCGAACGATCGAGCCATTCATCGCGGTAGACCTGAATCTTGTTTTCGCTGATAAAATCCTCGAAAACCTGCTCAGCGGCATGGGGTTCAAAAATCCACATTGTCCGGGCATTGCCATCAATCGCTGGTGTTCCCTGACCTTTGTTGCCGTACTCTTCCCTTTTTTGCCATTTCCAGCCTTCTGGCTTCTGGTAATGTTGGTAGAGACGCTGGTAGAACTGGCGCGAGAGGCCGCCGATTACTTCTTTATTTCCCGTATCGGTAAAGCCGAGTCCGCCCGCTGATAAGCCGCCCAGGTGTTTGTCGGGCGACACAATGATCACCGACTTGCCCATTTTCTTAACCTGAACGGCGGCTGTGACCGCGGCTGATGTGCCGCCGTAAATGATAACGTCGGCCCGACGGGTGACTGTCGGGCGAACGGTACTATGATCGGGGAGAGTGAAACTGGATAGGAGAAAAAAAGTAGTAAGGGTAGTCAGGAACGTATTCCGTTTCATATCGTAAAAAGGTTAATGCTGGCATTAGGGTTAGAATTGCATCCAGTGATTACGTCCATGCGCAAAACCGTTTATAGAACTGCACCAGCGTAGCGTCGGGCGATAAAAAGAAAAGGTGCTGTTCTGCAATAGCCGTCTCGTAGCGACGTAACAACTGGGCCTTGAAGCTATTTCTACGGCTGTTACGTCGCTACGAGACAGATATGGCTTAGATCCTTCTAGCAAATTATGCTGCCGACGTTACGCTGGTGTGAAAAGGACGGTCTTGCAGGCAAGGTAAACCCCCACGCTGACACAATTGCAATCTCTCTTGCATAAAGCGAAAGGAGGTATAAGTATAATTATCCTTTAGTCCGAATCAATACCCTGGATTTTGCGTCAACTGCGGATTCACATCACGCTCCGTCTGGGGAATCGGATACAGAATGTGAGTCGCTGGGACAACAATAGTTGGATTTTGCGCCTTCAGTGCGTCAACGAGCCGACCCGTGCGTGCCAGGTCATACCACCGGTGCCCTTCAAACGCAAGTTCTAGGCGACGTTCGAGCAACACCGCATCACGAAACTCTTCTTTTGTCAAGCCGCTTAGATCGGTTAGTCCGGCCCGTTTGCGAATCCGGTTGATGGCAGCATAGGCATCGGCCGTCGGGCCGTTCTGCTCGTTTAAGGCTTCGGCATACATCAGGAGAACATCCGCGTAACGTAGTATCGGGAAGTTGTTGTTTCCTTCTGCATTGGCCGTTGCGGATGGATCCAGATACTTGTAGACGTAACCGGGGAAGCTAACGCTGGCCGGAGCCGCGGGCGTACCCGTTGCTGAATAGAGTTTCAGCGTTACGTCCCGCCGTTTGTCGGCGGCTGAGTACGTTTTGTACAGATTTTCGGTTGGAGGATCATCGCCGAAGCCAGCTACCCCATTGACTCGGTCGAATGGGGGGCGCATATACCCTTGCATCCAGCTTCCTTCGTTAAAGCCACCACCCAGGGCCTGCATCTCGAAGATGGCTTCTTTGCCATTTTTGTTGGCAATCAGAAAAACTTCCGGATACGTAGCCCATACGTCATACGTTCCCGAGTCGATCACCTGCTTCGCCTTTGCAGCCGCATTAGCCCAATCCTGGCGGGTCAGGTAAACCTTCGCCAGAAATGCCGTTGCTGCGCCTTTGGTGGCGCGGCCAATGTCGGCACCGGTGTATTTCGCGGGTAATACATTCTCGGCTTCGGTGAAATCCTGAATAACCTGCTTGTACACGTCATCAACTGAGGCTCGGCTTACATTCAGGTTATTGAGCGACTTAGTTTCCTGAACAATCAGGGGCACTCCACCAAACAGCCGAACCAGGGTGAAGTAATAAAAGGCCCGCATGAATTTGGCTTCGGCAACGTAACGCGCTTTCAGGGTTTCGTCCATCGAAATGCCGGGAACCCGTTCTATAACTGCATTCGCCCGGTTGATGCCCTGGTAGGCCGTCGACCAGATCGACTGGAAGGTAGAGGTTGCTGGCGTGAACGTATGCTTATCGAGGTCATTTTTCGCCTGGTTCGCCGTCGACCGGCCGCCACCCCATTCCGAATCGTCGGTAGCCTGGTCCTGCAAAATCCACATGACCTGCGCATACATATTCGCGTTGTTCATGGGGTCGTAGACGCTACTGACGGCAGCCCGGGCGTCTTCGGCATTCTTGTAGAAGTTATCGGGCGTAAAGCTCGACGCTGGGATCTGGTCCAGCACCTCGCAGCCGGATACAATGAAGAGTGAAAAAGCGAACGAGACAAAGAGCGAAAGGCTTCGTCGAGTGCTTGTGGTTGCTATTGGTGGTAACTTCATGTCTATTATTCGTTAAGGATAATGGGAGAAAACAGTAGGAACTACTCGACAGAATGAATCGCTCTTTCTCTCATTCACTCTTTACATTAAAAGCCAACGTTAAGGCCAAACATCAGGGTTTTAGCGGCCGGATAGCTTGCGTAATCAAAACCCTGACTGCGGCTGTCCTGACCAAACCGGTTCACTTCCGGATCGTAGCCTGAGTAATTTGTCCAGGTCGCGAAGTTCTGAGCGGTCGCATACAGGCGTAACGACTGTATCTTAAGCGTTTTCAGGACCGGTGCGGGCAGGTTATACGCCAGCTGAATGTTTTTCAGCCGCAGGTAAGAGCCATCTTCGATTTGCCGGGTCGAAATCCGGTTCGCTGGACGAGTGGTCGATGCCCGTGGGATGTCGGTATTGGTGTTCGTGGGCGTCCAGCGATTCAGCATGTCGCGGTCCTGGTTATTGGTGCCGTTCAGGTACTCCAGCTCGAAGCGGTTGGCGTTTAGAATCTGATTCCCGGAAACGCCCTGGAAGAAAACCGTTAGCTCCAGTCCTTTGTAGGAGAACGTATTGTTGAAGCCGCCGATGAACTTTGGTTGCGCACGGCCAATAATGGTCCGGTCGTTATCGTCGATCTTCTTGTCGCCGTTCAGATCGAGGTATTTCCGGTCACCCGGTTTGCGGGCCTGTGCATCGACTAATGCCGCCAGTTCGTCGGTGGTCTGGTATAACCCGTTGGTTACGTAGCCGTAGAATGAACCTAAGGGCTCGCCTACCCGAATAATACCGGAGTTCACATTCTGAGCGATGTTAGCCACTTGTCCGGCAAAAATTTGCGGGGCACCACCGATGTCAAGCACTTTATTGCGATTCAGCGCAAAGTTGATGTCGGTATTCCATTTAAAAGCGCCGTCGATATTGCGGGAGGAGACACTCAGTTCCAAACCCTTGTTCTCAACCCGGCCCAGGTTCTTGATCGCGCTTGAATAACCGGATGTGCTCGGTACCGTTACGTTGAGGAGCAGGTCTTTTGTGCGCTTCACATACGCATCCGCCGTTACGGTAATTCGGTTGTTCAGCAAGCCGAGATCAATGCCAAAGTCGGCCTGGGCCGTTGTTTCCCACGATAGATCAGGATTGGCGATCTGGTTAGGACCTATGCCAGTTGCTACCGTATTGCCTAATACATAGTTCTGGGTGGCCAGCAACGAATACGCCGGATAGTTACCAATACCATCCTGGTTACCCGTCAAGCCGTAGGTGGCGCGAAGTTTTAAGTCGCTCACGGCCCGGACATCCTTCATAAAGCGTTCTTCCGATACCCGCCAGGCCAAAGCCGCCGATGGGAAGTAACCGTATTGCTTGTTAGCACCAAAGCGTGATGATCCATCCGCCCGGAACGAAGCGGTGACCAGGTATTTGTCTTTGTAACCATAATTGACGCGGGCCAGGTACGACTGTAACCCCCAGGTACCAATGCCCGACGAAGGCGTGAGCGGTACTGATCCCGCACCCAGATTACCTGTGTTCAGGTTGTCGTTGACGAAGTTTCTGGCTGCGGCCGTGCTGGTTTCCACTCGATAAGCTTGTTGGGTGAAGCCGAGCAGGGCGCCAATCGTATGAACCGTATTCACCGTCCGGTTGTAGGTCAGCAGATTTTCGTTCAACCAGGTTACCGCCTGGCTATTGAACAGCGAACCGGATCCACCCTGCGACAAGCCACTCGATACGCTCCGGGGTAAGTAACTGTCCTGTTTCTGCAAAATGGCATCTACGCCCAACAAAACCTTCAACGTCAGTCCATCGATGATCTGGTACTCGCCAAATACGTTGCCGAACGTCCGGAAGGCGGTGTTGCGGTTCTTGCTGTCGCGGGCCAGCGCCACCGGATTGTCGGCCGTGAAGTTCAGCGCCGGACTGGTCACCAGATACGTACCGTCAGCATTATAGATCGGGAGGATAGGCGGGAACTGGAGGGCGGCCATGGTCACCAGACCGGCACTACCCAGGTCGCCATCGGTGCGCGATTGGTTCGAGACCGTACGGTTCACCGTCAGGCTATTCCCGATTTTGATTTTATTGGTCAGTTTGCGATCCAGGTTTATCCGAAACGAATACCGGTCAAAATTCGAGTTGACAACAATACCGTCCTGCTTGAAATACCCCCCTCCAATGGCGTATTGCGTACGCTCGTCGCCACCCGATATGGATAGCTGATAGTTCTGAATAGGTGCCGACTGGAAAATCTCATTCTGCCAGTCGGTTCCTTCGCCGAAGGCGTTAACCTGTTCCTGCGTATACACCGGTGCCCGGCCTTCGTTCGTGTTGGCATCATTCACGAACTGAGCGTACTCACGTCCGTTCAGAACCGGATATTTCCGTCGTACCTGCTGTACACCGTAATACGTATCGAAGTTGATAGTTGACTTGCCCGCCTTACCTCGTTTGGTCGTAATGATGACAACGCCATTTGCCCCACGAGAGCCATAAATGGCCGTAGACGAAGCATCTTTCAGGACCGAGATCGACTCAATATCGCTTGGATTGAGAGTACTTAGTACGTTGAAGTTTGAACCGCTAGTGGCGTTATCATTCTTGAACGGAATGCCATCAATAACGTACAGCGGTTCGTTGTCACCTTGAATAGAGTTGCCACCGCGAATTCGGATGGTTGTGGTGCCGCCGGGAGCACCCGAATTTTGCGTGATCTGTACACCCGCTGCCCGTCCCTGGAGCGCCTGATCAAGCGAGGCAACGGCTACCTTCCGTATCTCTTCGACCGGAACGGTCGCTACTGCGCCGGTAAGGTCGCTCTTTTTCTGCGTACCATAACCAATCACTACGACTTCATTCAGCGAACGGGTATCGGCCGCGAGTTGCACATCAATGGTCGTCCGGTTCCCAATGGCAACTTCCTGACTAACGTAGCCGACAAAGCTAAACACCAATACCGCCCTGTTGTCAGGAGCACTCAGCTGGTAGCGTCCGTTGGCATCTGTAGTCGTGCCGCGCGTTGAGCCTTTCACCACCACACTCACGCCAGGAAGTTCTTCGCCATTCTCGGCCGTTACTCGTCCAACGATACGTACATCGGCCAGGGCAGATTCTACCGGTAAGGTAAGTGGGAGCCCAGTTATGGCCGTTGGGGTGGGAACGGGCGTTGCTGCCGACGTTGTGGTGATCGGTTCGGGCGAATTATTGATGGCCTTGATTGGAGTCTTGACCGGTAAAATCAAATAGGCACCTGACTTAAGTTTTTTGAACCGTAGTCCGTGCGGCTTCAGTAACGTATTCAGATTGGTCTCCAGCCGAGCGTTGTAATTAATCGTCTCTGTGAGTTTAGCACCAGTCTCGGCGATGGCTGATTCTTCAAACAAGATATCAGCGCTGTAGTGCTGTTTGAGTTCAAGCAAGGCTTGCCGAAGCGAAAGCTGCTGGGACGTACTGTGTTGGGTGAGTTTACTGGGTTGCCAGTTAACGGTACTGGTTTGTACGGACGCCAGCGTTTGAGCCGTGGTTAAATCGTAACCAGCTACCACGAGCCAGCTGACGGTTAAAGTAAAGGGTAGGAGTTTCCTCATTGGTTCGTTGGTTTATCGGCGTTTTGAAAAAAGACAAGAGTTTGATCGGCATTCGTTACGTGTATATCCAGCAGTTCGGCGAGGGCTTCGGCCAGTTCCTGCGATGAGCCCGCCCGAATTGTGCCGGTTAGCGTTCGATGCGCTAACTCAGGATCAGCACAGTGCACCGTTACGCCAAATACGTTATGCATCTGCTTAAACACTTCCGGTAAGGGCGTATTGTTAAAGACAAAATGGCGGTATCGCCAGCCTGCGAATGCCACCGTATCCGTCTGGTGGCGGAGTTTCAAAGCGCCCAGGCGGTCGAGGGAGACGTAATCGCCGGGTTTCATGATCAGGCTCTGCGGCTCCTGTTTAGCAGATGTATAGGCTAGTTTTACCTTCCCGCGCTTAAGCACAACCTCGGTGTTTGCTTTTCGATCACTTACCGAAAACTCGGTGCCCAAGACTTCAACATCGACGCCGGAGGGAAGCTTAACGATAAACGGCTGGTGGTTTGCCAGATGCCGGACGTTAAACACGGCTTCGCCCGAAAACTGTACCCGGCGCGATACCCAGCCATACCCCCAGCGTGGCACACGTAACGTCGACTGCCCATTCAGCGCAACCGTAGAGCCATCGGGAAGGCTAACGGTCCGCAATTGTTGTTTAGTGGTTACGACCGTGCGGTAATTCCAGACGTCCTGCGTGGCGTATAAACCAGCGAATAAACTGGTCAGGCTAACGATCGCTGCGGCCCATTGCCAACGCCATTTGCTGCCCAGCCGGGGCGCGGGCCGGTGAACGTGCAGGAACGGAGAAGCGGCCTGAGCCGGGTCCGCCATCCGTTGCTGGAGCCGTTCAAAAACGAGGTCTGAATTTGGCTTGTACTGTGGGTAGCTACGTTCCCACTCGTCCAGCCACTGGAAAAACTGCTCCCGGCCGTCAGGGTGAGCCAGCCACTCGCCAATGACTTTTTTCTGGAGCGACGTAGCCTGGCCGGCAAAATAGGTGTACACCAATTCTTTAGTTGGTTGCATGCGTATTCGAGTATCTTGTGGAGATTATCCTAGCGTAATCAGCAGTAGGACCGTTGAGATAAGCAGGTTACTTTGGCGCAGGGCCGTCCGAACGGACGTTAGCGCCCGGTGCAGGTGATTTTCGACTGTTTTTGGGGTCAGCCCAAGTTCATGAGCGATCTGCTTGTACGATTTGCCTTCGAATCGACTCATCAGAAACACCCGCTGCCGCTGGGGAGACAGTTGCTGAACGGCCCGCTCAAGGGTCTGATACAGTTCATCCTGTACTAAAAGATTGTCGGGCTGGCCTGATTCCGCATCCGGTTCGTCGAGGTTGGGCTCTTCAGTACCCCGACGACCTAATTCCCACCGAATGCAGTTGAACGCCCGGTTCCGAACGGCCTGGTAGAGATACGCCCGGTACGAGCTAGTTACACGTTCAAACTGCCGATTGGCGTAAAACGAATAAAACAGGTCTGCCACTAGATCTTCGGCCAGTTGGCGATTATATACGTAACGAACCGCGTGGCTGCAAAGCGGGGCAAAGTAAAGCTTAAACAACAGTTCGCAGCCGTGCCGCGGATCTTGCTCGAACGCTTTGCGCACAAAAAGCTCGTGGTCGATTTCAGTAGGTACCGACTGAGTAGACTCCGGATTCAGAGCGGGCTTATCGTCCGGCGCGGTAACGAAAAATGGATTAACAGACATCTGGGAAAGGGCTCACAGCTATATGACAAGTTTACCCAGCTAAATCCCCCAATGGTAAAGACAAATTTTTGCTGATATAATGCAAACTGTCTGTATATTCACAAAAGAGACGTATCAAATTCCTTTACCTTACCAAAACGCATCAGGGCAGGTTCACTAATTGACCCGCCTTACGTAATCAACATAGTCAAATTAACCTCTTAACCAACCATTCCCATTTATGAAAAAGATAGCCTTAACCTTGTCTTTAGCGCTGACGTTTTGTTTGCCCGCCTTGGCGCAAACTACCCCAACCGCCGACGAAGTAGTCGATAAATACATTGCCGCCATTGGTGGGAAAGATGCGCTGTTAAAAGTGCAGGATCTGACCACGAATATGTCGAGCGAAACCGAACGGGGTGCCATCATCATTACCCGGAAGCAAAAACTTCCCAACAAATTCTCGATGGTGATCAATGCCAATGGCATGGAGGTGATGAAGCAGACCGGTGATGGATCGAAGGTGGCTATGGGCGGTATGCAGGGCAGCCGTACCCTCGACGGCCCCGCTGCGCAGCAGATGACCCTGATGAATGTCATTTTCCCTGAGCTGCATTACGCCGAAAACGGTGTAAAGACTACGTTCGTCGGCCCCGAGAAAGTAGAGGGTAAGGATACGTATAAATTAAGCCACACGACCGCCGATGGAGCCACTACGTGGACGGATAACTTCGACGTAGCAACGGGCTTGAAAGTTCAGTCGGTGACGAGCGGCCGATCGCCACAGGGCCAGATGACCACTACGTCCTTGTATACCGATTACAAAGACGTAAACGGTATAAAGTTTCCTATGACGATCATTCAGCAATCGCCACGTGGACCGATGACCATGTCCGTCGACAATGTGAAAGTGAACAAAGGGATCAAGGATTCGGAGTTCAACGCCAACTGATAGGGCGTACTCACAGGGTTAGCTATACGCCCGTATCTGGTTTTACGTCGTCACCCTCAGTCTGCCCTTCTACGCGCTCGGTACTTGCCGGAGCCGCCGGGCCCAGATTGTCGCTGATAATCATGGCCATCACCAGGGCAGCCGTAATGATCATCAGATTAATTGGACGTAACGACGCAAACGCACCAACCGCGACCAGAACAAGGGCAATCCCAAAGCGGGTAACAATGCCGCGAATGAAGCTGGGATGAGGAGGCCCTGCTTTGAGGGTTGTCAGGCTAATCCCGGCTTCTGTCAACAAATAGGCGGCTACCGAACCCGTTAACAGCCATTGGGTCTGCTGGGGTAAATCGCCCTGGTTAGTGGCCCGCACCGCGTAGGTCAGCCCAATGCCGACCAGGGTTAACGCAATGGTCAGGGGTAAATGGAGGTAGAGCCACAGGGCGTAAAATCGGGCCGTACCGCCTTCGCTCACCTGCCGCACTGCATCGTCGTCGAGCCGGTCGAAATAAGCCCACCACAGACCAATGATGATAATACCACCCAGGATCGTGGCCGGAATCGTTGTTGCATTCAGTCCACTGGCCATCAGGCCCTGCGTTGCCCCGCTTACCGATTGGCCGAGCACAAGCAGCGTAAACAAACCGTACCGTTCGGGTAAATGCCGAACGTCGGGCGGAAACTCGCGGTGGAGCCGTCCGCCTGTCGAGGTTAAGGGCGTCCCTAGCTCAATGAGCAGGGCGAGGCCCCAAACCCCATATTTATACGGAAGTGGAACGAATACAGAGCCAATCCAGAGCAGCGCTGAAAGAATAAAACCAGTGCCCAGATGCTGAATATACGGGCGGGCCTGCGGTACGTAGTACCAGGCCCGCCCGTATTCGACCAGGAGCACAATCCGCACCACTGCGTACGTCAGTGCGTATACGGATGAACTTGCTTCGGCTCCTTTGGGAATCGACGCGGCCAGCACAATCAAACCGAGTAACTGAAGACTCCCCAGAAAGCGGTGCGTTATATCCTGCTCGTTGTCAAAACGGGTGGAGTAATGCGTCTCGCCGTTCCATAACCACCATACGGGTACGTATAACAAGACGAACTGGCCAAATTCTTTTGCGTCAAACGAGGTTTGTAATCGTTGTGCTAACTGCATGATAATGACTGTAAATACCAGGTCATTGAGCAGTTCAGCCCAGGTTGTGCGTCGTGTTCCTTCCTTTTCAAGCGAGCGTAATTGGGGTATGGCTGTTTTGGATGATGACTGGTCAGGCATGTAACGTTGAGTTTAGATTCGCCGATCCGAAATCAAATTGGTGAATGCATGTAATCCTTGAACTGGCAACGATTTGTATACCCTTTTTGCTTTTCCTATGCACTAAATTCGATTGATCGTAAGGCCATGTTTAGCTGTCAGTGACCGGGTAATGGAGTTGTTACATTCACCAAGGCAAAGCCTGAACTACCTCGTAACATTCGGCTGCGGACATCCAACTGACTGATTGTCGTGTATGAGCCATCGCTAAACCACCACATCGTTTGCAACGTTCGGCCGTGTTTGGTTAACTCTCCAACGTAAGCTGGGTGCCCGCCCCAGGTGGTTTCACGAATGTACCGAAGCTCGTACCCGCTACCCCGCCAACAAACGGCGGGGTTATGTTCCAGGCTGTACCAATCAGACAAGGGTTTTAGATAAATCAGGATTCCGGTCTTTGTTAACTGGACGAAGCCATTATCGAGTGATTTGCAGACATAGTCTGAATAGCCGAATCGCTCCTTCAACGCACAAGGTTCTGTTGGCACCTGGGTTGGTCGAGAGGTGTAGGCCATTAAGCCAAAACCAGCCAATAAACCGAGCAGCGACCACTTCATGGAGGCCCATGGACGTTCGACGGGCTTCTGATCACGACCTCTCCATCTTATCAGCAATAGAGATACTCCCCAAGTCGGTAGCCAGGTATACATCGCTACACAGAGTAAGCCGACTATATCATGCCCCAGCGTATCAGGAGGAATGCCGAAAGCAACGAGCAGGATGATGCGGAATAGATTGCAAACGATAGTGAAGCCAAACACGACGATGCCGTAGATGACTACCCAGAGAAAGGGGACTTGTTTGGCTGTCTGTTTCTCATACCAAATCAGTAAGAACATGGCAACCAGTAACGACACACCCGTCATTTGTAAACCCATACACGCCGGATCTACCGACATGGCTTGCCCATTGCGCACCAGTACGTTACCATCGACATCAACATCCAGGCCGGTTAACCGGAGTAAGCGTCCTGCCCAGGCGCTGAGTGTAAGCCGGATCGAAAAGGTGAACAGGGTAGACAGATAACGCAGAGCAGGTGACAGCAGTAGTAACAAGGCAAGCCGACCTGTCCATCGGCTCCGTTGGCCCGCAAACACAAGCAGGCCAACGGTTAAGCAGGTCGTTACATCAACCGATAGCATGAGACTTCCGCCAGTAAAGCCAGCCAATTAATAAAGCGACCATCGCCAAAAGGGCCCACTCGTGTGGTTCAGGTACAGCCCCTTCCGACTTAAGCGTGGCGTTATCCAAACCATTGGTGTCTTTCTTGATGCCGAAGCGGTTGTAGTCATTCTCCGTTTCCAAGACGACTAAGCTCGATAAAGGCGACACAATATGCGCTCGTTGGGCTTCTTCTATCAGATCAGCTGTTTGATAATTTGGAACGAAGTAGTTCCGCCCGATTCGTTGTAGCAAATGATTGTAGAAGAACAAACGAGCCAGATGATCTGGCGCACTTGATTGGCGAACAATCCCCGTTTTCTGTATCTCTTCGGCGGTGCGCACACGAACAGGTGATTCTTGGATTGTAACACCGGCCTCAGGCAAAGCCACGCGATCTGAGTCGTTTAGTTGGGTTGGAAACTGATGCTTAGTAAGCAAACCGGATAGCTCGTTGAGTGAACCCGATGACACGTTCAGAACGTGCAGCTCGGCTAAGGTTTTTAGGTAGGGCGACAAGTCGTTTCCTATGCAAAATGTGCGAATCGGCTGCTCTTGGCGAGCTGCACCATGCATTCGGTTGGCAAACGGGCTGTTCTTTAAATCGCTAAGCGTGGGCGATAAGGGCGTCCCTTTTGTGATTAGTAAAGCTGTGGCTGGGTTGGTGATTCGATAGGTCGGAAACAGGCTAAACTGCTGCGTACTGAACTGCTCATACAAGGCGTTTGCATTTTGTGAAGTCAGTTGCTTTAACCCATCGCTGAAAACCCAGACGCGGCTATTCGACTGCTTTACCAATCGGAGTACTGTATCAAATTCGACCTGGCTCCAGGCAGAATTTAGGTCGAGGAATACGTCGGTTGGCGTAAAAGCAGCTTGTGTAGACTGATACACGCCCAGTTGATAGGCCATTCCGTTCAACTCGAATGATTCGTTCGATACGGCCGGTGCTGGGAAACGTAATGACCAATCGGGTTCGTAATGACCTCGGTGGGTTAAGGTATTTCCTTTGAGCGGGTCAAACAACCAGGGCGATTGCAGTTGATTCGGCGGGGTTGTGAAGTCAACCTGAATGAATTCATTAGCAGAGCTGGTGTTTGGGCCGTCGAAGTAGGGATTTTTATAAACCAGCTGACCGTGGTCAAACGCCAAAGGTGACGTTATGCCTAGTTTGACCCGACGATCTTCCGACGCTCCACACGGAAATACCCGTATCGTTATCCGATTCCCTTCCTGCCAGTACACGACCGATGGGTCGCGGGCGAACACGCGGGATTCAACCCCCACAATTTGGCGATAGGCGGAGTCTGCTTTCGCAACGGTTGTCAAGCGGGCAGGTTCTTCGTGGCCATTCACCCATAGCGACATGGACGAAACGACTGATCCTGCCGGAAGGTGAAATGTAAAGAGGGCTTCTTCAGATCGGCTAGCTTCGTTATGAATCCACATCGTTTTCTCCGTATAGCTCAGCCGGAACTCAGGCCATATACGAACCTGCGACACGATATCCTTCGTCGATAAATGACGACCTGTCCAGAACTTTTCCTCTGTACCATATCGCTCATTTTGTAAAACCTTTAACAGATTGATGCGCTCTGTTTCAGGTAGATCACTGGCCGGAAACAGGTTGGAAGCAATGACCACCAGTGGGTCGTGTTGCTTCACATCGTCGAAAGCCGTCAAGTGGTCCAGTCCCCAGCCGCCATCATTGAAAAAGTGGCCCTCGTCGTAGACGTGCCCAGCGAGTAGCAGACGATTTGTAATCCAGTTAGGCTTGAGTTGCTGAGCAATGAGTACCCAATCGGGTAAGTCGCTGGTGTTTCGGGTAGCGGCTTCCATGCGTACCTGTTCCATCTGGTTACGGTCGCTGATCCAGCTCATCAAGAATAAGATTACAGCAATAATCGGAGCGGCAAGACCAACCCCAATGCCTAACCGCAAATGCTCCGCCTGCTTCGCATCGAACCAGATTCGGCGGCCCAGAACAATAGCGAACGTTATGGGAACAAAGGAATGGATCGACATGCCAAGTCCGATGAGCATAGGGACGCTGATCAGACACATAGGAGCCACGTAAATAGCCATATACGTAAACAGCAAACAACCCATTGCCAGTATGGCATACATCATCTGCTGCATTCGAACCGATACTTGCTCTTTCCAGGCGTAGCCAACCATCGCCACTCCGATTAGGACTAAGGCCCAGCAAAGCCAAGTGGTTGATTGCTGAAAGACTAAGAAATACCGGTTTAGAGCGTACGCGCTGACTAACCAAAGTAGTAAGCCCATCCATCGTGCCGGACGATGCTCGGGGTACCGATTCGCTCGCCAGTAACCATTGGTTAATAGCGCTATAGAGAACGCTACGCTTAAACCGTAGTGAACGATGAACACCGCAAAATCATCACTGCGTCCGGAAGTAGCAGTTCCAAATAACTCGTAAAGCCCAAATAGTCCCACCGAGATACACAACATGAGCAATCCACCGCCAAAGTAGGCGTCTCGGAAAGGCTCAAGTAAAGGAGAGGGGGTAAGCGGCTCATTGGTTAGATCCGCTGATAACTCGAGGGGTTGGGCTTCGTCGAGTTGAGAAGGAGAAGGATGTTTTGTCGTAATTTTCATAAAGTACTTTGTAATTCAAAGTTTATAATGAATAGAACACAATCGCTGGTCGTGAGCCTACCAGCAGGCTACTATACACGAAAATGAGAGAGGTATCGGACGGTAAAGTAACCGTCTACAGGTTCTTGATAAACTCCTCCAGGGCGTTCAAATGATCGGCAAAAGCCTGACGGCCAGCATCGGTGGTTGAATACGTAGTGTTTGGCTTGCGGCCGATAAACTGCTTATGAGCCGCTACGTAACCCAACTCTTCCAGCGACCGTAGGTGGGTCGAGAGGTTACCGTCGGTCAGGCTAAGCAGTTCCTTTAGCCCGTTGAAACTCATGGAATCATTGACCATCAGGACCGACATGATGTTTAGCCGCGCCTTGCTCTCGAATGCTTTGTTAAACTGAGCCAGCAGGTCTTTCATGCGGTATTACGTTCGTATTTGAAGTACATCGCCAGGCCATACGCAATGTGCAGGATACCGAAGCCAATGGCCCATACCAGTAGGTTGTATCCCGGCAAAAATAAGGAGATTAGGCCAAGCACAATTTCGCAATAGCCTAATGATTCGACATCCCGGAGTGTATGCCGACTGCCGTTGACTAAGGCCAGACCGTAAAAGATAAGGGTCGCTGGGAACGCCAGCCAGATGATATTGTAATGCAGAAGCGCCAGACAGAACACTCCGCCCGCTGCCAGCGGTACGGCCATCGCCCATACCAACCGCTGCGAAGACGTGTTCCAGACACTTAATCCCTGCCGACGTGCTTTCCGAACCGTAAAATACGTTCCCAGCAGCAGAGCCGCCACCAGAACGGCCAGAGCCACTAGCACTAAAAATTGTTTGATGGCCGCCTGGTCGGCATCGTCGTAGAGTTCCAACCGGTCATAACCGGGAATGGTAAACCAGCCGGTACGTAGCCGCATATACACGACCGCTGCCCCCGCGAGCGCAACTACACCCGCCGAAACACCCGACAGCCCGCTTAAGGAAAGAAACTTGGAAGAGCGCTCCATCAGACTGCGGATCTCGGTCAGCGTCTGTAGATGTTCACGCGATTCGTGCATAAGTTTGTTCGGTATAATTTGAAAGACAAGATCGTTACAATCACTTTTATAACAGTTCCAGCAGAACCAGCAGTCGTCCGCCTATGACGACGATGCCGATAATAACTGCAATCACCACAACCATTAAAACGGCCCCCGCCGATAAATCTTTAATGGCTCTAATTTGTGGATGGATGCCTGGCGATACAAAATCGCATAGTTTTTCAATAGCGGTATTAAACGCTTCGGCGGCCCAGACAATCCCAACCTGAGTAAGAATAATCGCCCATTCAACTCGGCTTAACTGAACGAGTAAACCCGCTGCAATCACAATAATAGCAACAAGCAGGTGAGCTTTCGCATTGTTTTCATAGCGAAATAAGTCGAAAATACCCTGTCCCGCATACCGAAAGCTGCGGAATACTTTCCGGACGTTAATCATGGAGCAAGCGTGCTGAACGGCCCGAAGGTAATGTATTCAGTTCAGGTAACGTACCAGATAAAACTTCTGCAGACTTGTTTTCTTCCGTAAAGTCCGGCTGGTTTGTTCGTACTTTGGCTAAAATCGACTCCAGAATCGGTAGCATATCGTTCAAACTGCGGGTCTTGATCAACAGATTCCATACGGGCTCAAACTTTTTCCAGCCACCTGCATAGAACAGGTGTTTCAGCCTGTGTTTGAGCGACTCGTGCGCGAAGCTTGATTTGATAATGTTCGGCCAGCTGTAAAACGATTGATAGGCCCAGTCGTACCCTTGTTTCAACTCGTCTGGAGCCAACCGCGCCGTTTGGTAAACGACGTGCCGCGTGTCATACAAATCCCAGTTTTTTGTCAGAATTCGGCCCTGCGCGTCCATGGTTTTGTACAGGTTTGTGCCTGGATAAGGCGTCAGAATATGATATGTGGCCGTGGTGATGGCGTTTTCGACACCCCAGTCTACGGTTCGTTTGAATACGTCCTGATCATCTTCGTCGAGGCCAAACACGAAACTTCCATTGATCAGAATTCCCAGCGAGTGCAGCCGATTAACCGCCTGCCGGTAATCCTTCGCTAAGTTTTGCTTTTTGTTGCTTTGCTTCAAATTGGCCGCTGAAAACGTTTCAAAGCCCAAGAAAACGCTACGTAGCCCGGCCTCAGCCGCTTTCTCGATCAGGGTTCCGCGAAGAATGGAATCAATCGTAGCCGCTCCCTGAAATACCCGGTTCATACCCCGCATACCGTCGAAGAGCGCGCTGGCAAATTTTGCATTACCCAACAGGTGGTCATCAAGAAAATAAAGATGACTGCCTGGGAGTCGTTCGATTTCAGTCAGTGCTTCATCGACCAGTTGCGTATAAAAGGTTTTCCCGCCTTCAAAGAACGCATCCTTGTAGCAAAAGTCACAGTGATGCGGACAGCCGCGCGTAACGACCAGTGAATTAGGCACCAGGTACCGATTCCGCTTAATCAAATCTCTTCGGACAGGCGGTAGGTAGTCGAGGGTTCTGCTGGTTGATCGGTACATTTTCTTAGGTTCCCCCTTCCGGAAGTCGGCCAGAAACTCGGGAAAGGTCTGATCGCCCGGACCCAGAAAAATAGTGTCGGCGTGAGCGGCCGCTTCCTCTGGCAACGACGTTACGTGTAAACCGCCCAGTAAGACGTAAGCACCACGGCTTCGGTAGTGATCAGCAATGGCATAGGCTCTGTACGCATTGGTGATGTAGACCTGAATAAGGACCAGATCGGGGTAATCATTCAGCTGCAGCGTCTCTACGTGTTGATCCTGCAACTCAACCTCGTCGTCGGGCGAAAGGTGAGCGGCCAGCGTTGCCAGACCAAGTGGCGGAAACAGAGAATACTTAATGGGGCGCCAGAAAGGGCTTTCAGCCTCAGCCAGAGCAGGTAAAATCAGCTTTATTTTCACGATTTTGAAGTCTATACGTACTAATGCCTGTGGCCGTCAGATACCCAATTTTTTTAAACGAATACGTATCGGTTCTTAGGCTAATAGCCGCGATTTTGGCTGCTCTTCAGCGTCGATGTACCAGTAAAAAGCGATGTATAAGACGACCAGCACGAAGCCGTACGCTAACGTGAGTTTGATGCTCAGGTGGTCGTGGTACGACTGGGAAATGGCTTGCACGAGCATCGACGGTTTAGTCAGTACGTTCCAGCTATTCCAGCGCCCAAAGCGACCCAGGTAAATGCCGAAGCCGGACAAAACCTGACCCGCCAGCATCAGCATCCACGTTAGCCCGAAGCCAAATAGTGGGCGAAGCATTCGGTGGGCAACGAGCATCGAGTATAGGCCAGCCAGTAAACCCGTCAGCGCGAACAAGAACAGGGTGATCGTATCGAACCAGAGCAACTGCGCCGGTGTGTGTTGAATGTGATACAGGTCGGTGATAATGTAGGGCGCGTTCGGCAGGAAAGCCAACCAGACCGCCAGACCAATAGCCAGCAGCCACGGACTTAAAAAACCAGCCGTTCGCAAATCGCGCAACACCAGTACTACGCCCAGGGGGAAAAATGCGAGAAACAAGTTCCAGGTCAGCATCACGAAAAACCACCAGTTGCCGGTTAACAAGCCACGTGTGGTGACCAGAGCGAGCCCGGCTGCGGTAAGTCCCGCTAAAGCGATGAGACCCCGGCCGAGTACAGGACGGCCAGAATTGCTATTCAACAAAGAATGCAGGAAGTGAGCTGGTTGGTTCATAAATTAAAGTACTTTGTAGTGCAAAGTAAACGAAATAAAAAAATGCCGATCAAGGTGGACCGACATTTTTTATTTCATGGCCTGTATCTGCTGAATTGACAGACCGGTTAATGACTATTCGGCGGTTGCCGGAGCGGATGTGTCGCTGGTGTAAAACAGCCGTATTAGTTGGGATGCCTGTTGAGCTGGGTCGCTACTCAAATTATCTAACTTGTCAAAAGCGGCAACCTTTTCGGGTTGGTCATAAAAGATATCTTTAAGGACATTGGTGGTAATGGCATGAATAGGAGAGTCCGCCTTGCGGCTGAAATAGTACGTTACCAGCGACTTTGCGTTCTGGCCGATACCCGATAGATCTGTCGGGCGGCTGTAAACATAAATGCGGTCGGTGTGTTCAACCCGGTATAGGTCACCATTGAAACGACGGTAGTCTACGCCTGATTTACGTTCTCCCCACACCTGGGCGGCCGGAATTTCGATGTTCTGATTGTCGGGCGTTATAATCTTAACGGCTGACTTAAATAGTTCGTCACGCAGGTGATAACCCGCTTGAGCGTTGTCGAAGCCATCATTTATCAGATGATGCTTAAAATCGGTGGCCGACAGATAAACGCCATTATCGGCGATATGAGCAGGGTTGGACGTTGTCTGAGCGGTACTTAGGAAAGGCAACGTAGTAAACGCTGCCAGCACTAGGGTTTTCATACTATAAAAACGATTAAGTGAAACATGAAAAATGGTTTACGTAATCGTGCTTCATTCTGAATGGTGCTTTCGTGTTCGCTTTATAGAAGCAAAGGTTGGCTGGCGAGATTAGAATCAGTTTAGTTTTGTATTAACAAGTAGTTAAAAGCGGAGAGTTTACGAATAAACGTTGGGCGCAGGTTGCAAGGCCTCTGCTTTGGTAAGGGTATTGATGTTTCTGCCCGGCTTGCTTTACGTACTAGTTGTCCTGGAATGGCCAACGTGAATCACTACCGTAATTGCCATTTGTGGTCACCTATAAAATTTGGCCTCTTGTAAACCAATACTACCCCTTCTGCCTTATTGGAATATGAGCGAAACGAAGAAACAATTTCAAGACTTACCCACCCGCCGTCAGGAACAACTGATGGCCTTTGATCGGCTGCTGACTATCATGGACGAACTGCGCGAGCAGTGCCCCTGGGATCGTAAGCAAACGCTGGATAGCCTGCGTCACCTGACTATTGAGGAAACGTATGAACTCTCAGATGCCATACTCGAAAACGACCTGCCCGAGATTCGGAAAGAACTGGGGGATATTCAGTTGCACCTGATTTTCTACGCCAAGATCGCTTCGGAAACCGGTGCCTTCGACGTAGCAGATGTCCTGAATGGCGTCTGCGAAAAGCTCATTAGCCGTCACCCGCATATTTATGGCGATACAGTAGCCGAAACCGAGGAGCAGGTGAAAGCTAACTGGGAGCAGCTAAAATTAAAAGAAGGTAACAAATCGGTGCTGGGTGGCGTGCCGACTTCGCTGCCCGCGCTGGTAAAGGCGATGCGTATTCAGGAGAAAGCCCGCGGGGCCGGTTTCGACTGGGACGAGAAGCAGCAGGTGTGGGAGAAGGTAGAAGAGGAGATGCAGGAGTTTAAAGCCGAGTTTAACGCGGAAGCAGACGAAGCCATCGACGTGCAACGGGCCGAAGGCGAGTTTGGCGACTTGCTGTTTTCGCTCGTCAACTACGCTCGCTTTATTGACATCAATCCGGAAACTGCGCTCGAACGCACGAACAAGAAGTTCATTAAGCGCTTTCAATACATAGAAGAACAGGCCAGGGCGAATGGGAAGGCGTTGCGAGACATGACCCTCGCCGAAATGGATGTGTACTGGAACGAAGCCAAAACGAACTGATCGCTACGCAGAGGCACTCAGGTCGGTAATTTAGTCTATATTAAGCGTGGAGACAACGTAATGACAACTGTATGAAAATAGCGTTTATCACGGATATACACCTGAGCGCCGAAGGCGAGAAGCCACAGGAGGTTGATGTACGGCAAAATTTTCTGAATGCACTGGCATTTCTTCCGCAGATTAAGCCCAGCTGCCTGGTCATTGGTGGCGACATCTGCTACTCGACGGGCGATCCGGGTATTTACAAATGGGCCCGGGAGCAACTGGATAAATTACCGTATCCGTACTACGTAATTGCGGGTAATCACGATGATTCTACCTTGTTAGCCGAGGAATTTGACCGAACAAACTACTTACATGGCGACGAATTGTATTATGCAATACCGCTTGAAGGTCGGCCAACTCTTTTTCTTGATACCGCCAAAGGTATAATGTCGCCCACTCAATGGGCATGGCTGCGTGAATTTATGTCGGCCTTACGAGACAGCAACGTACTGGTGTTTATGCACCACCCGCCCGTGCCGGCCGACGTTACGTTCATGGACCGCCACTATAGCTTCCGGCAAACCGATCAGTTTCTGGAGTTGATCAAGGACCTGCCCTGCCACGTAACGATTGTCTGTGGTCACTACCACGTCGATAAGATCGTACAACGCGGCAATTTGCTCGTATTGTTGAGTCCGTCTACGTTTATGCAGCTACGACAGGATACGCCCAATATGGTCATTGACAACTACCGCGTGGGCATCCGCGAAATCAACCTGACGAACCACGGCACCAACAGTACGGTCTATTATATCTGAATTGCACAGGCGACCCTGCGGGATTGAGCTGAAAGTAAACTAATTACCTGATTTATTAAATCAAGTCAAATCAGCTAAATCAATGCCTATCAGCTCAATCCCGCAGGGCCGCTGTGCGCTTCAGATTACCTCGCTGAATAGTTTGGCGCTTCTTTCTGGATCTGAATATCGTGGGGATGACTTTCGCGCACACCTGCCGAGGTGATTTTCACAAACTTAGCCTGCTGCAGAGCCGGAATATCGATGGCTCCGCAATAGCCCATACCAGCTTTTAAACCACCGACCATCTGATACACAATCTCAGAAACATGGCCTTTGAAGGGAACCCGCCCCACAATACCCTCGGGAACGAGTTTTTTGATATCGTCTTCTGCATCCTGGAAGTAGCGATCCTTAGAGCCGTCTTCCATCGCTTCAACCGATCCCATACCCCGGTACGTTTTAAACCGTCGACCTTCGTATAAGACGACTTCGCCAGGGGCTTCTTCGGTACCCGCCAGTAGCGAACCGATCATGACCGTACTGGCTCCGCCCGCCAGGGCTTTGGTGATGTCGCCCGAGAAGCGAATACCACCGTCGGCAATAACGGGTACTCCGGTTCCCTGTAGGGCTTTTGCGGCTTCGTAAACCGCCGTTAACTGGGGCATACCAATACCGGCGATGATCCGAGTCGTACAGATCGAGCCTGGGCCAACCCCGACTTTCACGGCATCAGCACCCGCATCAGCCAGTGCTTTAGCACCTTCGCCGGTAGCTACGTTGCCGGCAATGACCTGTAGTTTAGGAAACTGCTGTTTAATGCCACGTACCGCGTCGATTACTCCCTTCGAGTGGCCGTGGGCAGTATCGACACTGATTACGTCGACACCGGCTTTCACGAGCGCTTCAATACGTCGGGTCAGGTCGGGGGTTACGCCAACGGCGGCTCCCACGCGCAAACGGCCTAATTCGTCCTTACAAGCGTTGGGGTGGCTCTTTTTCTTGAGAATATCTTTATACGTAATGAGGCCGACCAGGCGATTCTCTTCATCAACAATCGGAAGCTTCTCAATGCGGTATTCCTGCAGAATGCTCTCGGCTTCATCCAGGGTTAATCCGGTGGTGGCCGTTATGAGCTTCTCGCGGGTCATAATATCGGTAACCGGCTTCGACAAATCACTCTGGAAACGCAGATCGCGGTTGGTAAGGATACCCACCAGCTTGCCGTTTTCGTCAACGACCGGAATACCTCCGATCTTGAACTCACGCATGATTTTGAGTGCGTCGGACAGCGTAGCACTTTCGGCGAGCGTAATAGGATCAATAATCATCCCGCTTTCCGAGCGCTTCACTCGGCGAACCTCATCGGCCTGGGCCTCCACACTCATGTTCTTGTGGATCATCCCGATACCCCCCTCCTGCGCCATGGCAATAGCCAGCGCTGACTCTGTAACGGTATCCATTGCCGCCGAGATAAGCGGAATGTTTAACTGGATTTCGCGGGTAAGTTGGGTGACAGTGCTTGTATCGCGCGGGAGAACCTCTGAGTAGGCAGGCAGCAGCAGTACGTCGTCGTAAGTGAGAGCCTCGTAAAGAAACTTACTGGTATCTAAGCTCATGGCAAATAAACAGGTGGTGTTATTTGCCGGACAAAAGTACGGAAAGTTTCTGAGTATATGCTATTAAAAATGCAGCCAACGCGAGTTCAAACCTAAAATCCGTCTAATTTGATGCTGATGGCCTTACCGTCGGTGCCGACCGTGAACTTACAATCGGTAAACTTGGGGGCCGACATCGTTGGGCGGAAATTATTACTAAACCCGTAGGGTTCCTTAGGAATACCAAACATGCGTTTATCCATCTTACCGTTCCCGTTTTCGTCGTGGTACACGGCAATGGCATAGTCGCCCGGTTCCACGGCGAAAGTGGTCGACACACTATTCGTCTCGGCGTCTAGCTTTCGCCCTTCCGTTGGCTTACCTTGTGGAAAATCAGGGCCGGGGCGAAACAGCGCTACATATACTGCTCCTTTGGCATGACGAACGTTTTGAATGTCGACTTTAAGGTTTGCTTTTTTAGGACCTTCAAAATCTGGATTGTTGACGAAAAATAAGCTGAGAATAGAAAGCAAACTGAACATAAACACAATCTTTTTCTAAAAACGAATTTATTTTGCAAGTATGATAGCCCAACCGACACCTGCCCAGAGACGATGGATCACCAAACCTTTCCCCGAATCGACGGAGCAACGCGTTGCTATCGAGTCTTTAACGCAGTCACTTAACATAAGTCCATTTCTAGCCGCTTTGTTAGTTCAGCGGGGCGTTCATTCGTTTGAGCAAGCTAAAGCGTTTTTCCGGCCTGAAATCGGTCATCTGCATCCGCCATTCCGGATGAAAGACATGGACCGGGCCATCGAGCGCCTGAAACGGGCTATGAAGCCAGGTCAGGAAGAAAAAATTCTTATCTACGGGGATTATGACGTAGACGGAACAACTTCTGTCGCGCTGGTATACGGCTTCCTGAAAAACTATCACGCAAAAATAGATTATTACATACCCGATCGCTACAAAGAAGGGTACGGAATCTCGACACAGGGTATTCAGTGGGCCGCTGAAAATGGCTTTACGTTAATTATTGCTCTCGACTGCGGTATCAAATCCATTGAGCGGGTCGCCGAAGCTAAAGCATTAGGTGTTGATTTTATCATCTGTGATCACCACCGTCCAGGCACGGAGCTTCCTGATGCTGCGGCCGTTCTCGATCCTAAACGCGACGATTGTCAGTATCCGTACAAAGAACTGAGTGGCTGTGGCGTAGGCTTTAAGTTGTTGCAGGCCTTTTGTCACAAGACTAACATTCCGCTGGATAATTTATACCCTTACCTCGATCTGGTTGCGGTCAGCATTGCGTCGGACATTGTGCCGATCACGGGTGAAAACCGGATTATGGCGCATTACGGGTTAAAATACCTGAACACAGCTCCCCGAATCGGTTTAAAGGCGTTAATCAAAGTAGCGGGTTTTAAGAACGAGCTCGATATTACGAACGTAGTATTTGGGCTAGGACCCCGGATCAATGCTGCGGGACGAATTCAGCACGCAAAAGCTGCCGTACAGTTGCTGTTGGCCGAGTCGGAAGAAGATGCCGACAATTTTGCGATGGCGATCAACAAGCACAATAACAGCCGTCGGGAGTTTGACAGCAGCATCACCGAGCAGGCTCTGGCTATGATTCGGCAAAATGAGGCAATGGTCCAGGCAAAAACGACCGTGTTGTACGATGCAACCTGGCATAAAGGCGTAATCGGTATTGTGGCGTCGCGGTGCATTGAGCATTTTCACCGCCCAACCATTATCCTGACTCAGTCGCACGACAAGGCCGCCGGATCAGCTCGGTCGGTACCTGGTTTCGACGTATACGAAGCGATCGAGGAATGCGCTGAGCTGCTGGAGCAGTTTGGCGGTCACACCTTCGCGGCTGGCATGACCATGCCGGTTGATAACATCGACGCGTTTCGCCAGAAATTTGAAGAAGTTGTTGCCCGAAAAATCAAGGAAGAACACCTGACACCACTGGTCGATATTGACCTGCCTCTGGATTTCAGTGAAATCAATGACAAGCTCGTTCGGATTGTGAAGCAGATGGGGCCGTTCGGGCCGCACAATATGCAACCCGTCTTTATGACGGAGGATGTGTATCTGGCAAACGAGCCGATCATTATGAAGGAGAAACACCTGAAAATCAGTGTGCGGCAGCAGAGAACCGGGCATTCGCTAACTGCCGTTGGGTTCGGCATGGCGCATTTTGCTCATCGGCTTCGCGCTGGACAGCCTTTCTCGATTTGCTACCAAATCGAACAGAATTTCTTTAACGGAAATATGTCGCTGCAATTAATGTTAAAAGATATTAAATGCGGCAATTAGTCATCAGCCGGTTGTGTTACACTGATGATTGACTCATAGAACGAATGATTCTCAGAACGGAAAACCTAATCAAAAAATACGGCTCCCGACTCGTCAATAACAACGTATCGTATCAGGTTGCGCAAGGCGAAATTGTGGGGCTGCTAGGGCCAAACGGCGCGGGGAAAACGACCTCGTTTTACATGGCGGTTGGCTTGGTTAAGCCCAATAGCGGTAAAGTATTCATCGACGATATCGACGTAACGGATCTACCGATGTACAAACGGGCGCGGTTAGGCTTAGGGTATCTGGCGCAGGAAGCCTCCGTGTTTCGCGATTTATCCGTGGAAGAGAACGTACTGGCAGTGCTCGAAATGACGGATATGCCGAAGGCGGACCGGAGAGATAAGGTTCAGGAGCTACTGGAGGAATTTAGCCTGACGCACGTCCGCAAGAGCAAGGGTAAAGTGTTGTCGGGTGGTGAACGCCGACGTACTGAAATCGCCCGGGCACTAGCTGTCGATCCGAAATTCATTCTGCTTGATGAACCGTTCGCCGGGGTTGACCCGATTGCTGTTGAGGACATTCAGAGCATTGTCGCCAAGCTGAAGCACAAGAACATTGGTATTCTGATCACCGACCACAACGTAAACGAAACGCTGTCGATTACCGACCGGGCGTATCTGTTGTTCGAAGGCAAGATTCTGAAACAGGGCACTGCCGAAGAACTAGCCAGCGACGAGCAGGTCCGGCGACTGTACTTAGGCCAGCACTTCGAACTGAAACGGAAGATCTAGTATTGCCTGACTACTTTTTAGAAGTTTGTTTCAATGCATTTAAATAAGACGTAGATTGTTCTTCAGGCCCCAAGGCGACCTCAAGCATCATCTGAATCATGATTAATATACCAGGTATTATTTCCTCTTCATTTATTACTTTCCCATCGTAATCAGAATTTGCGGGAATCTCAAAATTAATAATCCACCAAATTTCAATCTTGCGTATGATTCTGACTACTTCTATTAGGAGAGAAAGATAGTTAGGCTCTACCTCACCTGTTACTACTAAAGGCATTTCATGAGCGATGATATTTCTACAGTCTGTTACTAACTTGAACGCTTTAAGGTCATTATCGTCGAATACATCATTATCGTAGAGCCAATTTAATGAGGCAGAAAGAGGTCTTTTCTTCTTGTCCTTTGACAGTACTTCTGACTCATATTCTGTAACCCCATCCTGGTCTGTAATAGGTAAAACATATACCGACTTGACACGTTCAATAATGCTATTTTTCAAAATCTCATAAGCTGTTACATATATCGAAGCCGAAATAAGCCTATTCTTAATTACTGGGGGATTAACGAAATTCTCCCAAATATTTTTTGCGTCTGAGTCCATTATCAGATAGTTATTCTAATTAAGGATCTTTTTTTACCCCAACACTTCACGTAATACGGGCAGCGACTTCACTTCCCCGATCGAATCAATGTGGATCTGGTAATACGCCACCAGCGCGTCAAGCAGTTCGTTGCGGGCCGAACGTGCAAGCTTTATGGGTGTGCCGAATGGTTGCCGGAGCATGATATTTAAGGCTGTTTCCATCTCATTGTCCGGCAAGAAAGGATAGGAGTTCTCGCGAAGCTGATTCTCGAACTCACGGGCGCTCTCCGGCCCAAATCCGAGGAAGAACGACAGCTTCAGGAGAAACGTCAGGTGAAAGTTTTCGTAGTTGGTTTGGGCTTCCTCCAGAAACAAGACCGAGTCGATCAGAAAGCGGTAGAGGATCGGGCTACTGGCTTCTTCTTTCAGCACTTTATTCAGGATATCCGTCACGAAAATGGCGATGGTCGACTTGCTTACGTCGAACGGCAGACTTTGAAACGGATGGTTCGTTTTTACTTCGGAAAGTCGATGCAGGTCCCGGTCGTTTTTGTAGTAAACGACCATTTCCAGTAGGGTCAGGGGCTGAAACAGCGCAATCCGATTGCTTTTGCTCTTGGCGCTCCTGACGCCATTCACGATATAGCTTTGCAGGCCAAACTCTTCGGTGTAAACGCGGGCAATGATGGACGTTTCGCGGTAACGGATATAGCTGAGGGCAATACCCCTGGTTTTTTGCAGCATCGGAACGAGGTAGTGAATTACCTAAGATAACGCTTTTTGTCCAGAAAAGTCGTCGCTTTACTCTATAATTGCCGTCAAATCCTTAGTCATTTATGAAACTCTACAAAACCAGCGCTGGCTTCCTTGTCGAATCAGATAACCAATATTACCCTGTTCAGGCAACCGATTGGGACCAACTCGTCAATCAGGACAATTTACACGAGGTGTTAACACAAGCGATCGCAGCATCCAGTGCATCGGAGGCAAGTGCCAATCCGATTGCTCAGGGGCTGCTGTCTCCCATCGGTCGGCAGGAAGTTTGGGCGTCGGGCGTTACGTACCTGCGCAGCCGCGATGCGCGTATGGAAGAATCAAAAAAATCGGGTGGCGACAACTTCTACGATCGTGTTTACGATGCCGAGCGCCCGGAACTGTTTTTTAAGGCTACGCCCGAACGAGTAGTGGCACCAGGAGCAGCCGTTCGAATTCGTCAGGATTCGACCTGGAACGTACCCGAGCCTGAGTTAACCCTGTTCATTACGTCGTCGGGCAAGATTGTTGGCTACACCTGCGGCAACGATATGAGTTCGCGAAGCATCGAAGGCGAAAATCCTCTGTACCTGCCTCAGGCAAAAACGTACGACGGCAGCGCTGCGCTTGGTCCATGCCTTTACGTTCCCGAATCACCGATTGGTCCAGACACGCAGATACAACTGGAAATCAGTCGTGACGGTGAGGTTGTCTTTACCCAGAGCATTGCCATCAGTCAGATGAAACGGCAGCATACGGAGCTTGTATCGTTCCTGTTCCGCGAATGCTCGTTTCCGAACGGCTGCTATCTGATGACCGGAACGGGCATCGTGCCGCCCGATGATTTTACGCTTCAGTCGGGGGACGTTGTTCGAATTACGATCGACGGAATTGGTACGTTGGAGAATCCGGTGGCTTGAGGAGTCATTTTATAAAACAGGCTGACGTATGGTCCTTAGGGATTGTGCGTCAGCCTGTTTATTTAGTCAGTCGTTACGTCGATATTACCCGAATCCCGGCTTTTACGTCGGCAACTTTTTCGCGCAGGGCGTCCATCGTCGCGTCCATCACCGTTACGTGTCCCATCTTGCGGAAGGGTTTGGTAATCGCTTTGCCGTAGAAAAACGGAAATATGCCCGGCATAGCCAGTACCGTTTCCAATCCTTCGTAGACTGCCGGGCCGGTGTGACCGTCTTCGCCCAGGAGGTTAACCATGGCGGCTGGCTGATAATAGGTTGTATCGCCCAGCGGATAGTTCAGAATGGCTCGCCAGTGCTGCTCAAACTGGGACGTTACGTTAGCCCGCATGGTATGGTGGCCACTATTGTGGGGGCGTGGAGCTACCTCGTTAATCAGTACGTTACCTGATTTATCCAGAAACAATTCCACTGCCAGCAAGCCAACGATACCAAAAGCGTTGGCTGTTTGGCGCGCAATCGCCTGCGCCTGATCGTTGATCTCGTCAGAAATTTCGGCAGGGGCAAACAGGTACTCTACTAGATTGAGTTCGGGATGAAACACCATTTCTACCGTCGGGAAGGTCTGGACTTCACCGCGCTCGTTGCGGGCTACGATAACGGCTAGCTCTTTGTCGAAGTCGACGGCTTTCTCCAGGACGCCCGGTGCGTCGAAGGCTTTATCAATATCTGCCGTTGAAGAAACGCGCTGTACACCGCGACCATCGTAGCCATCGCGGCCAAGCTTGTGAAACGCTGGTAGAAAGTCGGTATGCTGGGCAACATCAGCGCGGTTCTCCGTCAGGATAAAATCGGCCGTGGGCAGGTTATGGTCCCGGTAAAACTGTTTTTGAAGCCGTTTGTCCTGAATCGTACGGATTACGGAGGGCTGCGGAAAGACCCGTTTGCCTTCTCGTTCGAGGGCTTCGAGCGCATCGACGTTAACACGCTCAATTTCAATGGTCAGCACATCAACCGTTTGCCCGAATTGATAAACGGTGTCATAATCGGTGAGTGAACCTTGCGTGAATTGCGTGCAGAGGTGGCGGCAGGGAGCCTGCGCGTCAGCGTCGAGGATGTGAACCCGGAGGTTCCAGTCGATGGCGGCTTGCAGGAGCATGAGGCCAAGCTGCCCGCCACCGAGAATGCCAATTGTGGGTGTCAAAAGAGCGAAAGAGCAAAAGAGTGAATGAATAAGCAAAGTTATCCATTCACGCTGTTGCTCTTTCGCTCTTTTGCTCTTTTTCTAGTTCCGCTTCGAAATATCTGAACCGCCCGATTCGCTTTTGGCAAGCACCTTGGCTGGGCCGTAGTAGTAAATGTCCGAACCGCCCGAGGCTTTCATACTCAACTCTTTGGTCGCGTTTACGTAGACATCTGAACCACCCGACGAGTTCGCGTTGCAAATCTCGGCGGTTAGTTTCCGCGCATCCAGGTCAGCCCCACCTGATCCGCTCGCGTTTAACGTACGGGCCGTTCCCTGTAAAATGGCATCGGCTCCCCCCGAAGCCGACACATTGAGCTCATCGGCCTGTAGGTCTAGCTTTACGTCCGAACCGCCCGATGCTTCAAGGTTCAGATTGTTGAAGGTCAGTTTGTTCTGGCCAAATACGTCGGCTCCACCCGTGGCTTGCAGATTACTTAACTGCTTAAAGGTCAGGTAAGCTTTTACGTACCGGTCTTTACCGAAATTCATTCCCCAATTCGTGCCTTTCCGGTCGATGTACAGGCGCAGGACGCCGTTTTTGACTTCTGATTTAACGTCTTCTTCCTCAACTCCTTTCACCTCCAACGTCAATTTTTCCGAGCTTCCCTGGGTCAGATAAACATCAATACCACTGGTAACACTCAGCCCGGTAAAGCCCGAAACGGCTCTGTCTTTTTTCCAGTCGCGGTCAGCGGTTGTAAAGCCGGTCAGTATAAATAGCGCTAAGGCAATTGCTTTCATAATGGAGAAAGGTTTGTTCTGATGTGAAGATGTGAAAAAACAGCGTTACGTTGCATGAGCCGGAAAAAATTATGTCCGGTTTCGAGTGAGCAACTGTCCAGTATCGGACGTAAATTTACCCAATGGTCAAGTAAGCGTTTCAAAATCAACCAGTTTGAAATCTGGCACGACACTTGAACCACGCAGTAAACATAGAAAAGCCTTAAGACATTAGATTATGATTCAACTTCGCAACGTGTCAAAGTACTATCCTGCCGGGTTTGGCCGGGTTTATGTGTTACGTAACGTCAGCCTCGATATTGCCCAGGGTGAGTTCGTTTCCATTATGGGACCATCCGGCTCCGGGAAGTCTACACTGCTGCATATTCTTGGTCTGCTCGAAGAACCGTCGGAGGGCGAATACCTATTTGACGACGCGCCGGTGCAGAAGCTTTCGGAAAAAAGACGTACCGAGCTTCACCGGACCCAGATCGGGTTTGTGTTTCAGGCGTATCACCTGATCGACGAACTGACGGTTTATGAAAACATCGAAACGCCTTTACTCTACAAAGGCCTGAGCGGGTCGGAGCGGAAAAGCCGCGTGGCCGAATTACTCGATCGCTTCAATATGGTGGCCAAAAAAGACTTATTTCCGGCTCAGCTATCGGGGGGGCAGCAGCAACTTGTAGGCATTGCCCGTGCTCTGGCGGCCGAACCTAAGGTTATTTTCGCCGATGAGCCAACTGGAAACCTGCACTCCGATCAGGCCCGCGACATCATGGAACTGTTCCGCGAGCTAAATCAGAAAGATGGGGTGACTATCGTTCAGGTGACGCACTCCGAGGTTAATGCCGAATACGGGAATCGTGTACTACGCCTGAAAGATGGCTGGCTGGAGTCTGAAGTCCTGGGCACACAGGTGCAAAGCTAGAGCGAGCTGGTTTCGGTAAAAATCTGCCTGATCTGCTTCCCGAACGCATTCGTAAACTCGCCCTGGAATAGCTGAATGCCCATCACATTAGCGGCAAAAACAACGTCAGCTCTGGATAACGTATCGGGCGAAAACAAGCCTTCCCGTGCGTTCGAGGACGTACTAAGTAGTTGACGCCGGGCAATACCGTCGATGCAGCCGCTCTGGAGCGAAGGGGTATATAAAGTGTCGCCAGCAATCCAGAACAGGTTTGATGCGATGCACTCAGCCAGATGGCCTTGCGTATCCAGTAGAATAACGTCGTTAGAGCCTTGTTCCTGCTTATAAAGGCCAGCCAATACGTAGGGCAAGGCATTTATTGTTTTGAACGATGAAATTGGTGAGGGAGATAAGCGAAACGCATGGTAGATAACTACGTTTTTTTGCGTGGAAATAGAAAATGGCTGACCGGGCCTGGCCGAAATAAGGAAATTACCAGCGTGATGAGTTGGTGTATACAACCCCCCTGGCCGTCGCCAGACCTGAATTTTGATTCGGGCTGGCTGATCACTTAGTCCGTTTGCGGCAAGAAGCTCCAGAATTGATTTTTTTAGCGTTGCCATATCGACGCAGGCAGGCAGATTCAGTTGGAGCGCCGACAGTCCCCGGGTCAGCCGATCGTAATGGTCGGGCCAGAACCACAGCTGACCCCGCTCGTACCGAATCGTTTCGAACAGGCCGTCGCCGTACTGAAACGCTCGATCGCTAATGTCAACGATAAATTCTTTCTCGGATAGTATATCCGAATTATAAACCAGATTCATGCTTGTTTTGCGCCGTTTATCCAAAAAAGATAGCTGCGCCGAAGGTAAGTTTGTAACATTGAACCATCAAAAATTATGAGTATGCGAGTTGCGTGGAGACAAAGTCGGCTTGTGCTAGCCCTGTTACTTACGACTGGTTTGTCGGGAACATACGCGCAGAACACCAACACCCCGGGCGTTGTCTCACCGGGTAATCGGCCAGCGGCCACTACGAGTGCCTCATCGCGGTTTAATCTACAACAGTGTATTGATGTCGGTTTGCAAAATAACCTGACGGTACGCCAAAGCCAGGTTCAGCTCGAAAACAGCGAATTGCAGCTGCGCCAGTCGAAATTAAACCGCTTACCCAACGTCGGCGGCTTTGCTTCACAGAACTATAGTTCCGGGTTTAACATCAACCCCGTAACCAACGCGTTCGTGGAGCGCGGTATTTTGTCGAACAACTTTCAGTTGAATACGCAGGTGACCGTTTACAATGGAATGGCGCTGCAAAATACAATCAAGCAAAACGATTATCTCCGGCAGTCAAACCAGCAGGCCCTGCAGGCTACCCAGAATAACGTAGCGCTGACGGTGGTTCAGAACTACCTGAACGTATTGACTAACCAGGAACAGTTGGTAGTAGCCCAGCGGCAGCTCGACGTATCGCGTGCCCAGCTCGACCGCACCCAGCGATTGGTTAACGCAGGGTCGTTGCCCGAAGCTAACCTGTTCGACATCCGGGCGCAGATCGCCAACGATGAACTTGCCATTGTGAATGCGCAGAACAACATTGATCTGGCTAAACTGGCCCTGCTGCAAACCATGAACGTACCGGCGGCCAACGTACCGGGTACGTTTGAAGTTGAAGCCGTCACCG
Organism: Spirosoma knui; assembly: GCF_054780635.1. Classification (NCBI taxonomy): domain Bacteria; kingdom Pseudomonadati; phylum Bacteroidota; class Cytophagia; order Cytophagales; family Cytophagaceae; genus Spirosoma; species Spirosoma knui. Next base: position 189,354 of record NZ_BAAGVY010000004.1, on the reverse strand, counting down.
TGCCAGACCCCAGTATCGATCCATATTCAGCCACCAACCAGCAGCTTTATGAAACGGCTGAACAGTTTCTGCCGGACGTAAAAGCCGCCGATCTGCGCGTGAAAAGCGATGCATTTGGTGTGCAGGTAGCGCGGGCTAATTTGCTCCCGACCTTAACACTGAACGCGGGCGTTAGTACCATCTACTCAAATTTTGGGCAGCAACGTCAGATTCCGACCGGATCAACAGTACAGATACCACAGACAATTATTGTGAATGGTGTTCCGCAGCAGATCTTTATCTCCCAAGAAGATTATCGAACAGAGGACTATTCGTTTACTGAGCAGCTCCGGAACAACATGAACCGGTCAGTCGCCCTGAACCTGCAGATTCCAATTTACAACCGTTCGCTGTCTCGCACGCGGATATTGACGGCTACCCTCCAACGGCAAAATTCAGAAATAGCCGCGGCCAACGCTCGTCTACAGTTACGTCAGCAGATTGAAACCGCCTACACAAACATGCGGGCCAGTGCTAACCGGTACCGGGCGACGCAGGCGCAGGTCGCTCAACTGGAACGGTCGTTTCAGGTGGCAGAAAGCCGGTTCAACGCGGGGGCACTTAATTCTACAGAATATAATATTGCCAAATCGAACCTCGACCGGGCCCGGGCCAGCTTAGTGCAGTCTAAGTACGATTACGTATTTCGAACCAAACTCTTAGATTTTTACCAGAACAAACCGCTTACTTTTTAATGAATAATGGCGAGTGTATAATGAATAATGCGTAGTGTTCAAAAATGAGCTGGCTACCGTTTTACATTTTGCATTATTCATTATACATTTCATGCCATGAAAAAGAAATCAAACCGTATTTGGTGGATATTGGGTGGGTTAACCGTCCTGCTCGTTGGTGGATTAGTTGCAGCTAAGCAAACCGGAATGATCGGTAAGCCTAAGTCTACCGAGGTAGATTTTGCCAGCGTTAAACGCATTGACATTATTGAACGCGTCAGCGCGTCGGGGCGGGTGCAGCCCCAGGTTGAAGTTAAAATCAGTCCGGATGTATCGGGTGAAATTATTGGCTTGTACGTAAACGAGGGCGATCCTGTCAAAGCCGGCCAGCTGCTCTGCCGCATACGCCCCGACAACTATGAGTCATTACTGGCGCGGGCGCGGGCAACCGTTAACCAGAGCCGGGCGCAGTTAGAGCAATCGAAAGCGTCTGTATCTCAATCTAATGCGCGCCTGATTCGAGCCAAAGCCGATTACGAACGCACCCGAAAGCTGTTTACGGATAAGGTGGTATCGTCGGCAGATCTCGAAACTAGTGAAGCCAACTTCAACGTAGCGAAGCAGGAAGTAGAAGCCGCTCAGGCTAGTGTTCGGGCCGCTCAGTTTAACATTCAGAGCGCCGAGGCTTCCCTGCGTGATGCCACCGAGAACCTGCGCAAAACCACGATTTATTCTCCCGTAAATGGTACCGTATCGAAGCTAAACATTGAATTAGGAGAGCGCGTCGTTGGTACGTCGCAAATGGCCGGTACGGAAATTATGCGTATTGCCAATCTGCAAAACATGGAAGTTCGCGTCAATGTCAATGAAAACGACATTGTTCGGGTTAATCTGGGCGACACGGCCGACATAGAAGTGGATTCGTATACGACGGCCGGACGTAAATTTAAAGGTGTAGTGTATGAAATTGCCAACACGGCGAACGGACTAACGAGCTCATCCGGAGCCGCTGCGGCTGCGTCACTGTCTTCTGATGCCGTAACGGAGTTCGAAGTGAAAATCAAGATTCTTAACAATTCCTACGCTGATCTGCTGGCTCAGAAGGACAAGAAGGGCTATCCGTTTAAGCCTGGTATGACCGCTTCGGTTGAAGTGCTCACGGATCGAAAAGCTGGCGTAATTGCCGTCCCCATTGCGGCCGTTACTACGCGCGGTGCGGAAGCCGAAGCAACCGCTGAAGTAGAAGACAGACCGAATGGTACGGTCGATGAAAAACCCGCCGGTGTGCCCGAGAAAAAAGAGAAGCCCAAAGAAATTGTTTTTGTCAATCAAGGCGGTAAAGCCGTGCAGCGGGAAGTGAAAACAGGAATCAGTGACTTTGAAAATATTGAAGTGATTTCTGGATTAAAGCCCGGCGAACAGATCGTATCAGGACCGTTTATTGCCGTATCTAAAAAACTTACGAATGGCGATCTGATTGTAAAGCGTGATCCGGCAAAGGCCAAAAAGAAACAAGAAAAAGAGGAGGAGTAAAGAAACGCTGACTTTTGCTAAGTAAAGAACAGGGCTCGGTAGTATACCTACTGAGCCCTGTTTCTATTTGGTATTCTCGTCTGTTTGCGCCTGTTTTGTGCGGGTGCAAATACAGTTATTTGGACGTAGTGGGCCCTAATCCTGTTCATAAACCGCTTTACCCATGTCTCTATTTCGTGCTGCCATTATAGGCAGTGGCAACATTGCCGACGCTAATCATATTCCGGCTCTAAAACAACTAGCCGACCGAGTTGAAGTTGTAGCCGTATGCAGTCGGGATCAGGCAAAGGCGCGTTCATTGGCCGATCGGCATGGTATCCCGGACGCGTTTCAGGATGCCGCCGACATGTACCGCCAGAGTCGACCCGATGTGGTGGTCGTCTGCACGCCTAATAATTTACATTACCCATTTACGATGCAGGCGCTGGAAGAAGGCTGTCATGTTTTCTGCGAAAAGCCACCTGCTATTTCTGCCCATGAAGCCCGCGAAATGGCTAACCTGGCTACCAGTAAGGGCTTAACTTTAGCGTATAACTTTCAACTGCGGCAGGCACCCGAATGGGCGCTGTTCATGCGTTGTCGTGAACAAGAAATGTTGGGGGAGATCTATCACATCAAAGCCAAATTTTTGCGTCGGCGGGGGATTCCAGGTTGGGGTTATTTCACCAACAAATCGATGCAGGGTGGCGGAGCGCTCATGGATTTAGGCGTTCATGTCCTCGACCTGGCCCTTTGCGCGTTGGACTATGCAGTGCCCACTCAGGTGCTAGCCAATACGTATGACTTCATTGGGAAAGCGGGAGGGAAGGGCCTGATGGGTGATTGGAACCCCGCGACCTTTGAGGTAGAGGATGCCTGCACCGCTTACTTGTCGTTCCCTACGAAAGCGTCGATAGAATTGTCGGCTTCGTTTGCCCTCAATCAGCAGGCCGATAAGGATCGAAACCTGGACGTGTTTGGAAGTCGGGCGGGCGTTACGTTGTTCCCGTTCTCATTACATACCGAACTTGCCGGTGAACTTGCCGACGTCCGTTTCCCGTATTTAGCGGACGAGGACATTCAGTTGAAAAATACGTTGGCGTTCCTGGAGGCCTGCGCGGGTCGTCCATCGAACGTTTGTACGGCCGAACAGGGTGCGATCTTAATGGATATCATCGACCAGATTTACCAGTCGGCTTCAACAAGATAGGAAACGTAAAGGTACACGTCAGTACCTATGATTTATGGCAGTAGCGCTTATTTGGTCACCCGTATCCCCGTTATCCCTAGGCTAGTAAAACGGCAGGCTTAACTCCCTAAGAGTAACCACCAATTGAAAGACTAGTATGTTTGCTGTATGAAACACTCGAATCAACCTACTCGGCTTACAATGGTGGGGGGCGGAAGCTGGGCAACAGCCCTAATAAAAATTCTGTCCGAAAACAATGTACTCATCAAATGGTGGCTGCGAAAAGAAGCTGATGCGCAGCACATCAAGGCCTATAATCATAACCCGAGTTACCTCAGTGACGTACAGATAAATCCGCGCAAGGTGAAAGTGTGTACTAAAATTAGGGATGCTTTCCGCGACAGTGATTACATTGTGTTAGCCGTTCCGGCAGCTTTTGTGTCGGATGCCCTAACGGGAATAAAGCCGGAGCATTTCAGGAATAAGTACGTAGTGTCGGCGATTAAAGGCATGATTCCCGACGCGAACCAACTGGTTACGGATTGGGTCAGCCAGCAATATAACGTAGCTGTTGAACGCATGTCGGTTATTGCCGGTCCCTGCCATGCGGAAGAAGTAGCGCTTGAGAAACAATCGTACCTGACCATTGCTTCGCAGGATGCGACATGTGCCGAGGAGGTAGCTGCCTTGTTACGTTGCCGGTTCGTGCAAACAACGCCGGTGGATGATATTTACGGCATTGAATACGCGGCTGTGATGAAAAATATTGTTGCCCTGGCCTGTGGCATTACTCACGGATTAGGCTATGGCGATAATTTCCAGGCTGTACTGGTTTCCAACGCCATGCAGGAAATTCGTCGATTTGTCGACGCACTCTATGCCAAACACCGCGATCTGAGCGGCTCAGCTTATCTGGGCGACCTGCTCGTAACGGCTTATTCGCCCTTCAGTCGCAACCGGACGTTTGGTACCCTGATTGGCCGTGGATACACAATTCAGTCGGCTCAGGCCGAAATGAACATGATTGCAGAAGGATACTACGCCGTAAAAAGTATTTACGAAATCAACCAGCGGTACAAGGTTCCCATGCCGATTATCGATGCTGTTTATGCGATTTTGTATGAACGAGCCGCGCCCATCATTGAGATGAATACACTTAAAGGGCTTTTAAAATAAACAGAGCAAAAGAAAAGGCCCTTTGATTCTCTCAAAGGGCCTTCAAACGTTTATAGCGGTGTCGGTAAAATATACCGGCAGTTGTGCCTTAGCTAAATTACTTCGCGCTATCCGACGACATGGTCGAAGCCGAATCCGTAGCCATCGTAGAATCCGTAGCCATCATCGAAGAAGAATCAGATGACATGGTCGTGGTCGAATCGGTCGTAGTCGTGCTTTCAGTTTCAGTCTTTTTCGAGCTGCAAGAGGTTGCAAGGGCGATCATAGCCATGAAAAAGAAGGCGGATTTCGTGATTGCTTTCATAGTTTTGGAATGTTTTTGTTTACGTGTGATTAATGATTCAATGTCAACGTTAATACTCCATAGGGAGAAAGGTAACCCAACATTTTTTAAATTTTTTTTGGGTTACGTCAATGACGTTTCCGGTATTAAGTAATGACCCAACGCGATGAAGGAAAGTAGGCGGCCCGTATTAACAGATAGCGAGTTGCTGGCGGGTTTAGCTGATGGATCCGACGATGCACTAACCCAACTGTATCGGCGGTATTTCCCGATGGTACTGCATTTTGTTACCAGCAACAGTGGTAACGAAGATGACGCCAAAGACATATACCAGGAAGCTCTGGTCGTTTTATACGAGAAAGTAAAAAGTGGATCGCTTGAGCTGCATTGCCAGTTGAAAACGTATTTGTATTCAGTTGGCAGGCGCTTGTGGTTGAAGCAATTGGCGCAACGAAGCCGGTTTATGGTGCGGGATATTGAGTTCGCTGCGGAGAACGAAGACGCCATCCGGCAAATCGACGACGATCTGATTGATCACGAAGAGCGCAATCGGCAGTTCGAGTTGATGGCCGATTCGCTTGATCGGCTTGGTGAACCCTGCCGAACGCTGTTAGACGATTTTTACATCCAGCATCTGAGCATGCAGGAGATTACAGAAAAGTTTGGGTATACCAACGCTGACAATGCTAAGACGCAGAAATACAAATGTTTAATGCGGTTGAAGCGATTGTTTTTTTCGGAGTACAAACAATAACGATCACCCGGTTTCGGTTGGCTTAAGCAGCCCTTGGGTTTCGACCAAAAACGGACTACCATACCTGGATAAAAAATGGAAACGAACGAGGAAAAAGATATTGAAATGGCGCTCCGAACGTACGGAGAGCGCATTCAATTCAAGCAGCGCCTGGCGGCAGTACATGCCGCGATGGATGCCGACGCGATGCGGCAGGAGGCTGACTTCTATTCGTCGGAAATTAATCGGCCAAGCCAATTGCGTACGTTATGGCATACGTACCGTACGACCCTGGCTGTAGCCGCCACAGCAGCAGTGGTTACTACGTTCAGTACTATTTTTCTGTATCGTACCTACCAGAAAAGCCATCAAGAGCAAGAGCAGCAATATCGACTGTTGAGTAAAGAGATTCAGGCGGTGAGGTCATCACAGCGAAAACTGCTCAGCGATTTTAACGGTCGTGGTCGGGCGTTAACGGTGAATCCGGCGCAGGTAGCTGGATCGGGCTTTCTACTGACTGCCGATGGGTATTTTGTGACGAATAATCACATTGTACGGGACGCTGATTCAGTATACGTACAAAGCGCGAAGGGTGAGGTTTATAAAGCACGCGTGGTTCATACCGATCAGTCGCACGATTTGGCGATCCTTCAACTTTGCGATGATAGTGCGTTTCGCTCATTACCACCTGTTCCATATAGTTTCGAAGTCCGCTCTTCGGACTTAGGCGAACGTGTATACACGCTGGGCTATCCACGCGAGGAAATTGTATACGGTGAAGGGTATCTGAGCTCGGGTACAGGATACCGGGGTGATACCACAGCGTATCAGGTCGCTATCAATGTCAATCCGGGCAATTCAGGTGGTCCGCTTCTCGATGAGCAAGGTAACGTAATTGGTATCATTAGCGGCAAGCAAACCACCTCCGAGGGCGTTAGTTTCGCCGTGAAAACGAACTATCTGTTCGAAACACTTAGCGGTATTCCAACGGATTCCCTCAAGGGGCTGCCTCTGCATCTAAACCGCAAAAATACGCTGGCTCGTTTACCTCGTAAACAGCAGATAAAGCGGATGCAGGATTACGTGTATCAGGTGAAAGTGTTCAAGCACAAAGAATAAACTGAGGTACTGGCTGGCTAACTGGACAAACAATCTATACGGCTGAGGGTTATACGTTGAGTATTGGATAAACAAACTCAACAGATATGAAAAAGCTCATGATACTGGCTGCTGCGCTGGTCTTTTCGGCTGCTGTAGCCACGGCACAGGATACTAAACAGAACGCTAAAGAAACAGCCCGGCAGGCGGGACGTACCGCTGATGCAGCTGGTGATAAAATCGGCCGGGAAACCCGGCAGGCAGGTCATAAAATCGGAAACGCTGCTGAGAATACAGCCGAGGACGTAAAAGATGGCACCAAAAAAGCCGGTCGGAAAGTGTCAAGGGCCGCCAGAAACACTAAAGAAGATGTTAAAGACGGTACGAATAAGGCGCTCGACAAAACCGACCGGAGCCTGAAAAAAGCCGAGCGTAAACTCGATAACTCAAAATAATTCGGCGGACATCCGCCAAACGTAAGAAAGCCACTGCCATACTGACGGTGGCTTTCTTGTTTAGTTTGCTGTCAGATGGAGTTGACTAATCGCTGTCCATCCCTTTATTTTGATCTATGAATACCGTATCTGTGTTGCTTTTTGGCATTACGCGTGACCTGACGGGGCAGTCGATGGTTACTGTGCCACTCCCAAACGGAGCCAGCGTGCATGATTTATTGACCGAAATTCACCAGCAGTATCCGGCTGTGGCTGGTATCCGATCACTATTAGTAGCCGTTAATGGCGAGTATGCTGAAGCGGAGCAGGTGCTTTCGGGCACCGATGAAATTGCCCTCATTCCACCCGTTAGCGGAGGGTAAATAAGTTTACAAGTGGCCATCACTAAGTAGTTCATATACGACTGCTCTAGCCTGTTCATCTCACCAGCCTTACTCAATTTATGATTGCGATTACCACTGATCCCATCGACGTAGCGGCAGCGCTGCAATACCTTCAATCGGCACAGGGAGGAGCTATTGATCTGTTTTTAGGCGTTGTACGTGACAATACGCAGGACCGGGCCGTTGACCGGCTTGAATACGAAGCGTACGACCGCATGGCTATTTCGGAAATGCAGAAAATCGCGGACGAAGCAAACCGGCGCTGGCCCATAATAAGCTACACGATTGTCCACCGGAAGGGAACTTTAGGGATTGGTGAAATTGCCGTTTTAATTGGCGTAACAACCGCGCATCGGGCCGAAGCGTTTGACGCATGTCGCTATATAATCGATACCATCAAACAAACTGTACCGATCTGGAAGAAAGAAGTGTTTACGGACGGTGAGCAATGGGTTAATGCACACCCTTAGTGGGAAAGGAAACAAGATGTCTTCACAAATTCCTTACTGCATCACTTGATCAGATACGTACCTACAATCGGGTAATGATCTGAGTAACTGATATAATTAATCGTCTCGAAGGCCAACACCGGAATCTTAGGGTCATGAAACTGGTGGTCGATTCGAATGAAGCCCGGAAGTTTATTGTAAGAAAAGCCAAAGCCACGCCCGGCATCCTCAAAGCTGTTGGGAAGTATACGGCGCATGCGCTCGTATACGACGCTATAGGGCGTATCGTTATGATCACCAGTTATAATGACAGGGTATTGGCTTTCCCGAATGTGCCGTTGAACCTTCTCGATCTGGTCGCGTCGTTCAATGAACCCGGTACGTAGCGCGCTGAGCACACCGTGCGTTTCGTGCTTAACTCCCTCTAACTCACCCTGCCGGAGCACACGCCCCACCCGAATTCCCATCGAATGCAAATGAATATTGATCACCCGGATGGTATCGTTACCAATCTTGATGTTGGCCCATACGATTCCATTAAACCCGTCGAAACTTTCGCGGCCGGAGTGGATAATAGGATATACCGAAAATATAGCCGCTCCGATCGGACCATCTTCTACCATTGCATAGTCGGGGTGCAGTAAGACCGAGTAGGGGTAACCCGCCTTTTTAAGCCGTTCTACTACGTTATAATCTTCGATAGCCGTTGAGTTATAAAACTCCTGGAAACATTTGATGGGAGCTTCGTACCGTATGGCGTAGTTAATAATGCGCCGGGCCCTGGGCGAACTGTGGTAACGCTCCCAGGGATTGTCCAGGTTAAACGACTGCACATTGTAGCTAAACACTTTTACGGGTTTGCCATTGCCCGCAAACTCGACTGGCTCATGCCAGACAAAGGTTCGGGAGCCGAACAAGATAATACCGACGAGTAAGATTAAGCCAGATAACCAGCTCCGCCAGGGCCGCGAGGTAAGCCAGAAAAGAACAAATCCCAGATTGGCCAGCCAGCTGATCGGTAAGGCAATCATCATCATTCCCGCTAGCCAATGTTCCGTTGGTAGACTATACAGCAACCAGTACGTCAGGCCTGTATATAATGCCAGCAGCAAGTTGAACGACCACAACAACGACCGGAAGAAATAGGTAATGAGCTGGCCAACGCGGGTTTTTACGGTCATACGATCATCAGACGGAGGTGGATGCCTCGTTGGGGCCAAAAATAAAGCATAATGACCGGAATGCCCATAACTCCCCCTCGCCGGGGTCTTGCTATCCAAGCTGAAACGTATTATCTTTGTGGCATAAAAACCATATAGCGTTGATCAAAAAAGGGAGTGCGACTCCCTTTTTTGTTAGCCCTAGCTTATGGACGACAAAGGACGTATCATTGAACTTTTGCAGCCCTACCTGAACGGTGGCGATTTATATATTGTTGATGTTCAGGTTGTTGGTCGGCAGGGCGGCCGTATTAAGGTAACGATCCTGCTCGATAGTGACACCGGCATAACCATCGACGAGTGCGCCGATATTAGTCGACGGTTAGGTGTTGACATGGACGAAGGAAATTTTTTCGGCGAATCCGCGTTTACGCTCGAAGTTTCTTCGCCCGGCGTTGACTACCCACTGACGTTTCCGCGCCAGTTCGTCAGGAATGTCGGGCGTCAGCTGGTTGTTACGTTAACGGATGGCACTACCCGAAAAGGGAAGTTAGAGTCGGTTGCTGACGACCACATTGTGCTGGATGTGGAAGCCGAAAAGAAGTCAAAGAGTAAAAAGAAGAAAGAAGCTGAATTAACGAGCGAAGCCCCGCCAATTGGCCCCACACCGATTGCCTTCGAGCAGATTAAGAAAGCGAACGTAGAAATCTCATTCAAATAGTATACCGTTTCAGTCTTCAGCCGTTTACCAACACAGCGTCTGGATCAGGAAAGAGAAATCGTATACCTGTAAACTACCAATAAAAATGACCAGTGGATTATTAATCGAATCGTTTGCCGATTTCGCCCGGTCGAAAAATATTGATCGGCCCACCATGATCGCCATTCTGGAAGAAGTCTTCCGGACGATGATTCGTAAAAAATACGGTACTGACGAAAATTTTGACGTAATCATCAATGCCGAGAGCGGTGACCTGGAGATGTGGCGTACGCGCGAAATCGTGGACGACGACTCCGAAGATATTTGGGACTACGACAAAATTCCCCTCGCTGAAGCGCGCAGGATACAGGACGACTTCGAAGTAGGCGAGCAGGTTGCCGAAGAAGTAAAACTGGAGGATTTTGGGCGCCGGGTTGTACAAACAGCCCGTCAGACGCTGATCCAGAAGATAAAGGACATGGAGAAAGAACTCCTTTATCAGAAATATAAGGATCAGGTTGGCGATTTGGTCAGTGCCGAAGTTTATCAGCTGTTAAAGCACGAAATCATCCTGGTCGATTCGGAAAACAACGAGTTGAGCTTACCGCGTACCGAGCAGATTTCTAAAGATCGGTACCGCAAGGGCGAAGCCGTAAAAGCCGTAATCAGCCGCGTTGAGATGATCAACGGTACCCCTAAAATTGTGTTGTCCCGTACGTCGCCCGTATTCCTGGAGCGCCTGTTTGAAATTGAAGTCCCCGAAATTTACGATGGTTTAATTTCGATACGGAAGATTGTTCGTGAACCCGGTGAACGGGCTAAAGTTGCCGTTGAATCGTACGACGATCGCATCGACCCGGTAGGGGCCTGCGTTGGGATGAAAGGATCACGTATTCACGGTATCGTTCGCGAGTTAGGCAACGAGAATATCGACGTAATCAACTACACCGAAAACCTTGAACTGCTGATTAGTCGGGCGCTGAGCCCAGCTAAGATCAGTTCGATGCAGATTGATCGCGAAGCCAAACGGGTATCTGTTTTCCTGAAACCTGATCAAGTATCGCTGGCCATTGGGAAAGGCGGTCAAAACATCAAACTGGCCGGGCGGTTAGTCGATATGGAGATTGACGTCTTCCGCGATAACGAAGGTCAGGAGGACGACGAAGACGTTGACCTGATGGAGTTCTCGGATGAAATCGACGAGTGGATGATTGAGGAACTGCGTAAAGTAGGACTCGATACGGCGAAGAGCGTACTTGCTTTAAACAAAGAAGAACTAGTACGTCGAACTGATTTGGAGGAAGATACTGTTGAAGAGATTCTGAGCATCCTGCGCCAGGAGTTTGAATAAGTTTTGATTGACGAGTTTAGCATGAACAAAGAGATATAAAGGGCAGTCTCGTTCTTCATTTATCTTTATTCAAGGCTCAATCTCTAAATTGAGGGATTTTTATTGCACTAACTGTTGTTCATACCATATCAACAACCATTAAATTTGCCGAATATAGACCGAACGTATGGCAGAAGATAAGTCAATGCGCCTAAGCCAAGTGGCAAAAATTCTCAACACGGGGACATCCTCGGTTGTGAGTCGTCTGTCTGCCAAAGGGTTTAAGGTCGATAGTAACCCTAACACCAAACTCAACATGGAACAGTTGGAGGTGTTAGCGAAGGAGTATAAATCTACGGAACTCCTGAACGGAGCTCGCCGGTCCGAACCGTCGGTTGCGGTCGCTGAGCCACCGCGTCGTCAGGAGGAAGATGTTATTTTGTACCGTCGTGATGACGCAGGTCGTCCCCTTGTGGACGCTAAAGCTGATCAGAGCCGATCTGCCGGCCCTGTAGACGCACCGAAACCGGCTCCTGCAAGCGAGCCGCAGCCATCTACACAACATGTTCAAACAGGCCTTCCTGGTTTGAAAGTCATTGGTAAGATTGATTTAAACGCGAAGCCGACGCCTAAACCAGCGCCAGCTCCGGAAGCCAAGGCTCCAACTCCTCAGGAGGTGAAGCCAGCGCCACCAGCAGCTAAGCCGGTTGAAAGTCGCGCTACGACGGGTAGTGCGGAAACAGCCCCTATAGAGGCACCTAAGCCTGTTGCTCCGCAGGTTCCTGTAGAAGCGCCTAAACCAGCGCCTGCCGAACCTGTTGAAGCAAAAGTAGCACCGACACCGTCCGTTACGTCTACACCGCGTCCGGTCGAAGTGCCTGTGCAGCCTAAGGCCGAGGCCCCAGTGGTTGAAACGCCGAAGCCAGCGCAGCCGCAACCGCCGGTTCAGGCTGAACCAGCTAAAGCGGCTACACCAGTGGCAGAAGCGCCGAAACCAGCTGTTGATCCGACGGCTGTGGAAAACAAGCAACCCCGTCAGGAAAATCGTCCTGCCGAGCAGCGGCCGCAGCCTAAAGTAGAAACTCCGCAGGCTAAACCTGCCACTCCGGCACCGGCTGATGAACCCGCTGAACAAACCGAAACCATTCGGGCAGCGGGTAGCCACCAGTTAGGCGGACTGAAAATTTTAGGTAAAATTGAATTGCCCGTTAACAACCCCCGTCAGGGAGGTGGCGGAAGCAATGCCGATAAGAAGAAGCGGAAACGCATTCGTGGAGGTCGCGAAGGTGCCGTAGGTGGCACTGGTCAACCGAACCAGCAGGGTGGACAACCACAAGGTCAGGGCGGAAATAATACGCGCAATGACCGTGGCCCACGCGATGGGCAGGGGGATCGTGGACCCGCTAACCGCGTTCAGGGTGACCGTCCGCAGGGTGATCGGAATCAGGCGGCTGGTCAGCGCGACGGAAACCGTCCGCAGGGTGACCGGAACCAAGCACCGAATAACCGGGCTGGAGGCAATACGCCGAATCAGGGCCAGGGAGGTGGTAACAACGCCAACCGGGGAGGCCAGGGTAATGCGAACAACAGTGGTAATAACCGGAACGGCGGTAACAATCAGAACCGGGGAGGTGGCAACAATGCCAACCGCGGTGGTAATCGTCGCGAAGCGCCAACGCAGGCGGATGTTCGGAAAGCAATTCAGCAGACCAACGCCCGGATGCAGGGTAATCAGCCGAACCGGGGTGCTGACCGTCGACGCGATCGTCGGAACCAACGGGAGGAGGACCGCCGGTTGTTAAACGAACAGGAGGAACTTGAAGCAAAAACACTGAAAGTAACCGAGTTCGTATCGGCCAATGATTTGGCTTCGTTGATGGACGTGTCAATTAATGAAGTTATTTCGGTCTGTCTGAACCTGGGTATGTTCGTATCGATCAACCAGCGGTTAGATGCCGAAGCCATCACGGTCATTGCCGATGAATTTGGCTATGATGTTCAGTTCATTTCGGCTGAAGACGAAACCGAAGCCGGTGTTGTCGTTGAAGCCGATGAGCCGGAGGATCTCCAGCCACGCGCACCGATTGTAACCATCATGGGTCACGTTGACCACGGTAAAACGTCTTTACTTGACTACATCCGTCGGGCCAAAGTAGCCGCTGGTGAAGCCGGGGGGATTACGCAGCACATTGGTGCATATAGCGTGAAAACCAACGACGACCGGATGATTACGTTCCTGGATACACCGGGTCACGAAGCCTTTACGGCCATGCGGGCACGGGGTGCGAAAGTAACGGACGTAGTTATCATTGTGATTGCCGCTGACGATAGCATCATGCCGCAAACGCGGGAGGCTATTAACCACGCTCAGGTAGCGGGTGTGCCTATTGTGTTTGCGTTCTCGAAAGTTGATAAGCCAGGTGCAGACGCTGAAAAGATCCGTACGGAACTGGCAGCGATGAACATGCTTGTTGAAGAATGGGGCGGTAAATACCAGGCTCAGGAAATTTCGTCGAAGTCCGGAATGGGCGTTGACGATCTGCTTGAGAAAGTTTTGCTGGAAGCCGAACTCCTCGAACTCAAAGCAAACCCCGATCGTCGGGCACTGGGTACCGTTATTGAAGCCTCGCTCGACAAAGGCCGTGGATACGTATCAACGGTACTGGTAGAGAACGGTACGCTTCGTCAGGGTGACATTATGCTGGTAGGTGCGCACTACGGTCGCATCCGGGCCATGACCAATGACCGTGGCGAACGTATTAAAGAAGCCGGTCCATCAACACCTGTGCAGATTCTGGGCTTGCCCGGCGCTCCGCAGGCAGGCGATAAGTTCAACGTAATGGAAACCGAACGAGAAGCCCGTGAAATCGCTAACAAGCGTGAGCAGCTTCTTCGTGAGCAAACGTTACGTACCCGCAAGCACATTACGCTCGAAGAGATTGGCCGACGCAAAGCGATTGGTACGTTCAAAGAGCTGAACGTGATTGTGAAAGGTGACGTGGATGGTTCTGTCGAAGCGTTGTCTGACTCGTTGCTACAACTTTCGACGGAAGAGGTTCAGGTGAACATCATCCACAAAGCGGTGGGGCAGATTTCTGAATCGGATGTTCTGCTGGCGTCAGCCTCTGATGCGGTTATCGTCGGCTTCCAGGTTCGTCCATCCTCCAGTGCACGCCGTCTGGCCGAACAGGAGCAGATCGAAATTCGACTCTATTCGATCATCTACGATGCGATCAACGAAGTAAAAGACGCTATGGAAGGGCTGTTGGCACCGACTGTGGAGGAAGCGATCGTTGGTAACGTTGAAGTACGTGAGGTGTTCAAAATTAGTAAGGTAGGTACCGTAGCCGGTTGTTACGTAACTGACGGCCTCCTGAAGCGGAACAACAAAATTCGGATCATCCGCGACTTTATTGTCGTACATACCGGTGAGATCAGCGCGCTGAAACGTTTCAAAGATGACGTGAACGAAGTTCGATCGGGCTACGAGTGTGGCTTGAGTATCAAAAATTTCAATGACATTGAGGTTGGTGACGTTATCGAAAGCTTCGAACTGAAAGAAGTGAAACGTACGCTGTAATTCATACAGATTTCTTGTTCAAAGCCAGACCGAGTTTAACTCGGTCTGGCTTTTTTTTGCCGATTACACAGTACTTATGCCGATACTCCCATTTTTGTCGATTCGGACCTCGCTGCGAATACATTTGCCTTGCTATATTTCATTGTGATTCGCTAGCCTAAACCATGACAGCATACCGCCCGGGTCTGCACCTGTTATCAACCTTTTCCTCGTCAGCCGAGAATCTCAGCGATGTGGCTATTTGTCAGACCGTGTTTGACACACTCATTGATACGCTGGAATTGACCAAGGTTGGTGAAGTTTATCATGCTTTTCCGAATGGAGGATACACGGCAATCGTTTGCTTAACCGAATCGCACGTATCTATTCATACCTGGCCGGAGTTGGGTATTGCCACATTCGATGTATTTCTATCGAATTATATGCGGGACAATACCGCGAAAGCTCGTCAGTTTTACGCGGATGTATTGACTCAATTCTCTGCTACCGAGCTTACTAAACAGGAACTAACGCGATGACTGAACCGGCTCCTTATGGTCAGACGCCTTCATCGGCCACGCTTGCCTGCCCTAACTGTCAGTCAACCATTACGTACTATGACGTATCTGGTAGTTCCTATTACGGTTGTTCAACCTGCCATACCTTTTTCGAGTATGAACATGAGGGACCTCCCAAGATTTTAGCTTCGTTTTTCGAAAAAAGCCCTGCCATTACCCTGCCAATAGGGACGGAAGGATACCTGCATGGACAGTTTGTACGCGTAGTTGGCATCATGCATAAGAAAGAAGCAGAAGCCTCGTACAGCTGGCTAGAATATATCTTGTTAAGGAAAGATGGCCAGTATGTGCAATTAGCCGAGTTTGATGGGCATTGGATGTACATCGAGCCAACAAAGAAGACCTATAAAGAGTATCATGGCAACGGCAACGTGTATTACGTTGATGCGGCAGAGCGCCAATATCGACTCTACAACCGGTATCGCCCCAAGGTGTTATATGCAGTAGGGGAGTTTGATTGGCACATTCTGGAAGACGAAAAGCTGTCTATTTCGGAATACATCAATCCGCCTTATATATTAGTTAGTGAGCAGGCCAATAACCGGGCTGACTGGTACACGGGGCAACATATTTCGCGGGATGAACTAGCTACAGCCTTTGCTATCTCTGTCGATGCATTGCCCCGTCAATATGGCATAGGAGCGGTTCAGCCTGCGGATGAGGAAGGTCGTTTAAGAACCGCATTCTCGGCTATGAGCCTGATAGGTGCTGTCTTAATCCTGCTTCAGCTAGTCATTAGCTTTACCAGGCCATCGAAGCAGCTACTGAGCGCTACGTACCAAACCCAGGCCGACTCAGCTCAGACAGCCTTGGGCAGTGCGAAACCCATTGTTACGTCGTCGTTTGAGGTGGATGGGCCAACCGCATTGCTGTTCGATATGCATTCTGATCTCAACAATCAATGGGTTGAGTTATCTGTAAATCTCATTAATGAGCAGTCGGGAAGAACTTATGAATTCGCGAAGACGCTTGAGTACTACTATGGTGTAGAAAGTGGCGAAAGCTGGTCAGAGGGCAGTCGGGACGATGATGCGGTCCTGGCTCGTATTCCGTCTGGGCGTTATCACCTTAATATCTATCCCGCCACGGAAGCCGGACATTTTGCGTCATTTTCCCTAACCGTTCGGCAGACGTCGCTGATTTGGGGCAATATCCTTTTTATGCTGGCTATCCTGGCTGCTTACCCAATACTTCTTTACTGTCGTCGACTTATGTTCGAATCCCGACGTTGGACAAACAGCGATTTCACGAATAACTCCGATAATTGACGATGTTGAACGAGATACGGAAAGTAAACTATTACCTGTTGGCAGCGGTCGTTGCTCTAGGCGTGTTTACCTGGGCCGGTTTTACCGGAACGCGTCTGCTGGGCGATGACAATGAAAGTAAGGAAAGTTCAAACGGCTACTACGGAAGCTCCGGTCGCTCGGGTGGACATGGCTATTCTAGATTTTATCATAAATAACCTAATCCCGCATGGAACTTAAGTACATTACAGCGTCTATCGTTTACTCCCTACTGGGCGTTATCATTCTGGTTGTTTGCTTCGTAATTATCGAGAAAGTTGCGCCGGAAAATCTTTGGAAAAAGATCGTTGATGAACAGAACGTTGCGCTGGCCATTCTGGCGGCTGCGTTCATGATTGCCGTGTCGATTATCATTAGTTCAGCCATTCATGGTTAGTGAAGAAGAACCGGTAAAAGTCCAGCCGGGGTTAAAGCCCTTGCATTGGCTGCTGCTGGTATCGGTGTTTGTTATTGCAACCTGTGGGCTCATTTACGAACTCGTAGCGGGGACGCTGGCCAGCTACCTATTGGGCGACTCGGTCACGCAGTTTTCGACGATCATTGGCGTCTATCTGTTCTCCATGGGAATAGGGTCGTGGCTGTCAAAATACCTCGATGGTAACCTACTCAAATGGTTTATCCGCATTGAAATACTGGTAGGCATTGTTGGTGGATGCAGCGCTCCGCTATTATTTGTGTTGTTTGAGTACGTAGCCTCATTCCGAATAATTCTCTATACGCTAGTGGGGCTTACCGGAATCCTGGTAGGACTGGAAATTCCGCTTCTCATGAGGATACTAGAAAACCAGCTTACGTTTAAGGACCTTGTCTCACGCGTTTTCACCTTCGACTACATCGGTGCTCTGTTAGCGTCGTTGATCTTTCCGCTCGTTCTGATTCCACAGCTGGGACTTATTCGGACATCGTTGTTTTTTGGGCTGTTGAACATCGGTGTAGCCGGTTTTTTGCTATATCGCTTTAATGAGGCCCGGCCGTTTCGTCGTAGTTTTAGCTTTGTCATGATGGCATCCACTGCTTTACTTATTGCAGGCTTTGTCTATGCCGAACGAATTATGACGTATGCCGAAGGAGTCGCGTTTCAAGACACCGTGATTTATAGTAAAAGCACGCCTTACCAGCGTATCGTGCTCACACGTAACAAACGGGAACTTCGGCTCTACTTAAATGGAAACCTGCAATTCAGCTCCGCCGACGAGTACCGGTACCACGAAGCACTTGTGCATCCGGCTATGCAGGCCCGACCCTCGGCCAAACATATTCTGGTGCTGGGTGGGGGCGATGGACTGGCTGTGCGAGAGCTACTAAAGTACCCACAGGTTGAACGCATACGTCTGGTCGACTTAGACCCTGGCATGACCAAGTTATTCCAGCAAAACTCAACCTTGGTCAAACTCAACAATCGTTCACTGCTATCGCCGAAAGTACAGATTATCAATAACGATGCGTTTACGTGGATACGGCAGGATACGTCCCGCTACGACGTTATCATCGTTGATTTTCCTGACCCATCGAACTACTCCATTGGTAAGTTGTATAGCACGACATTCTATGCCGAACTGCAAAAGCGACTGGCTCCCGATGGACTGACTGTTGTGCAATCGACGTCACCTTATGTCGCGCGGAAATCATTCTGGTGCATCCGTAATACGTTAGCCGCAGTAGGTTTCCAGACTATTCCATACCACACCTATGTTCCATCATTCGGCGAATGGGGTTATGTGCTGGCCTTACGTAATCAACACTGGCGGGTGGGCGGCTCGTTGCCTAAAGGTTTGCGATACGTGAGCCCATCGACGATTCGCGATATGTTATACTTCCCACCTGATATGGCCGAAGTACCAACAGAGGTCAATAAGTTAAACAACCAGGTTCTGGTTCAGTCGTTCGAAGAAGAGTGGGCACCTTATGGACAATAACGCTGATGCACTCGATCGCCGTACCTTCCTGACTCAAGCCAGTGTAGGTATGGCCGCCTTACTGGCAGGAGGGGCAATAGTACCATCCTGTGCATCATCTCGTTCGATCAGCCATATTCGTGGGGGTATGATTGGGGCCAATCACCAGGCAGGACATCGGCTACGCAGACCAGCTGAACTGTTCAAGCTGCCTGTGTCTGACAAACTCTCGACCGATGTCCTCATTGTGGGGGGCGGTGTTGCCGGTTTATCGGCCCGTCGCTGGCTAAATCAGCAGGGAATCAGCGACACATTACTGGTTGAAATGGATGAGCGAACCGGAGGTAACGCAACGTATGGACAGAATAACGTATCAGCGTATCCGTATGGAGCCCATTATCTGCCAATACCTGACCTACGCAACCAGGAACTGCTTCGTTTTCTGGAGGAGATCCAGGTGATTACAGGTAAGAATACGGAAGGGTTTCCTGTCTATAACGAGTACTTCCTGTGCCACGACCCTGAGGAACGACTATTTATCAATGGCTTCTGGCAGGAGGGATTAGTGCCGGAAGCAGGCGTACCCGAAAGCGACAAAGAACAGATCCGACGTTTCTTTCAAGTCGTCGATGAGTTTAAAGTAGCTAAAGGGGCCGATGGTCTTGATGCCTTCACCATTCCGCTCGACTCTTCATCTGCTGATGAACGCTTTCGCCAGCTTGATCAGATCTCGTTCGCCAGCTATTTAGCAGAGGAGAAATTTACGTCGCCCTATCTTCATTGGTACCTGAACTACTGCTGCCGCGATGACTATGGTGCTACCATAGAGACAACGTCCGCCTGGGCAGGTATTCATTACTTTTCGTCCCGCAAGGGACAAGCGGCCAATGCCAACGCGTCGTCGGTGCTAACCTGGCCTCAGGGTAACGGTTTTTTAGCGGATCATCTCCGAAGCCAAAGTAATTCGCCAGTTCGACAGAATTTGTTGATTTATGATTTGCGGTTAAATGACAAAGGTGTGATCGTTCGGGCGTACGATGTGGCGTTAAACAAGAACGTGGTTATTGAAGCGAACAAGGTAATTCTGGCAACACCTCAGTTCATTACCAAACATATCGTGCAAAATCTTGCTCCTGAGCGCAGTAAAATAAATGGCTTTCAGTATGCGCCTTGGGTAGTGGCTAATTTAACCGTCGAAGGGCTTCCGCAGGGGCGGGGCATGCCACTTTGCTGGGATAATGTGTTGTATGATACAGCCTCGGTTGGGTATATCACGGCTAACCACCAGGACATGAAGGATAGCCCACACAAGGTAATAACGTATTACAAGCCACTTAGTGTCGATGAACCCGACGTTGCGCGTAGGAAAGCCTACAGCACTTCGTATGAGCAATGGCTAACGCAAATTCTCGACGAGCTTGAGCAGGCACATCCAACCATTACGTCTTATGTTTCACAAGCTGATATTTGGGTATGGGGGCATGGGATGATTGCGCCAACACCAGGTTTTGTTTGGGGAGCGGAGCGTAAGCAGGCGGCCGAACCGATTGCAAATCGTCTGTTTTTTGCGCACTCCGATCTGAGTGGCCTCTCAATTTTCGAAGAGGCTTTTTACCAGGGAATTCGGGCGGCCAAAGAAGTTCTTTCAATTGTTTGACATGAAACAGCCGTGGATTAAGAACCCGTGGTTCGATGGTCTGTACGTACTGGCGCCACCCTTTGTTGCGCTGCTAGTGGTTCTTGCGTTGCCCGATCGGTTCAAGACGACCGACGAGATGCCCGTTGTTGGGTGGGTGGCGTTGGTCTTACTGGTTGATGTGGCCCATGTGTACAGCACCCTGTTTCGTACGTACTTCGATAACGTCCGCTTCCGACGGCAACAGACAGTATTTATACTCGTGCCAATAGGTTGTTATGTTGCCGGTGTAGCTCTACATAGCTTCAACCACTTATTATTCTGGCGTTGTTTAGCCTACCTCGCCGTTTTCCACTTCGTTCGGCAGCAATATGGCTTTATGCGTATTTACAGCCGCACCGAAAAGGCACCGACCTGGGCTAGTCGGCTCGATATGATTGTCATTTATGCCAGTACAATCTATCCGATCGTGTGGTGGCATTTGACGCCCGGCCGGCACTTTAACTGGTTCGTCGATGGCGATTTCATACAGACAGAATTCGCATTGGTAAAGCTGCTGACGTCAGCTTTATATGGGATTTTACTAGTGCTGTACATGGCCAAAGAGATCTGGCTCTATATTCAGACCCGATGGTTTAACTGGCCACGCAATCTGCTAATTATTGGAACGGTACTATCCTGGTACTTCGGTATCATCTATTTCAACGGTGACTTGGCCTTCACCATGCTCAACGTCGTATCGCACGGAATTCCCTACATGGCGTTGATCTGGATAAGTAGTCAATCCGAAGTGGAAGCACAGAGAAAGGCCAATAATTCAACGCTGTTGGCTATTGCCCGTCGGAGTTGGCTAATTTTTATTGGTATGCTCGTGCTGCTCGCGTATCTTGAAGAAGGTTTGTGGGACGGATTTGTCTGGCGCGAACATGCAACGGTATTCGGTTGGTTTCAGGCTTTACCAACCGTGACAGATAAGCCGTCGTTAGCCTTACTTGTTCCACTGCTCGCACTTCCTCAAATGACTCATTATGTGCTGGATGGGTTTATCTGGCGACGAAACCATACTTCATGAAGCTTGTTACCATTAGTGACATTCACGGACGGGGCGACTGGGTACACGTCAACGTAGCGGACTATGATCGGGTTATTTTCCTGGGCGATTACGTGGATAGTCATTCCATTAACGACGGGATTATTCTCGATAACCTCCAGCGGATTATTCAACTAAAGCAACGGCATCCCGAAAAAGTTGTCCTTTTGATTGGTAATCATGATGCCCAGTACATGCATTATCCAAATTATAGCTGCTCGGGATTCCGGCAGTCTATGCAACGGGCATTGACGGAATTGTTTACAGAGAATCGGTCGCTGTTTCAAATTGCGTATCAGGCAAGAAACTATCTGTTTATCCACGCTGGCGTGACAAACAACTGGTTAATGGCCTGTAAGCGACGCCTTAAGAAATCAACGATTGCATCGGTGCTGGCTGATACAGCTACCCTGGCGGATGGACTGAACCTGATGTATACGACACCGGCTACTCAACCGATTTTGTTTGAGGTAGCGCCGGCTCGGGGCGGATACGATCCATTTAGCGGTCCGGTTTGGGCCGATCGCTCAGAAACTCGCAGGGATTACCTCCGTGAATTTCATCAGGTAGTTGGTCATACGCCCACGCAGGAGTTCATAACCGTCGGCGACGAAACAAGTTCTATTACGTATGCCGATATATTAGAGTACGAACGTGCTTTTTATGAGGTCCAAATACCTGGCTAAATTAACATCGTTAAACCAAAGGCCGCAGCTTAATCGTTTATATTAAAACGTCATAAGTCATTGCCTGTCATTCGTTACAGCGCACATATGATCTGTTCGATGACCATAAAATGACTATCAATGACCCTTAATGACTATTTACAACCCGCTGAATGAGTTTTCTATATCCGTCTTTTTTGTTTGGCCTGCTAGCTGTTTCAGTACCCATTGCCATTCATTTATTTAACTTTCGCCGGACGCGTCGGGTGTTTTTTACCAACGTAGCACTGCTGCGGACCGTACAAACGGAAACAAAGTCGTTTCGGCGGCTAAAGCACTGGTTAATCCTGGCCGCGCGATGTCTGTTTCTGGCTTGCCTAGTCCTGGCGTTTGCGCAACCGTTTCTGCCCAGCAAGAACAAGCTGGGTTTATCCCGGCAAGGAGTGACGAGTTTGTACGTTGATAATTCGTTCAGTATGCAGAACGAACGTAACGAGAAGCGCTATCTCGACATTGCCACGGGCAAACTAGACGAACTGTTGACCTTGTTTCGTAACGCAACCTCCCTGCAATTACTCACCAACGATTTTTCGGCGGCCGAACAACAGGCGGGTACGGCCGAATCAGTACGTGACCGGGTCACGGCCGTGCGTTTTGCGCATACGCCACGAACGCTCGAAACCGTATACCGTCGGCAACGTAATCTGCTGTCGAGCCTGAATCCCGGTGGGCGAAATCAGCTGTTCTGGTTTTCCGATTTTCAGAAGAGCACAGTTGGCGATTTATCCCGATTGCAGATTGATACGACAGATCGGTTGTTTATTGTGCCGCTGGATGCGCAGGCAACAAAAAACGTGTACGTCGATTCGGTTTGGCTGAGCACGCCGTTCATTCGGGAGATGCAGAATAACAGCCTGAACGTTAAACTCAGCAATGCTGGTCGCGAAAACGTAAAGAATCTGCCGATACGGTTGTATCTCGATGATACACAGACATCAACCGCTTCGGCCACATTACCGCCGGGAGGGTCGGCAACGGTTTCGCTGAATTTCAACGTAACGTCGAAAGGTTATCATCGCGGACGGATCGTGTTCGAAGACTATCCCATTACCTTCGACAACCAGTATTTCTTTGTGATCGAAGCTTCGCCCGCCGTGCGCGTACTGCATCTGTTCGAGCAGAAAGCACCCCGAGATTACGTCGATGCGGTTTACTCCAACGATAGTTTATTCGTTCGGCGAAGTTTCAGCGCTCAGAATTTCGATGTTGGTCAATTGAAAGAAACGGATCTGGTGGTGCTGGAGGGCGTAAATCAGGTTAGCGGAACGTTACGTAGTGAACTGGAACGGTTTGTGCGGCAGGGCGGGAGCCTGGCTGTCATTCCGCCTGCTGCCCCTGATGTGGCATCGTACGGGCCGTTCCTGAGCGCCCTGGGTATTGGCAACCTACAGGCTATACCATCAGCAGCAACTACCGGAGCCGCCCAGATACCCGTGGCTGATCCTGACCGACGAAATCCGTTTTTTCAGGATGTGTTCCAGCAGAGCTATCAATCGGAGCCGTTGAATATGCCGAGCGTTTCGCCTGTCTGGCGATGGAACGGGGGGAACCGCCTGCTGACGCTGCGCGACGGAAATCCATTACTCACTCAGCTACGCGTCGGGAACCAGGGTAATGTGTACGTATTGGCGAATCCACTTGCTTCTCAATACGGAAATCTGGCTGAGCATGCGCTGTTTGTTCCCATCATGTACAAGATGGCGGCTCTGAGCGTAAAGGCCCAGCGAACGGCGTATTCATTCGACGAAAACGTAGTAACAGTTCCGGTGAGTAATGCGTCAGAGCGGGCCGTATACAAGTTAAAGCGGGATAAACTCGAAATCATTCCTATCCAGCGAACCGTAGGAAGCCAACTCGTACTGGAAATGCCTAAGAGCAACGAATTAGCGGCTGGGCAGGAGGTTGAAGCAGGGTATTATGCGTTGCAGCTCAATGGGAAGACTGAACGGCTGTTAGCCTTCAACCACGGTAATCAGGAGTCGGCGATGGACTTCTATTCGGCCGACGAGCTACGTCGCGCCTTTGGGAACCAGCCCAACGTCCAAGTATTTGACAGCATTCAGGATGGCGACTTTGTGCAGGTGCTGGAGCAGGAAAACCTGGGTAAGAGCTTATGGAAATATTTCCTGATCGCTGCCTTAGGCTTTCTGTTGCTGGAGGTCGGCTTAGTGCGATTCATGAAGGGGTAATTTTGAAGTGTATATTGTTGAAATTATTAATCTATGTAACCGCTTAGGTCTATTGGATTTCCTAACATTTAACAATATACTTGCTTCCCAGATATATTTATCTAAACCTCTATGAAGCCTTACGAAACTCGCTTACTTCCACTGGCACTGGCAACTATCATACTACTGGAAAGCTGTGCTAGTTCGACCGTGATCCAATCAAATCCGAGCGGTGCAAAAGTGTATTTGAATAGCGCTTATGTTGGCACGACACCCTATACTCACACCGACACAAAAATCGTGGGAAGCACTACCCATGTCCGCTTAGAAAAAGAAGGTTATCAGCAAATGAACACTTCCTTTTCAAGAGATGAAAGAGCTGATGCAGGAGCTATTGTTGGTGGAATTTTTTTATTGTTTCCTTTTCTATGGACAATGAAGTATGATCCTTCTCGAACCTACGAACTTACTCCAGTTACTGGCGCTAATAGTCCAGTAGCAACTTCGATGCCTCTCGCTAATGATCAGCCCGTATCTGGCTCGAAAGCGGTACAATTACGGGATCTTAAGAAGCTGCTAGACGATGGTATTTTGACGAAGGAGGAATTTGAAAAAGAAAAGAAGAAGATTCTTGATTCTGAGAAATAATACGAAGCGGCCAGCAAACTACTGGCCGCTTTTTCGTTCATACTCGACAAAATCGAATGCCGCTTCGTGCCGATCGTCGGCAGCATGAGGCTGTCGGCTAACCTCCTGCCAATCAGTCTTGTCGAACGCTGGGAAAGAGGCATCCCCTTCATACGCTTTATGGATTTCAGTGAGGTAAAGCGTTGTGGCGAAGGGTAAGGCCATGGCGTATATTTCTGAACCACCGATCACAAAAATCTCTTCCTGGTTGACAGCTTTCGCCTGGGAAAGTGCGTCTTCCAGCGTATGTACGACCACTACGTCTTCAGTCGCAAAGTTCTTGTTCCGGGTGATAACAATGTTCGTACGGTTCTTCAAAGGCTTGCCTAAAGCTTCCAGCGACTTCCGGCCCATGATGATTGGATGGTGGCTCGTTTTGCGCTTGAAAAAGGCAAAGTCGTCGGGCAAGTGCCAGGGCAAGTCATTGTTACGACCAATAATGCCGTTTTGAGCAACGGCTGAAATAAGGCTTATCTTCATGATAATTACGTGAACAAGTAAGGAAGCGAAAGACGTAACGTTTATTCACTCTTCCCTATTTTTTTGCGTCGCTCCATCAATTCGCGCCAGGTCGTAATAATAATACCTTCTTTGTCGACGAACGCTTTCAGGGCGGGGTCCATCATCGCAAGCATATCGCCTTTACGGGTAACGCCCGAGCCGCTGATTTGGTCGAAGGTTGGCGTCGGCGCGGTGCAATGCATAATAACGTACGTCAGACCGGGTTGGGCTGATCTTAGCAACTCAATAAATTTTTGTGTTTTGTACGTCTGTAAACTTCCGTCCGTAGTGGCCGTGCCAGCGGGTGGTGTCCAGCCGTAGCTGGTACCGTCGAGGTCATCCAGGACGGGCAACCCCGCATCCCACAGTTGCTGACCAACTTGTTTTAATAACTCCTGCTGACTAGTTGGTATGTTATTGGCTTTCGCAATTAAGGAAGCATGACCGCCGGGAAATAAAATTGGAATTTTCTCTTCGATAGCGAGTTTAACATAGGTCGGCATAAACTTAGGCTGAAAGAGCGTTCCCATGTGCGAGTCCATGTGCGTGGGCTGTAGGCCGAACGCTCGATAGCGAGCCAACTGCGCCCGAATCTCCGCGTCTACGTCAGCGGGCGATGCATGCTGGACAACCTGCTCTACCGAGTGCCAGAAAGCACCCTGCTCATCGTATAGGCCTGGTGCCTTATCCCGACCGACCAGGGGTGACCACCGGTACCCGTTCCATTCAGACGTAAGTGTCAGGTGAACGCCCGCATCCAGATTAGGGTGCTGCTTTACGTACTCAAAAAATTGGGGGACCCAGCCGCAGGGCATCATTACGCTGGTTGAACTGGCAATCCCTTTGTCGAGCGCATTGATCGTGCCGACATTCGATTCGTAGCTCATCCCCGCATCGTCAACGTGAAAGATGACGACTTTTTTGCCTTTGGGAAAACCTAATCTTTCGGCATAGGTTTCGGTTTGCGCTTGTGTGCCTGCCCAGGCGAGGCAGAGCATAATGAGGAGTAAGTACACTTTCATGAGGGTAAGGAAGTATCAGCGTAAAGAGGATAAAGCGAGATTGCGTTGCTAACTCACTCGTCATTTTTTAAAGGCGGTTACCCCGTAAAAACTCCTCGGCGGTCATGCGTCGTTTGCCTTCGGCTTGCAGCTGCTTAACCGCTAGCCAACCATCGGCCGCTTTAATCAGGATCGTCTTTTTGCTATCTGTAAACGCTTCACCTACTTCGGCGGCAAAAGGCGATTCATTGGCTAATGACACACTATAAATCTTGAAAAACTTACCGTTGATCGTGGTCCAGGCGGCTGGGTAAGGTGATAAGCCCCGTACGAAATTACGGATGACATGCGCCGACTGATTCCAGTTGATTTCGGTGGTTTCCCGGCTCAGTTTGGGCGCCGGTTTCAGATCGTCAGTGGCTGGTTGCGGAATACGCGGGTAATCTCCTGCCTCGATAGCGCGGACGGTTTTCAAAACCAGATTGGCTCCCCGTTCCATCAGCCGATCGTGTACCGTACCGGCCGTATCATTGGGGTAAATAGGCTCGTGATCCTGGAATATCATCTGGCCCGTATCGATCTCTTTTTCGATAAAGAACGTAGTGACGCCAGTTTCAGTCTCACCGTTGATGATGGACCAGTTGATGGGGGCTGCTCCCCGGTATTGAGGCAGCAACGAACCGTGCAAATTGAACGTACCAATGGTAGGCATGGCCCAGACAACTTCGGGAAGCATCCGGAAGGCAACCACTACCTGCAGGTCGGCATCGAAGCCGGCGAGTTGCTTCAGAAACGCTGGGTCACGTAATTTTTCGGGTTGAAGGACAGGTAAGTTAGCCGCTTCAGCCGCTTTTTTAACGGGTGAAGGCAACAACTGTAATCCACGCCCTGAAGGTCGGTCGGGAGCCGTTACGACGGCAACAACGTTACAGCCTGCTCCGAGCAGTCGTTGCAGGCTGGCGACGGCAAAATCGGGCGTACCCATGAAGACGATGCGAAGCGGTTGCGACATGAATCGGTAAGTCGGTTTTTTATGAGCAAATCGGCTACGTATTGAAATAGCCGGGAAGTATTTCTATTTTTGTCTCGAAGACGTGTTGCTCCGAACACGTCGTGTCAGCTTATGATCGACCGAAAAATGGCTCTGCCTATGCGACGAGCGAATTATCATATCCCTAAACCGCTCGCTACGGTAATTCGTCGGCGACACTGACGCGGCTGCAAAGAAAACCAATTTGGTTGCAGAACGGTCGGTGTACCGTTTTTTTGTTTTTAAGGAGCACTCAAAACCAATGTGAAAAACGAATTAGTAAGTATTATGGGAAAGATTTCATATTACACCGAAGAAGGACTTAACCGGCTCAAAGCCGAACTAAGTGAGCTCAAAACAAAAGGCCGGGCCGAAATTGCCCGCCAGATTGCCGAAGCTCGTGACAAAGGTGATTTAAGCGAAAATGCCGAGTACGATGCCGCCAAAGATGCCCAGGGGCTTCATGAATTGAAAATATCGAAACTCGAAGAAGTGCTGGCCAACGCCCGTATTCTCGACGAGTCAACGATTGATACGTCGCAGGTGTCGGTCTTGTCGAAGGTGAAGATCAAAAATAAAAAGAACGGTGCCGAAATGAATTATACGCTGGTTTCGGAAGAAGAAGCTGACCTCAAAGCGGGCCGGATCTCAGTAGGTTCTCCCATTGGCAAAGGTCTGCTAGGCAAGAAAGTTGGCGATGTTGCCGAAATCAAAGTGCCAGCTGGCATCATGGAATTTGAAGTAGTAGAAATAGCTCGCTAAACTATAAAACAACAGGAGCGAGGAGTCAGCGGCCGTCAGGCATAGTAGAAGCTAAACATGTACTCACTCCTCACTTCTGACTCCTGAAAGACATGCCTTCTATTTTTTCGCGTATCGTTGCTGGTGAGATTCCGTCGCATAAAATCGCCGAAACGGACGACTATTTCGCGTTTCTGGATATAATGCCTACGACCACGGGGCACACGCTTGTTATTCCTAAGAAAGAAGTAGACTACATCTTTGACCTGGATGATGAGCTGTACGTCGGCTTGATGGCCTTTGCCAAAAAAGTTGGAGAGGCCGTTGAAAAGGCGGTACCCTGCCAACGTATCGGTATCGCCGTTGTGGGTCTGGAGGTTCCTCATGCGCACGTGCACCTGATTCCGCTCAACTCAATGGCCGATATGAATTTCAACAACAAGATGAAACCGAGCCAGGATGAGCTTGCGGCCACCGCCGAGAAGATTCGAAGTTTTCTCTAACTCAGTCAAGACATTAAATAAGACGACAAACGGCGACGCTATTACGTAATGGCGTCGCCGTTTTGGTTATCAGCAGCTTCAAACAACGTTTTGATGAGGCTCCGGAGTTACTGTTTCAGACAAAGACGTACTGAACTACGTAACGTAAACTTACCCACTAAAGCCGATACGATCAGGTCACCGACCGTCAGCTCTTTGCTTTTGCGGAAAGCCCGCATATAGTTGTAATCGTGAAATAACTGGTTTGCTCCATTCAGATCATAAAGCGCCCTGAATGGATAGATCAGATACAGGACAGGATAAACGATTAAATACTGACCCAGAAGAGTGCTAAGATAGTCTCCTTCAGGGACAAAGTAGTCACAAAAGTTGAGGCCTGTTAAATCGGTCTGAAAACGCTCCTCAAACGTTTCTAAAAGTTCAAGAGCATCATCTCCGGTTACCCTCAGCTTCGCTTCGATTGTCGTTGATGCCGATACATTTCGCACCAGGCATTCTGTCTGAATAAATTCTATTACAGCGTGTCTGATCGCTTTAAGAGTTGTGTATTGTGTCTCAACGATTTGCATAACAGCTATGTATCAACTGAATCGTCTTTCTTTCCATTTGCTTTTCTGTTGCGCTACCTGCGTTGTTGTGCCGTTCGTCTTCGGCTTGTTCGTCTCGAACAAATAAGCGGCTAAAACGGCCGCTATCTCCGTTTCGTCTGCATTGGGCTGTGGAGCAAGTTTATCCGGCGTAAAATACTTGCCGACAAAACCGGTATCAAATTGTCCGGATCGGAAGGCTTCGTGTTCCATCACAAAGCGGCAGAAGGGGAGGGTTGTCTGTACGCCTGAAATCTGGTACTCGTCGATCGCGCGTATCATTTTCTGGATGGCCTCTTCCCGGCTGTCTCCATACGTAATGAGCTTGGCAATCATCGGGTCGTAGTAGATCGGTATCGCCATCCCTTGCTCAAATCCATCGTCAACCCGAACGCCGTTGCCTTGGGGACGGATATACGTATCTAACGTACCGACGTCTGGCAGGAAATTATTGGCGGGATCTTCGGCGTACACGCGCACTTCGACAGCATGACCTTTAATGTGTAAGTCCTCCTGCTTGATAGTGAGCGGCTTGCCTTCGGCGATGTAAATCATCTGCTTCACCAGATCAACGCCCGTGATCTGCTCCGTAACGGGATGTTCTACCTGAAGCCGCGTATTCATCTCCAGAAAGTAGAAATCGAGCTTGTCGTTGACGATAAACTCGACTGTACCGGCTCCGTAGTACCCGCAGGCGCGTGCTACGTCCACAGCGGCCTGTCCCATAGCGGCCCGGATTTCAGGGGTGAGAATGGCCGATGGAGCCTCTTCTACTACTTTCTGATGTCGGCGCTGCACCGAACATTCGCGCTCGAAGAGATGGATGATGTTGCCATGCTGATCGCCCAGGACCTGAATTTCAACGTGCCGGGGAGAGGTGACGTACTTTTCAATGAACACCGAACCATCACCAAACGCCGATAGCGCTTCACTAACGGCCCGATCCATCTGCTCGTCGAAATCAGCTTCCTGCTCGACAATACGCATCCCTTTGCCACCACCGCCAGCACTGGCTTTAATCAGAATCGGGTAACCAATTTGCGCCGATATGGCTTTGGCTTCGGTTCGGTCAGTAATGGCCGAAGGCGTACCCGGCACCATCGGAATATTGTAGTTCGCCACGGCCGCTTTGGCTGCCAGCTTACTGCCCATGACCTCAATGGATTCGGGTGAGGGACCGACGAATATCAGGCCAGCCTCACGGACCATGCGAGCGAAATTGGCGTTTTCAGACAAAAACCCGTAGCCAGGATGAATGGCATCGACATGCAGGCGTTTGCAGACGTCGATCAGTACGTCGGCTTTCAGATACGACTCTGACGAGGGGGCTGGACCGACACAGACAGCTTCGTCGGCGTAACGAACGTGTAAGGCGTTCCGGTCAGCTTCCGAGTAGATGGCTACGGTTTTAATGCCCATTTCGCGGGCTGTCCGCATGATCCGCAGCGCAATTTCGCCCCGGTTCGCAATTAATAGCTTGTTGATAGTCATTGAGCAATCAGTAGGCAGTATAGGCATTCCCGTTAGGATTGTTGGCGGAGACATACGCATCAGACAAGCAGGAACACCAAGTAATAACCAATATTACGACTTTGTTGCAAAACGATTATGAAATTGAATTTTACGTGATACGTTTGTCCTACCAAAAGATAAGCGTATTTTTGCACTTACCACGTAAAAAACAAGGGTTTCGCCTGATAAACAATAGCAAAAAGTGGATTTATTTGAGAAACTGCGCACCAACTTAGGTCCTATTGGTTCACCCGCACGGGAGTTTAACGGTCACCACTATTTCGCCTTTCCAAAGCTCGAAGGTGAACTGGGGCCACGTATGCGTTTCCGGGGTAAAGAAGTACTTAACTGGAGCCTCAACAATTATCTTGGATTAGCCAATCACCCCGAGGTTCGCCAGGTCGATGCGGAAGCGGCTAAAGACTGGGGATTAGCGTATCCGATGGGTGCCCGGATGATGTCAGGGAACAGCACACTCCACGAGCAGTTTGAGAAAGAACTGGCCCAGTTCGTTGGCAAGGAAGATGCTTTCCTGCTCAATTATGGGTATCAGGGTGTTATGTCGGCGATTGAAGCTGTAGTCGATCACCGCGACGTGATCGTTTACGATGCCGAATGCCACGCCTGCCTGATCGACGGTATCCGGCTGCACAAAGCCAAAATGGGCGAATACTACAAGTTTAACCATAACGACATGGCAAGCCTGGAGAAAAACCTCCAGCGGGCCACCAAAAAAGCGGCCGAGAAAGGAGGCAGCATTCTGGTGATCACCGAAGGCGTATTTGGCATGTCGGGTAAAGTAGGCAGCCTCGACCAAATTGTTGCGCTTAAAGAGAAATACGAATTTCGTCTGCTGGTCGACGACGCGCACGGATTCGGTACGATGGGTGAAACGGGTGCTGGTGTTGGCGAAATGCTCAAGTGCCAGGAAGGTATCGACCTGTACTTCTCCACCTTCGCGAAGTCGATGGCGGCCATTGGCGCGTTCATTGCGGCCGATCATGACATCATCATGTACCTGAAGTATAACATGCGGTCGCAGACCTATGCCAAAGCACTTCCAATGCCTTACGTAGTGGGCGGGCTGAAGCGGCTGGACATGATCCGTAATTCATCCGAATATCGGGATAAGCTGTGGACGAATGTCCGGGCTTTGCAAAGCGGTCTGCGTGAGCGCGGCTTCGACATCGGTGATACTCAATCGCCCGTTACGCCGGTATTCCTGCATCATATTGATGGTGGTGTGGCTGAGGTAGCGACGTTGACGAAAGATCTGCGCGAGAACATGGGCGTCTTCTGCTCCATTGTTGTGTACCCAGTTGTACCCAAAGGAACGATCATGTTACGTATCATCCCAACGGCCGCTCACTCGCTGGAAGACGTAGAGTATACGCTGAATGCGTTTTCGCAAATGGGGAAAAAGTTGAAAGATGGCGTTTACCGGCAAAATATAGCTCCTATAGCCCCAGAAACGCTGGAAGTATCGGCCGAAGCAGCCAGTGAGTAAGGTTTTTTGAAAAAAATTGCATTTTTCACTTATTTTTTTGTTCGGCCTATTGCGCTGTATGGTAGAATGAGTAAATTTCAGCCGAAAACCGCGTTTTTAGCGGAATTAAGGCTTTTTCACACTTAAACCCATACGTATCGCTATGGCACGCTTCGATGAAGTAAAGAATTTGGTTATGTCGCTGGAAGGCGATTTCGAGAAGTTCTACGAAAAAAATAACCAAGCCGCCGGTACCCGCGTTCGCAAAGGAATGCAGGATTTAAAGACGCTGGCGCAAGCCATTCGCTCGGAAGTTCAGGACACCAAGAACAAAGCCGAGAAAGCGTAACTAAACGGTCTCTCCGGCCGATTACTTATAAGAAGCCCCCGCGCGAGGACAGACCTTGTGCGGGGGCTTTTTTGTCAGATCCCGGATTAATGGCGTTACGTTGTTCTCTACTTGACAAGCATACCGTGGGAAACTTATGCTACGTAGGGGTATGAATGATTGCGCTGGTCAGTCCGGTAAAAATTATATTTTTTCGCGGTGCATAAGCGTAGCAAGGCCTTTTGTGGTGACCTTCTTCGTCTGCACATCACGGATTTCACACAGAATTTCGGCTGAGTGTTTATCGGGATTTACGGCTTTAACGGTAAACGTAGCTTCGTAGTCCGTGTCTACAAACATAGGTCGTAGAAACTCCAGCGTCTGTCCTAGGTAGACGGAACCGTAGCCTGGGAATTCTGTTCCCAGAACTTTTGTGAATACACTGGCTCCTAGCATACCGTGAATAATGGGCCGTTTGAAAGGCGTTTGGGCCGCAAAATCAGCATCAAGGTGCAGCGGATTGTTATCGCCCGTAACGCGGGCAAAGTCAATAACATCGGCCTGCGAAAACCGAAACGAGTAGCGATGAACGGCGTCTAGTCCAAATTCCATGCAGTAAATTAATTATCGTGATAGGATAAGCTTCTCCGGCAAAGTTCGGTATGAACCCGCAAATCATTATCAGGATTGTTCATTATAGATTATCCATTCCGTTATACCTTCGCAGTTGACTATGCTTACTAAGTTATTTTCGCTCGATGCGTCGTCGACAAAGCGAGTGTTTGGGCTGGATGTAATGCGGGCGGCTGCTATACTCATTGTCGTAGACGCGCACGCCACCATTGCCCTGAAAGAGTATTATAGCGGAGGATTCTGGCATCACCTGATGCCCGATGGAGTCGAGTTGTTTTTTGTCCTGAGTGGCTTTCTGATTGGCGGAATCCTGATTCGGTCTTACGAGAAGCGCGGTCAGTTTGATGGAGGGTTGCTGCTTAATTTCTGGACACGTCGCTGGTTCCGTACCCTGCCTAACTACTATCTGGTTCTGATCGGGTTGATTGTATTTTCGTTGGCCAGAGCCTGGCGAAGCGGGCTGCACCATACGTTACCCGAAAAAGGTGTGCTGCTTAAGTACTTCATTTTTCTCCAAAACTTTGCGAGTTACGTCCCTGATTTCTTTCCCGAAACCTGGAGTCTGGCCATTGAAGAGTGGTCATACATTACGTTGCCGTTGCTACTATGGGCGATGCATAGCCTGTTGCCGACCCAGTGGCCGCGCCAACGTATCGTTTTGGCAACCATCCTGTTCGTTATTATCGGGACGAACACTTATCGGCTGATTATGGCCCTTTCTGCCCCAATTTCGGCGGGTGAACTGGGATTTCGAGGCATTGTAACCACTCGTCTGGATGCTATTTCCTACGGCGTACTGGCGGCTTACGGCAAGCAATATTATCCATCGTTGTGGACAAACAACCGATTACGTCGCCGGTTGCTGATTATTGGGTTAATTCTGACGGGGATTGCCGCGTTTACGGCGTCTATTGTCATTCTGAAATTCTACGTCGACGCCGGTATTTACCCGGCTTATGTGTTCTACAAACGGACGATTTATTTTACCGTTATCGGGTTAAGTATGACCTTACTGCTTCCGTACATGGACGGATGGCGTACGGCTAACGGTGGCTGGGCAAAATTTAACATTGCGCAGATCATTACGCACATCAGCCTGATTTCCTACTCGATGTACCTGCTGAACCTAACGCCGATCATGATCAATTTTATTGAGCGCATTCCGACTACTTCGTTGACGGTTGGCTGGCTCAAAGTCGGTATGTTCTGGGCGCTGGTGTTGATTTTATCTACGCTACTGTTCAAATTCTTTGAAAGACCAGTTACCGAGCTTCGTGAGCGCCTTTCAGCCAAAGAGCCGAAGATTACAGAGATGGTGAAATAAAGAGTGAAAGAGCGAATGAGCGAATGAGTGGAAGAGTGATTTGTAGCCGCTCTTTCACTCTTTAACTACTGTGATCGCTGACGATTACCCAGCGTTTTTTGATCTTACGCCAAAGCAGGGTAAAGTGTCCACCCGCATCGCCAACTTTGGGGCGGGTCAAGTGCCAGCGGCCAATGACATACGCAACATCGGAAGCCGGAAAGTCTATTTGCAGAATATCAAACTTAAGCGTTCCCATCGATGCCCGATCGGGGTAGCGCTTTTTGTAATTGGCGAGAGTCGCCTGGTAGCCGTACGTGATACCTACTTTACCGACAAACGTCAGCGAGTCCGACTGCCAGTAGCCGTTCATAAACTTATCGACGCGGCCCGCATTCCAATCTTCAGTCTGACGTTTCAAAATCAACAGAATATCCCGGCGGTCGGTGGCTTGCTGACTCAGCGCGGGCAGGGTGAATAGGCTAAGAAAAGCAACAAGGAAGAACTGGTTCATGCTCGATTAGTCCGTTATCAATTCGTGATCGAATGTACTCATTCGGTAAGAGAAATGGATGTCGCAGACGAATGTTTGTAATTAGCGCGTACTTTGTGAATCGATAAAGTTTGTCATTGACGTATGAGACTACAAAACCGCGTTGCCATCATTACCGGAGCCGCCCGTGGCATTGGGCGGGGAGCCGCTGAGGTATTCTGCCGCGAAGGAGCGACCGTAATCATCTGGGATTTGATCGACGAAGGCGAATCCACCGCGCAGACGTTACGTGATCAGGGGTTTTCCTGCGAGTTTAT
This sequence comes from Spirosoma knui, assembly GCF_054780635.1. NCBI lineage: Bacteria > Pseudomonadati > Bacteroidota > Cytophagia > Cytophagales > Cytophagaceae > Spirosoma > Spirosoma knui. The sequence continues at coordinate 154,093 of NZ_BAAGVY010000004.1, read as the reverse complement.
GTCTGTGAGCACAACCGATGTGCCCGGTATTGAAGCCGCTGCCCGCGACATTCACGAGCGTTATGGCCGGATCGATATTCTCGTCAACAATGCCGGGATTACCCGCGACAAGACGTTGCTGAAAATGTCATTTCTGGAATGGCAGCAGGTGATTGATGTGAATCTGACCGGCGTCTTCAATTGCACGAAGGTCATTGCGCCGTATATGGTTGAACAAAAATACGGACGTATCATCTGTACCTCGTCAATCAACGGCGTTCATGGCGCGTTTGGCCAGACGAACTATGCAGCCGCAAAAGCGGGTATTATCGGCATGGTACGTTCGTGGGCTAAGGAATTAGGGCCCAAAGGCATAACGGCAAATGCCGTAGCGCCCGGATTCATTCAAACGGCCATGACAGACGCTATGCCGGAAGAAGTACGAAACCAGGCCGTAGCCACCATTCCGGCCCGACGTATCGGCAAGCCCGAAGACATCGCCTATGCGTATCTGTATCTGGCTTCGGAAGAAGCTTCGTTTGTGAATGGGCACGTTCTGGCCGTAAATGGGGGGCAGGCCCTGTAAGGGGGCAGATGCTGATACGTCCGGGCGATTTTCGCTACCTTTGCTACGTTATTATCAGCGTGCTTTCATGAGTAAGATCAGAAAGTTTTACAACGAGTACAAGCCATACATCTTTTCGGATGGTTGGTACTATGTCTTTATCGTTGTGTTCATTATTGTACTTTTTATTTTTTTCTCCTGAGTGGCTAATCGTTCGGCCGTTCTGGCCATTATTAACCCTTTGTCGGGGACTATCTCCCTTGAACAGAAAACCGCCTTGCGGGATATGTTCCTGCATCGGGCTGAAGCCATTGGTTTCGACGCCGAAGCGGTTTTTACAACCTACCCCCGACATGCTACCGAACTAGCGACGAAGGCGGTTGAGCGCGGGGTGAGCCGGGTGCTGGCGATTGGTGGAGACGGCACCATCAACGAGAGCGCCCAGGCGTTACGTCGCTCGGCTACCGCCCTGGGTATTGTTCCGATTGGCTCGGGCAATGGTCTGGCTCGTCATCTGGGCATTCCGCTGCATCCGTTAAAGGCTATTGAGAAAGCATTGGCCGGCCGCCCAGTGGTCATTGACAGCGCCGAAATCAATGAATACCCGTTCTTCTGTACGGCTGGGTTAGGCTTCGAAGCCTACGTAGCGCATGCGTTTGCGCAACAACCCGTCCGTGGTTTGCCCACCTACGTTCGAACGGCGTTTCAGGCGTATTGGCGGTACCGACCCGAGCCGTTTCTGCTGGATGGCCAAAAGAAGACGTTGTTTTCCTTAACGTTTGCCAACGCTGGCCAATTTGGCAATAACGCCTGGATGGCCCCAACGGCGAACATTGCCGATGGACGATTGGAGCAATGCGAGATTCGACCGTTTCCGACGCAGGCAGCGGGTATGCTGACCTGGCGACTGTTCAACAAAACGCTTAACCAATCGCCTTACTGGCATGGGCGATCTATTACAAAAGCCACTGTGCAGTCCGAAGGGCCGTTGCTCATTCATGCCGACGGTGAGCCGCTGATTTTATCTACTAATCAGGCTGACGTGCGCATCTTACCGGGTAGCTTATTGGTGCTGCTGTAGTGTGTTACGTATTGCTGTAAACGTGCAGTTTCAGCGTCTCTACGTCGATTTCCTTGGCGAACTGAAAACCCAGTCTTGTTAGCAAACGGATTGAACTGCTGTTTTGGGGAACCACAGTTGCCAGAATAGGCGAGTAGTGCATTTTGGCTGCAGATAATACGCGTTCGGCGGCTTCGTACGCGTAGCCCAATCCCATAAATTCGGGAAGAAGAGCAAAGCCAATATCGAAATGTTCGAGGTAGCTGCGTTTCATGAAAGACACGATACCAATGGACGTATTACGATCCTTTAGCCGGACTACCCAATAATAGAAGTTCGGCGTGTTCTCAATCCGCTTAATGTAGGCAATGGAATCTTCGGTTGAACGGACATTTCTATCGCCAATAAACTGAAGCCACCCTTTGGAGTTGAGCATGGTCAGGACGAACGCATGATCACTTTCGTTTACTAAATCCAATGAGAGCCTTTGTGTAGAATAATGATATTGCATCTAATTTGAATAGAAAATAAAGTGCCTTCGGTCAGCTCACTATTTTCTAGTAGTGTTTTATTACTCACATTGTTCCATACAAGCTTATCCCTGCTCTATTTTCCAACCGGCGAATGGATTGACAGTCCCCATAGTTGGTCGGCCGTCTTTTTCTCTTGTCCCTGAAATCATGGTCAAAAAAAGACTGCCGCCACGAGCTGCCTGAGCCATATCGTTAGTGATCTCCGGGAGTGGGACTTTTAGCCGTCCGCTAACCGGAGCACCTTCTTGACCGGCATAGCTGCCAATGTCGAGATAAACGAACCTTTGCTTGGGTGGTCCCTGAACAAGGGGGCCGTGCAAAACCAGTTGGCCTGCTTTGTCCGTTCTAACTGGTAGCGATAAATCGAACAGCAGATTGCCGGAGCCCGCCATTTGCGGCTGAAGAGTTTCGTAGCTATTTCCATTGCCTTGCTGTAAACCATAGAGGGCGCCAGGCATTGGCTTTTCGATGATGATTCTGAAAGCAAATGTTTGCTCTGACATCGCTATTTAGTTGTTGTAGGCTATGAGTAAACTGCTGACGCCTAATGGTTTTCACTCATTATGTAGCGAAGGGTCATGTTCGGCCAGCCGTTCTTATACAATACGCTGTTAGATGTATGCGCTTTTTATCGTAGATGTCTCGGTTTCAAATATTGCCCGGTCAGTTCAGCAATCTCGTCTACGCGTTTCTGTCGCGTTTCGGGTCGCCTGGCAAGAACAAGTGATTGCAGCATCATTTTTCTAACCGTCTTACTTAAACTCAAAAAATAGGTTTTGAACCCCTCGTGTTTTTTGAACGCTTCTTCTAAGTCGTCAGGAATCACTAATTCTTCAACGTCGTCTAAAATTGTCCACGAACCATTTTGTTTGGCGGTTTCGATCACGTCCAGTCCTACCTGCGTCATTTGGCCGCTCGCAATAAGTTTCAGAACTTTCTCTTTGTTGATTTTCGACCAGGTACTGTTGGGCTTTCGTTTGCTGAAAAACTGGTGTGCGGTTTCTTCGTCGATCTTAATCTTCTTACTGTCTATCCAGCCAAAACACAAAGCGACATCCACGGCTTCGCTCCAGGTTATTGACTTTTTACCGGAACGTCTGTTATAAAAAACAAGCCAGACGGACTGGCTGGAAAGATGGTTTTTCTCTAACCAGTTTCGCCAGTCTGCCGGGCTTGTCGGATAAAATACTTCCACTTCTATTTTCTGCATTTTACCTTACGGCGGTGGCTTCAAGCTCTACGGTTAACGTAGCAAACAGCCCTTTTACTTCAAGTAACGTAGTAGCTTGTTGAATACCGTATTTTTGGATGAAAGGTACGTACACATCCATACAGGTGGTGAAGAACTCTTGCGTTGATGTCGTGTAAACGTTCAGTCTCACAATGTTGCTGCATGCATAACCCGCTTCGCTGATCAGTTGCTCCAGGTTAGCAATTGTCTGGATGAGTTGTGAACGCATATCGGCATGACTCGGCACTCCGTTTGCGTCTATGGCTACTTGTCCTGAACAGTAAAGCGTTCCGGAGGGGTTCTTTACTTCTACGGCTTGTACCGAGTTGGTTTGTTTGCCCCATGCCCAGGGGTCGAACGATTGTTTTTCCATTTTGCTTGAAAGTTTACGATGCAAAGATGGAAGGGTGTTGCGACAGCCTTATGTCAGGGGTCTGAAGGCTTCTAGTGGTATTTGTCGAAATATTCCTGTAACGTCATTTTATGCGGGTGGAATTTCTCAGTGAGGACTTCCATTGTTGTAATTCTGTCTAAACGGAAATACCGAAATTCGTTACGTAAACGACACCAAGCAATCAACAGCCAGTTTTCAGTTGTACTTATGAGCGCGAACGGTTCAATAGTCCGGCTCGTTGTTTGATTCTGTTCGTTCGTATAGTTTATTTTTGTTAGATAAAAATTGGTCAACGCATATTGCATCTGCGATATATTGTTGCTGTTTCGCTCTCTATTGACATTCTGCTCAAATCGGGTCCTATCTGCCAGTAAATTGGCTTTGTCTTTTTCTGACTGCCTCAAAACGGCCTTTATTTTATCGATTGCTTCCGAGTAATCTTTGATGAACGAAGTGTCTTTATTCTTCAATACTAATTGTTGGGCCAGAATCAACGCGTTGGCCTGGCTCTCGGTAAACATTACAGGTGGAATTTTGTAGCCTTCCAGTAATGAGTAACCTTTTCCTTCCTCCGTTAAAATCGGGACTCCTGCCTGTTCCAGCGCTTTGATGTCTCGTTAAATTGTTCGTATACTGACATTGAATTTATCGGCAAGGCTTGTAGCTGTTATGAGTCTTTTGGTTTGGAGTTGTGTGAGAATTGCCGTCAGGCGGGAAAGCCGTTTTGTGTCGTTGTCGTTCATTTTATTGGCTAATGATGCTGTATAAGGTTGCTTTCGCCCTTCTTTGGGGTTCCCTTGTTAGGCACATTTCCTTATTTCGCCATAGTTTTCTTCCAATCAAATTTGTCTTTTGCTGCTGTATTACGTTTCGACAAGTCGTTTAACATGGCTTTCAGCGTTGCTTTGCCCAACCACCGCCCAAGGACAACTATTCCATCAATCTTCCGGCTATTTCTTACATCAGCAGGAGGGTCTGCGTCCAACAAAATCAAGTCGGCATGCTTCCCTGCTTCAATAGTTCCTATTCACTCTCCAGACCAAGCCATTGCGCAGGAAGTATCGTAGCCGAACACAACACTTCTTCTGGTGTCAAGCCGGCCGCTTGTAGAAGCTCCAATTCATCATGCAAGAAAAACACTCCCACAACGCCAGACGTACCTGCATTTGTGCCCGCAACCAACGGTACGCCAACCGCTTTAAACACCTGAATTAGCCGAACATGAAATTTCACCAATTTGTCAAAATAAGCGGCACGGTCCGGCGAGGTGTTTCGATTATAGCTGTTTGCTTAACCACTTACCTTGCAACAGCGGATGCACACATTGAAGTGCAGGCAGGGCCCTGAGACTGTCGAGGGAATGCGACGGATTAGCAATTCAAACCATAGAAATCAGCGTTAGAGATAACCAGGGCCCACTCTCGCCACGCTGCCTGACATGTCGGATAAACGATTTTTGTTTCCTGCATTTTTACTTCACAATTATCACATCAAGTTGTATGGGTAGTGTTGCAAAACGCTTTTTAACCCTTGGCAACGTAGTCACTTGTTTGATTGAAGTAAAGTACATACATGATACGAATGATCCTCGCAAAATGAAGAGGATACACCCTTTACAAGCAAATTCATGGGGCAATAATAAGGTTAGCAATTGAATACAAACCAGCACAGATGATTTCTTAATTTTTGGTCATCCAGAACTAGTTCTCGGATCTCATCCGGAAGTTGGTCTCGCTGCCATTGACATTCGTTTCGTCCCAGTTCAGCGTTCCCATTTTCTTCGGCGGAAGCCATTACCGCTCTGATTGCGTAGGCAGCCGCACCAAGTTCATGTGCCGCTACATGAGCCACGGCCACAGCTTGCCCGGCGGCTAATGCGGCAAACCTGGCAGCATCAGGCATCCCTTTCCCTGCAGCATTTGACGCAAAAGCAGCCTGGTGCGCTTGTTTCATGGTTATCTCTCCGTCTACCCAGGCTCGTGTCAGGGCTATGGCTTGTCTTGGTCGCTTGTCGTTAGAGTTGGCTTGCTCAAACAAGTGCAGTACGTGTTCTGCACAGGTCGCGGCCCATAACGCAAGTAAATGATGAGTTGAATCGGTTAACGTTCCACCACGTCGTATGGTAATAAATCTTGGGTCTCTTTCTTTCGGTAATATCATACTGAAAGCAAAAATTAGGGCTTGATCTGTCTAAATCTATCGATGCAAAACCTTTTTTAGTACGTTAACTATCGCTATTTTAACTGACTACAGCATACTGGTGCTGAGTAGGCTCTCAAAGCTTTAACGTCAAGAAGGTGAACAAATTTGCCGTAGTCAAACGGCTCAATTTCATCTACTATCGTTACGCCTTCTTTAAATTGCACTACAAGCGCTTCCAGGTTTTCAACTTTATAGTTTATTAAAAAGTCTTTTGTTGGTTACTATGCTTATACTAATTGTTTCTCTATTCTTTGCTTGAGCAGCACGACAGTTGTTCTCCAGTAGAATTCGAGGTGGTTACGAATGGTCTCTGTTGGGAAATTTTCGATAGTAAGGGCCAACAACGTGTCCTTGCCAGTAGGTGTCAAGTTGAACTCGAAGATGGAATAGTTTTCGGGCCTGTCAGGAAGATCCGATGCGGAACTTAAATGGCTATAGCTTACCGTCTTTTCTTTGTCATAGTGGAGTACAATTCCCTTGTTCTCAAATGGCCCATGATGAAAACCACGAATTAAAATAGGAGCGCCAATTTCCCAGTTAGTATGCACTTCTATATTCATCTCAGGCTCACCTAGCCATTGAACCATACTGTCAGGGTTCGTTAAAGCAGTCCATACATCAGCAGGTTCAGCCTGTATCGTAACCACCGTTGAAAATCTGTCCTTCATTATGTTTTAGCCAGGAAGTTACTTCCAATACGGCGGGGCTTTAAAGTACCTGCGATAGCATATTGGTGCCATTTCTGCTATCGCGCAACCGATATATAACAATTAACTCAAGTAATACCCGACCTCAATCATAATGTTGTCGAAGGTAAAATAAAAGCCAAAGCTGTCTCTGATCTTTCTTGGCTCCTGTCCAACCGAAATGCCTCCTTCTTTCAATCTGTTAAAGGTATCCGTCACTTTTTGTTCATCGTCAAGCATGAAGCCAATGTGAAACGCACCTGGGTAAACAGGTGGTTCACTTTTACTGGCCATAATTACAAGCGTAAAGTCGTCTTCGCCTTTTAAAACGGCTATACTATTGTGGCCTTTAACTTCCGTACATGTAAAGTTGAAGTACGTTTCAAACAGGCTTATTGCGTCTACAACATCAGACACAACTAGATTCATATGGTTGAGCTTCATTGTTTATCGCGGGATGGTTTACTGGGGCCTAAAATTCCATTTAGAATTGTCGTTGCTAAAATCAAATTCTGCCAGGGTTGGCGTGCTATCTCCGGAGGATACCAGCGCTAACTTCTTTCCTGAATTCGGTACGATCTTCGGCATGATTCGGTAGGTGCCATCCGTCAGTTGGTCGATTCGCCACAACTGTTCGGGAGCACCGGTAAAGGCCGGTACGGTTATAACTTCGGCATCGGCCGTTGCTGCTAATGCCCGATCGGTTCCTGCCAGGACAATTTTATAATAGGGGCCGCCTAAATACCCGGTGCTGTCAGGCGCATCGGTAATCGTCCATTGTTGATGGGGACGGGACATATAGTCGCCTATTCTTAAATTAATAGGGCCTGTTGGCCAGCTTTTCATTACGTCGGCTAATTGCTGAGCTGGAACGGGCTTTATGGGGTCATTGTTGGGTTGACCGAACCCTCGTACAACGGGCATTCTGGTAAAATCAACGGCCAGCTCTAATCCGTATCCTCTGCGTACAGATTCAATTTCATACGTACCTTCTTTAAACTTTTCTCCGGCAACAGGCCATCCATCTTTCCACACCACCGGAAGGATGCCTAATACGCTACGACCACTCTGCTCTAGATCGGCTTCATAATGAATAGACATTTTTTCAACGCCGTTCTCCAGAATGAGGTGTCCAAAATGCCCTGGGCCAATTAATCCGCCACGGGTAGCGACCACTAGTTTACCGCCACCTTCCAACATGCTTCTTCCGACATTATCGAGGTAAGGGCCGGTTATTTTTTTTGAACGACCCACCACAACGTTGTAGGTAGAGTTGGCACCATCGCAGCAACTGCCATGCGTGGTAAGCAGGTAGTACCAGCCGTCCCGATACACTAACGTACTGGCTTCGCATACAATGGCTACGTCGACGGGTTTATTGCCTGCCTTGAGCTTTCCGGTTTTAGGATCTAATTCCACCAGGCGCGTGAAGCCGAAATAGGTGCCGTAGGTGAGCCAAAGGCGTCCGGTGGTAGGATCTAGCATAAGACCGGGGTCAATGGCGTCGTTTTCTTCGTAACCATCCGACGTAGCTACGACAATCGGTTCAGAATACTTAAAATCCGGCGACTTTGGGTCCAGTGTCTTGTTCCACATGGTCAGAATAGCGCCTTTGTGGTTGGGCGATCCACCGGTTGCTCCGTATACAACAAGGTAACGATCGCCTATTTTCAATACGTCAGGAGCTGCTCCGCCACCCGGTCTTACCCCACCACCATACCATGTCCAGCCATCGTCGGAAATCAATCCCCCACCACCTGTGCCGAATGTGTAATACTTGCCGTCGCATTCAGTGACGGTTGAGGGATCATGGATAAAGGGTCTGCCGACCTGTGCTAGTACGGTTTGGGTTATTAGTAAGGCAATTAAGGTTGTTAGGCCGTAGGCTTTCATTAGTTTCATGTACTGTGGTGGTTTAACTAGCTTAAATAGAATTGAGTGATTAGCAGAGTCAGTCTGATTTATTCACTTAATCACTCATTCGCCAATTCGCTTATTCACTTATTCGTGACTAATACTGAGGTTTTTTACGGGCGACCCTTTTTCATCTAAAAAACGAACGCAGAAATTAGCCATACCCGGCCCGTTTATGACGGCCCCACGGATGATATTTCTTCCTTTTTTGAGCGTTAAACGCGCCGAGGTACCATTATCGGCAATCATATCCCTGTCACCGGAAAGCAGTAGGGCTTCCTGACCGTTTAGCCACCACATGCTGCCTGAATTACAGCCAGCGGCCATTCTGACGTTTTTGATTTCTTCGGGGGAGTCGATGACCGTGACCAGCCAGACAAGTATTCCGTATTTTGGTTTGTTCAGGGCGTAGGTGAAATGATACAGATTAAAGTTGAACGCCTTGCTGTCGAGTGCATACCACTTCAGCTCCTGATTGCCTACGTTTACCGTTTCACCATTTTTGGGAACTGTCGTGTAATCAGGGGAGAAATTATCGGTTGAAAACGTTGTCCGGAGGTAGTTGTCCGTGAATATATTATTTCTGACAATATCTTTCTTCACCGGTTCCAGGACCAGCCAGCGTTGAATAAACCCCTTTGCGTCCGGTGATTTTTTGGCGGCAGCGGCTGGCGTGAAATGTTTGGATAGCGTATGGGTTGTATCGCCTTTTAAGGGTATGGGAGGGAGGGGTATTCGTTGTCCCGGACCCGGTCCCTGTGCAAAAGCGGTAAGGCCACCTAGCTGTACTCCTGATAAAATGACCGCCATTAAAACCGGCAGCCAACAATTGCTTTTTCTGTTCATAGAAGATTCCTGGTAAGGGTTAAGTTTTAAAAGTGTGTAGTTTATGTAGACCTAGCCATAGGCTACGGGCTTATTGCCGGTGTTCAGGCCGTTCCTGCTGAGTTTAGCGAAAATATAGCTCAATAAGGGTGTAAAATTGTTTCCTGGTGAATGGGCGGCAGTCCGTCGGCTGCGTATGCATCACATTATTGGACCTTCACCGTTACTTTCTTAAACAGAAACGGATTATCGCTGATGCGCAGGGCCTTGCCGCTGGTGGTTGTCACATTCCGGAGTAACACTTCTTTGGTAATGACATAAGGAAACTTCTCCTGATAAGACTCGTCGGTCATCTGGGGATTGAAATTCGCGAAAATAGCGGGCCCCTGATAATTCTCTGGACGGTTGGAATCATCGATCCGAAGGTTCTCAATGATGATCCGTTCTGGCATATAGGCAACGTAGCCAAAATCATGCTGACCGGAATATGACCCACCAATCAGAGAAGCGGTGGTGGGTCTGCCACCCGCTGGCACAAATAAACAGTTGCGGATCACGAATTCACCCTGCCAGGTGCTGCCATAGTCCGAACGCAGATTGATCAGGTTATTGCCGCGGATGGTACTGTTCTCCACCGTTAAAGTCCCGCTGCCGATGGCGTTAATACCCATGTGGCCCAGCGTCGAGTTGCGGATGGTGGCATTGGCTACTCCCATGTGGGCATCGAACCGCGAAAAGACACAACCATCATACAGCATATTCTTACAATAGTTAGACCCCAGGATTCCCCAATACGTACGGTCATTGATGTCGTTGGTCTGGCTGCAGTTGATGAAGGAAACATTCAGGGCGCGGTTGGCGGAGATGTCGTATGAGCCCATGGAGACAGGTTTCTCGGCCGCACCAATGGTACTATAGGTTTTGTGGCCGGTCAGGATGGTGTTTTTGATGGTGACGTAGGAACAGTCCCCAATATAGAGGAAGCCGCCATAGGGTGCCCCGTGGTCTCCTTCGCCCGTTATGCGGTGTTCGAGCCCGTCGACAACCACATTGGAGCGTTTAATGGCGATGTTACGGCTATAGTACGTGTACTTGGATTCGGCCTGATTGGCGATCGTGGTAAATCGTCCGCCGGTGATCGTCAGGGGCTTTTCGTCAATGGGCAGCGCACTGATCGACGTGATCTGGTCGAAGTCCCAGATGATCGGCGCGTTCATATCCACCTTGCCGGTTTTATCCACCATAAAGATATCCGTCTGCGCGGTTCCGTTGTTCTGGTTGAGGCCAAACCGGATGTAGCGCTTCACGTTGGCATTGGTGACCGTGACCAGACAGGGGCCGGGTAAGGCCGCATCGATTTTCTTCTGATTCCGTTTCAGCGAAGCTATACCCGTTACCGCAAACGGTTGCAGACTGGAACTGACCAGGAAAACGGAGGCATTCCGGTTTAATACGTCGGTATCGTCAATGATAAAGGCCGCCGTTCCAAAATCGGTATTGGTCCGGATCACGGCGGTACGTTCCTTCCCACCGATGTAGTAGGTAACGTCCTGGTCTGCTTTTACCGGTAGCCCCTGCTGATTGGCGAAGGCGTGGGCTCCGGCGATGGCGTTCATGTCATCGGTCTTGCCGTCGCCCAAGGCACCAAAGTCACTGTACCGGACCCATCCACGTTTCTTAAAGGTTTGGGCATCCTTTGGGGAGACATTCACCTGTAGCTGTCCATGTTCAGTAACGCGTACCCCGGTTTTCTGATTCAGGGAGGTAATGACTACCGGATCGGTACCGCTTTCGGTCTGCCCCAGCGCCCTGCTTACCCCGGACAATACGCAGAACCACAAGAGTATGCCGGTTAGTAGGCCGTGTCGTTTTGATGAGGGTATACCGTCAGAAGACCTATGCATAGGGTCAGGTTTTGATAGGTGCGTAGGGAGTATGTATGGATATAAAGAAGAAGCTACCCGAATTCTATCCAACGCCTGACCGTTCTGCAGCAACGTAACGCACTGCTTCCGTCTCATAATCTTCCGATTGATCAGGAAAACAAAACCCTCTATTTAATTGAAATCCTTGATACTGAGAGTAGGCTTGGCCAAGAGTATGCTGAAAAGATGGTTGGACTATTTCAGCGGCTGCACGCAAAAGTAGACAAGCAAGCCTTTATTTCTATTTTTAAACCGGTTGTTAAGGTTCAACTGAAAACGTGCTGTGAACTTTGCACATAAGCCCGCCTGGCGCGAAACCCTTTTATGCAATGTAATTTTTGAATTTTAGCTTTTACCATAAGATTGTATCTGATCTTCTAAGCGTTTTTCTAAATAGTAGTTAGCGCCTTTCAACTGGATATGTATAGCAATTGCTTCCTTTTTGTAATTTTCAACTTTTGATGTATCCCAATGTTGTGGAGGAGTTTGAAGATTTGTAATTCTATCCGCAAGCTTTACTATCCATACTTCTTTGGGGAATTGTTTGATTCTATCTAAACTATCCTGCATTTTTTCTGATTTAGGTAGCATTTTATTTTTTGTCAATGCACTCACTCCATTTGCCACATTTAATCCGAATAGTTGTTCGAGCTCTTCAAACGTAGTATGTGTGTCTTCCAGCGAATCGTGTAATAAGGCTAATTGAATGGCAAAGCTTAAATCAAATTTTTCATCACTATGTTGATAGGCTATCAAAACCTCCATTGCTACGTTACTCAAATGAATTACATAGGGGAGGTTCGTTCCCGGAATAAGTTGATTTACTTCGGCATGTTTTAATCCTGCAAATTTGATTGTTTCTTGATAGATTTTTTGAATATTCATTTTGTGCGTTTTTGCATACGAGTTAACTCATTACTATGCGAAAATTTTTTTGTAATTTTATATTTATCCTATTTGCAGAGTACATAGAACTTTGGTCCTTATCTATAGTATCGTTTAATCGAAGAAAATGGTATTTTAAGATAAACCGAATAGGAGAGAGCAGGTCTAAGTTGAGTTCCGTGTCGAAGTGTTTGTTGATATAATGCCGTATTCCGATTACAGTCTCAAGCTACCCTACGTTTGAGTAGTGCGTCCGCTTAATTCTGTTTATTTCTTTTCGATAGATTCTCATTGACTAACCTGATTGGCATTACCATTAACGTTAACCGGCTTGCTGCTGTGCCGGGATTTTATATTTGTCTGCCATGCACTAAAGCCGAATGAAAACAAAATACAAAATATATTCTGTTGTTCAGCTGCGTTCGATCAGCTGAAGCTGATAAGCGGACAAAAAGCAGATGCTGCGTTACGTCTGCCGGCATAGCAGAAAACCGCTGTTAGCCGCCGTTAGCAACAGTGATTTGAAAATCCTTAAAGTCACTGGTTGTCTCAATACTTTTCAAAAGTTCTTCAACAGAAATGTCTTTGTTATTAGGATGCAGCTTGGATGTCAAAAAGAACACACCAACATTCACAATGTTTCTTGTTTGCTGAATATTGGTTTGTCCCTTTTGTTTCGAAATATTTGTGTCACTAATAATAACAACAATATTAAAAGTGAGTTCGTCAGAAAAAACAATTTCTCTACCACTAAAAGTCGCCGTAGTGCCTTTAATGTTATTTACCAGTTGGCTTTTGTCTTTGCAAAATTGAACGAAGCTATCTCTTCGCCGTCCCAAGTCCATCTTTATGTCCCACATTTGTTTTACAGAGCCATTAGTACGAAGAATGAGGACATCTGGACAAATCATCTTCTTTTTACCGTTAAGTAATACTTGTACTTCTGGCTCAATAAAGATGCCGTTTTTAGTGTCAATGTGATGTGAGATGTAAAAAGCCAAGGTGTCTTCTGCAAAACCCGAAATAGGTCGGTTCTTGCAACGTGTTACATTTTCAACACTGAAGGTTGTCAGACGTGAACTGCGGTATAGGTCAACAATTGCTTTTATGAAATCTTTGTCTGTCATTATATATGGAGGCTAACGTTAAAGCATTGGCGATGTGGCGGTATTCTGTGTTCCGTCTGCTGGCACCGCTGCTGATTAAAGATACAAAAGCTCATTGTTTATTCTGCTGCTTGGCGTTATTCGTCTGCCGAAACCGAAGCTGATTAGCGAACAAAAAGCTGAGAATATATTCGTTGTCCCGCCATATTGCCAATGCAATGTTAGCTGTTGTGCTATTATGCTACCCCAAGACTATTTTTCAATCTGGTTAAAAGTTCCTCAGATAACTGAACATCTCTTACAGAAACATATAAATCAGTCCCATGCACAAGGCTATTTCTAAGTGAAATTAATTCGATTAAATTATTTTTTAGGTCGTTGTCTATTTTTTGTTCATTGAACAATATATAAACTAGTTTTGTCTTTGCAACACGTTTTCTTTTTGCACTTTCGTAATCTGTAATATCTGAATACAACAATGTGGTTCCATACTTTTCAAGAATATAGTCTATTTGGTTGAAATTTTTAAGAAACTCTTCAAGGCTACCGCTTTCGTTTGCTTTGTCTTGGGTCGTGTTCTCTCTAAGCTTATTACTTGCTATTTCTATGCTTTTGGGGTTTAATATTCTTATTACGAAAGACACAATAATGAAAAGAGTTGTCAATATTGTTGCGACAGAAATATTTATCAAATAAGAAAGTAAAGTTCTAAAATCGTGAGTTTCTGCAGCGATAGTAAGGAAACAGAGGGCAATTGATACTATTGTTGTGATGCTGATTCCTATTATTGAGCCAAAGTATTCCGATTTCAATAATAAAATAACTTCCTCAAGTGTTTCGTCTTTGTCTGCTTTCCTATCTAATTCATTTCGTAAAAAAACGTATCCCGTTATTATAAGTCCAAAAATTGCAGCGATTACCTGAGAAGCTGATGAAAATAAATAGAGAATTTGATTTTCGTTAAGGGAGAATAATGGCTCTATCCAGTAAATAATGATATTAATAGTAGAAAGTATCAACCAAACCATTAGATTTTGGCCGGCGTTTTTTGTCACTACGAGCCTTTGAAACTGTCTTAATTTATCTATCATAAAGTTTGTTCTGGTCTGGAAGAATAACAGCTAACTCTTAAATATACGAAAGTTTTGTTGTACTTCTTGTATTTGTTTGTCCTATGTAAAGAATGTATAGGATTTTGACGGTTGAATATATTTAGGCTATTTTCTCTAAAAGAGAGCCTGTAGAAGAGTTACTTTTGTTTTACGTTTAGTGCGTCAAATGGACTTTTGATCTTTTCAAGCCTTTAATTGCTAACATGGGTATAACGTAGCGTAGTTTGATATGGTTGTGACTTAACAGCTCCTGAGTGACTTTGATATCTGTTCCCGCTTCGGGCAGATGCCGATTCGTCGGACCGATAGCGTAGCTATGCGGAAGACTATGCACCGTTATGTCCTATTTAATGTTCACTGCATTTTTGGCTCGGTGAAAGATTTGCTGTAAACTGCGTGTAAAGGCTCCCCACCGCGCATGATATGGGTTATTTGGTTGTAAAGTAGGTCGGTTCCGGCAAAAACAAAAACCGTCGGGCTATTTTACTATGGCTGTATCAAATCGGTTTTAGCAGGAATATCCGATATTTGCAGCGCCAAAACTATACTGATGGCGGGCGGTCTCGTCCGGCGTCCTACGTCTGATGTCTCAAAAAGTAGTTCTTGCCTTTAGCGGAGGTCTGGATACCTCCTTCTGCGTTAAATATTTGTCGGAAGACCGGGGAATGGAAGTTCACTCGGTGCTGGTCGACACAGGTGGCTTCTCGGATGCCGAACTGAAGGCAATCGAAGAACGGGCCTATTCGTTGGGCGTGAAGTCGCACGCAACGATCTCCAAAACGGACGATTATTATCAGCAATGCCTGAAATTTCTGGTGTTTGGTAACGTATTGAAGAACAATACGTACCCACTTTGCGTGAGCGCCGAACGGATTTTCCAGGCGATTGCTGCGGCTGAGTATGCTCGTGAAATTGGCGCGTCGGCGATTGCACACGGTAGCACCGGTGCTGGTAATGACCAGGTTCGTTTTGATATGGCGTTCCGGATCATTGCGCCAGAGGCCGAAATCATTACGCCCATCCGTGATCTTCGCCTGTCACGGGAAGCCGAGATTGAATACCTGAAGTCGAAAGGGGTTGAGCAGGAGTGGCACAAAGCGGCTTACTCGATCAACAAAGGTCTGTGGGGCACGTCGGTTGGTGGCAAAGAAACGCTGACCTCTGACCAGTTCCTACCCGAATCAGCCTGGCCAACGCAGGTCACGAAGTCGGAGCCCGAAACCATCACGCTAACGTTCCAGCACGGCGAAATTAAAGCTATCGCCGGGCCGACGTTCGGAGATGAGACATTCGCGAACCCGGTTGATGCCATCCGCAAGCTAACCGAAATCGCCGGACCTTTCGGTGTTGGTCGCGATATTCACGTGGGCGATACGATTATCGGTATCAAAGGTCGCGTAGGCTTCGAAGCACCCGCGCCGTTGATTCTGATCAAAGCGCACCATACGCTTGAAAAGCACGTCCTGACCAAGTGGCAGCTGTACTGGAAAGAGCAACTGGCTAACTGGTACGGTACCATGCTGCACGAAGGCCAGTTCATGGACCCGGTCATGCGCAATATCGAAATTTTCCTGGCCGATACGCAAAGCCACGTTACCGGTAAAGTGCACGTATTACTAGCTCCGCATCGGTTCCAGGTGTTGGGGATTGAATCTGACCATGACCTCATGGCGTCGGTGTTTGGTTCATACGGCGAAATGAACAACGCCTGGACTGGCGACGATGTACGCGGCTTCTCGAAAGTAGCGTCGAATCAGGTGATGATTTACGAGAAGATTCGTGAACGTAATTCTTGATGTTAATCCGTTAGGCATCGGGTTCTACCACCGGCAGGCGCAAACGGGGGTTAGCCGCGTGGTAGAACAATTGCTGACGGGCTTGCAGCAGCGTACTGGTGTTAATTTGTCGGTAGCAGCTCCTACGCACCTGGCCGAGAACATGCGCTATGTGCAGCATCGCCTAAGCGATGCTGCCCCAGCGTTCGTTAACCGCCCGATGGAGCAGCAGTGGGGGCGTATCGAAAATGCGTTGCTGGCTCCGTTTGCTGTAGGCAGCTTACCCTCGAAAGTAATTCGAGAAGCCTTCTACCGGACTAAAAAACTGCTACATACCGACGAAGCACAGTTTGATCCGACCCAGTGGGCGGCCAACAGTATCTATCACTCGCCGTTTTATCCGATTCCCGAAGCCGTACGCAAGAATAAATCGGTGCGGACGGTCCAGATGATTCACGATCTGATTCCGATCTTTCATCCAGAATGGTTTCCGTCGGGGGATAGCACGGTACGGGATGTGCTAGAAACACTGCCACCCGACGCCCATGTGATTACGGCATCGGAAGCTACCAAGCAGGACTTCTGTAACTACACCAAGGCTGATCCAAGTCGGGTAACACCTATCCATTTGGCAGCATCTCCAGCGCTGTTTCATCCGGTTACTGATGAAGCCCAAAAGCAGTTGATCCGGGCGAAGTATGGTCTAGGCGATGCACCTTATCTGTTGAGTCTGGCTACGTTCGAGCCGCGCAAAAATACCGATCACCTCATTCGCTGCTTTGTTCAGTTAGTACAAAGCGGAGAAATACCGGCCGATGTGAAGCTGGTGCTAGTGGGTACAAAAGGCTGGAAGTTCGACAAGATCATGGATGAGCTGTCCCGAAATCAGGAGTTACGGTCTCGTCTGGTCGTGACGGGTTTCGTGCCGAACGAAGAACTGGCTCCGTTGTATTCGGGGGCGCTGGGCTTCGTTTACCCATCCTTATACGAGGGCTTCGGTCTGCCGCCCTTAGAGGCTTTGCAATGCGGGATGCCGGTTATTACATCGACTATTCCAGCGATTGAAGAGGTCGTTGGCGATGCGGCTATCAAGGTGTCACCGACGGATGTCGACGCGCTTTGTCAGGCCATGCTGACGGTTGTGACCTCATCATCGACGCGAAATAGCCTGTCGGTAAAGGCTGTAGAGCGAGCTTCTTTGTTCTCATGGGACAAATTCATTACCGAACACGTTGCGTTATATAAACGAATACTTTCCTGAATGAAACTGAACATTGGCATCATCGGCGGAGCGGGCTACACAGGTGGCGAACTGCTGCGCATCCTGATTAATCACCCCTTTGTCGACATCGCGTTTGTGCACAGCAATAGCCAGGCAGGGAAACCCGTCTGGGCTACGCATACCGATTTGTTGGGTGATACCGACCTGACTTTTTCGGGCGAAGAACCTGCTACGTTGCTGGCTAAAGAAGGGCTGGATGCAGTTTTCCTCTGTTCTGGTCACGGTGCCTCAGCGACGTTTATGGCTGAACATCAGGTGTCGGACGACGTAACGATCATTGATCTAAGCGCCGACTTCCGCGACGAGCACGATGATTTCGTCTATGGTCTGCCTGAGTTACAGCGGGAGCGTATTCAGGAAGCTACCCGGATTGCGAACCCAGGTTGTTTCGCGACAAGTATTCAGCTGGCTTTATTGCCGTTGGCTAAAGCGGGTAAACTAACCGATGCCATTCAAATCAGTGCGATTACAGGAAGTACCGGCGCGGGGCAGGCCCTTGTGCCAACAACGGGTTTTACGTGGCGAAACAACAACGTATCGATCTACAAAGCGTTTACCCATCAGCACCTTGCCGAAATCCGCCAGAGCTTAACTACGCTTGACCCTGATTTCAATCAGGCCATTAACTTCGTTCCCTACCGGGGCGACTTCACGCGTGGTATCATGGCAAACGTGTACACTCCCTTCGACGGTACGCGCGAAGAAGCCAAAGAGCTCTACCGGGCGTACTACGAAGGTCATCCCTTCACGCACCTGAGCGACGCGCCGATCGATGTGAAGCAGGTTGTGAATACAAACAAATGTTTGCTGCATCTGGAACTGCACGATGGTCAACTGCTGATCACGAGCGTGATCGATAACCTGACAAAAGGCGCATCGGGCCACGCTGTGCAAAATATGAACCTGGTGTTTGGCTTGCCAGAGGATAGTGGGTTACGCCTGAAACCCGTAGCGTTTTAACGCTCATAAGCAATGATTTGCTGCCGCATAGCTCCACCGTGGCAGCAAATCATTGCTTGTTGATCAGATAACCCCTGGCGGCCCATAACTCGCCTTATTTAAGGAACGGTTACACTTTTTGCCGCGGGGGTATAGTCCGAAACAGGCTTTTTGAGGGCAATTAGGGTCAAAACTGCCGAAAGTAGCAACGAACCCGCCATGAATAGATAAGAAGCGCCGAAGCCACCCGTTGTGCCGTTTAAATAACCGACCAGATAGGAGCCCAGAAACGCTCCTAAAGCGCCAAAGCTGTTAATCAACGCCATGGCTCCACCCGCTACGTTGCTGGGAAGTACTTCGGGAATGATGGCAAAAAACGGTCCGTAGGGCGCGTACATTGCTCCTCCCGCAATAATCAACAGGCCGAACGACAACCAGAAATAGTCAGTTCCTAAAGCGTAAGACCCGTAGAAGGCCACCGCACCGATCACCAGGAACGGCCAGACGAACGCTTTGCGGTGCTGAATCTTATCGGAATAATAGGACGCACTCAACATACCAATAATCGCCAGAACATACGGAACCGCCGATAACCAGCCTGTTTTAACGATGGTCATGTTCGGAGCTGCGTTCAGAATGGAGGGAAGCCACATCACAAAGCCATACACGCCGATGCTCCAGAACGCGTATTGCAGGCAAAGGAGGATGACAACGCGGGATCGGAAGGCTTCGCTGTAATTTTTGACTGGTTTAATCCCTTGCTGTTCCCGCTCCAGTTCGTCGGCTAAGGCTTGCTTCTCAGTAGCGGTTAACCAATCTGCATCCTGCGGTTTATCTTCTACCAGTTTCCACCAGAAATAAGCCCAGATGATGGCCGGGATGCCTTCCAGAATAAACATCCAGCGCCAGCCTACGGCCTGGATCAGATACCCCGAAAGTACTGACATCCATAAGATCGTGGCTGGGTTGCCCAGGATCAGGAACGTATTGGCCTGCGACCGTTCGGTTTTGGTAAACCACCGGCTCAGAAACAAAAGCATAGCGGGCATAACCGCACTTTCAACGACGCCCAGCATGAAGCGAATAGCGATTAGAATCGTTACGTTACTGATAAGGCCCGTTGCCGTGGCAAGTCCGCCCCAGAGAATCAATGACCAGAAGATCAGCCGTTTTGCGCTTTGCTTTTGCGCGTAAATAGCGCCTGGCACCTGAAAAAAGAAGTATCCCAAGAAGAATAACGAACTCAACAGGGAAGACATGGCGGGAGTAATGTGCAGATCATTAGCCATGCCGCTAGCGGCTCCAAAGCCAAAATTTGCCCGGTCCAGATAAGCTAAACTATACGTAATGAAAACGACTGGCAGTAGCCGGTACCAGCGTTTTTTCGCCAACGAACGATTCATAAGAGTATACTCCGTAATGTTGTCAGATTCTGTTTCCAGCTATAAGTCGGTTTAGGCCTGTAGGCTACTGTTTACAGGCACGAAACACATTAGTACGTTGCATGGATCACCGGACGGATTAACCCCGAATCGTGCAACTTTAGCGAGTAAAGTCAGTTAGTTGATCGTAGTGTATACAGACTTGGCGAAGCAATGGATGACATGTTAATTGCGGAATGGCGCGAATTAGGCTTCTATTACGACTTTGACGAACGATTAGCCGTTAATCAATGGCGCTTCTACGGTAGTCGGCAAGGACTTCAGCAACTGGCTAAACTACTACTGGACTATGCTAACAATCCGGCCAAAAACCAGCTCACCGAAGATGCGCATTACGGGCCTTACAGTTATTTAAAGCTAACCACCCTGACGCAACCAGTCATTACACGCAATTATCTGGGTGGTGCGCTGGCCGATTTTGCTCGCTTAAGTCAGCTGATCAGCCATAAAGTAAGCCAACACGCGCTAGGTGACGTGTTTTCCATTGATCAGGAATGGGGCGTTGGCAATACGGCTACGGCCAAATGCTTCATCATGGTCGATACATTTGATCCAGCCTCCCTCGACGAACTGATCCGGTTAGATCGGCGGGCGGCCGTTAACGCCCAATGGCAAAGCCGACAGAAAAACTAACGTGACATTCTTAGCTCCTCTCTCTCACCGGGAGAGGGGCTGGGGGTGAGGGGAATACCTGCTTAATCCCGCCACCCTTCCGGTTTGAAAGGAGTCTGGTTGTCGCTTTGTAGACAAGGAACCAGCGGGGGGCGGTCGTTAAATGGCCACAACCTGACTTTGGGTCTATCCCGCTCGCCCAGATACGGTGGAGGAGGCTCAGGGGTAGGCCGACGCCTGTTCAAGACGTAGAACAGATCATCGCCTTCGCTTAGATGAGGGCCCGATGGGTCAGTCGCGCCGAACGCTAAGCCCCCGGTATCGGTTCGGTCGAGCCAGTAATGGACCAACGAACTGGCCGAAGCGGAGAAATAGCCCACTACCCCGATCTCCGGATTATCAACCTGCCGTATGTTGCCGATCAGTACGCTGGCTGGCGTGTCGGCTAAGCCGCCCGTTTTCTGCGTTTGATCCTGGAAAAGTTTATAATACCGATACGCGTCGGGCGTTAGCGAGAGCTGGCGAATGTCAACCAGAGCTGGTTGGGCGTCGTAAAAGGGAACCTGCGCTACCCGCTGCTGGACAATCGGGCTGCCATTGAGGTACTTATCATCCAGCACCGTAATGTCGTAGCCGTAGAAAATGTGCCAGCAGGGCGTCTGGCATTGGTAATCATACAGGAAAAACTCCCTAGGAACTTCCGGCGCTTCTTCACCGGCTTTACCCGCCGGAGGACTGAAGCAGTCATCCAGGCGTTCGGTGCCCGTCACAAAGTAATCCCGGCCTCTGTACATATTTGGCAGCACTTTATAGTAGGAATAGACGCCCTGCAAACAGGTTTTACACCAAAACTGTCGTTCCCAAAGTTTCCACTCCCAGCGGTAGTAGTTGTGCTGGTCGGCGGGGTCCTGCGAATCAACGAAGATGTCGTGCGCGGCTGTATATCCATCAAGCTGTTGCGCCGACAGGCTCTTTGGATTAAACTTGACCGTTACCTTCGCTATTGGCGATACAGGCTGCATTACCTGCTGGGTCGATACGTATCGGGTGCCGTCGGGGAGGGTAAAACGGAGCTGATAGGTATGTCCAACCTTCCCTCTGAAATCGCTGGGGAGCTGATACGTACCGTCGATGGTTTCATGGCAACTGACGACCGTAGCCGAATCAACCACAACCTCTACGGTTGCTTTACTGAGCGGGGTGGTGCTGAACTGACCCGTGAGCCTATCGGCCTCTGAACGATTCAGTTTAATAAGCTGGGGTTCTGCCTGATCAGTAATCAGGCCGTCAACGACCAGAATATCATTGGTGCCCTGCGTCGTAAGGTCAATCTGATCAATGCAGGCGAGGGGAAAGACAAGGGCCAGCAGGTAGATCAGCAGGTTTAATGAAGGGCGCATACCGAACGTTTAGTATCGACAAGGGATTGATGACCAGTGTGCTTGTATGCTGCTAATAACGCGGCAAGGCGTGCAGTCTACTTGCCAGTTCATAAATAACTCATCTTCGTGATTAAATACGGTTACTCATGTCGGTAAAATTAGTATCCGTACCAATCACCCCACCACTTTTGCAGGCTACGTCGAATTTCGGCTTCGCGCGCGTTATGGCCCGGTTCATACAATTTTTGCCCTTTCAATTCATCCGGTAGAAAGTTCTGTTGGGCGAAATTGCCTTCGTGACTGTGAGCGTACTGGTAGTTTTTGCCGTACCCAATCTGTTTCATCAGTTTCGTCGGGGCGTTACGTAGGTGCAGCGGTACGGGTAAATGCGCTGTTTTCTCCGCTAAGGCAATAGCCTCGTCAACAGCAACATAACTCGCGTTACTCTTCGGCGAGGTCGCCAGGTAAACGGCTACCTGCGATAGAATAATCCGGCCTTCAGGCATGCCAATAGCCTTAATGGCCTGTACGGCTTCGGAAGCCATAATCATGGCGGTTGGATTGGCGTTGCCAATATCCTCCGACGCAAGAATGAGCATCCGACGGGCGATAAAAACCGGATCTTCACCCGCAATGATCATGCGTGCCATCCAGTACAAAGCTGCGTTCGGGTCGGAGCCACGTAACGATTTAATGAACGCCGAGATGATATCGTAATGCTGCTCGCCCGACTTGTCGTAACGGGCGATGTTCTGCTGAGCGACCGTAATCACCAGTTCATCGGTAATCGTCAGCGGATCGGCTGATACGTGCGCCGAGGCTACTAACTCCAACAGATTCAGTAATTTGCGGCCGTCACCACCCGACAGGCGCAGCAGCGTATCGTAGGAGTCAACGGTAATGGTTTTCGACCGAAGAAAAGCGTCCTGGGCAATGGCTCGGTCAATGAGTTGAACCAACTCGTCACGGTCGAGGCTCTCCAGAATATATACCTGACAGCGCGACAAAAGGGCGCTGTTCACTTCAAACGATGGATTTTCGGTGGTAGCTCCGATCAGCGTAATCTGCCCCTTCTCAACGGCACCGAGCAGGGCGTCCTGCTGACTTTTATTGAACCGGTGAATCTCGTCGATAAATACGACGGGCGGAAACATACCGCTGGGCCGACTCAGAACATCCCGAATCTCTTTGACGCCCGAATTGATAGCGCTGAGCGCAATAAAGGGACGCTTAACAGCTTCGGCTAACAACAGGGCCAGGGTCGTTTTTCCAACGCCTGGCGGCCCCCACAGAATCATGGATGGCAGGCGACCGGCATCGACAGCCCGGCGCAGCGCCCCACCCGGACCAATTAATTTGCGTTGTCCAATAACCTCGTCGAGCGTGCGTGGGCGAACCCGCTCGGGCAGTGGCGTTGAGTCTGTATTCATCAGGCGAAGTTACCGGAACGACGAGTTGTTCGCAACCCGCTTTGGTAACGTAGCTGATTCACAAAATAAAAACCCGGTAGCCTTCAAGCTACCGGGCAGAGTCAGGTTTAGGAATAAGCAGTATTAGGTATTAAAGAGAAACGTTTTCTGGTGTTACGTAGCGCTTGAGGTTGCTCATCGCGCCGAAAATCAGGTTATAAACCGATTGGATATTGATCTGCATGAGGGCTGAAATTTCTTCGTTGCTCATGTTCTGGAAGTAGCGCAGATGAACAGCCTCACGTTGACGGCGGGGCAGTTTTTCGAGGGCCTGATGCAGGCAGTCGTTCATGTACGAATCTTCCTCATGCGAAATAAGCAGATTCTCGTGCGATTGGTCCGCGCCCGGCAGCATATCGCCCACCCGGCGACCATTGGTGATTTCGTCCTGACTAACCAGCTTCTGTTCGGCGGTCAGGTGACGGACCAGCTTCCGCTTGATAGACGCCATCAGGTAGAACCTAACCGAGGTGGTTGGCCCAATGGTCGTACGGTGTTTCCACAGCTCAACGAACAAGTCGTGAATGCAATCTTTAATCAGTGCCCGATCCGTTGCGAAATGAGCACAGTAATGGTAGAGAGTTTGCACGTAGTTCTGATACAACCGAGCGAACGCGTTTTCATCGCCACCACGAAACTGATTCCATAATGTTTCGTCGTCGGGGCCGGTTTGTGTACGAGAGCGAGCCATGAGAGGGTAGGTAAGGGTTGGGAATAGCCTTGAGGTCTGTAAACATATTCATAAAAAATTGAATTAAAAACGGTAAGCAAATAAAATTTTTTATTGGCCTTATTTGATTATTTGAAGGGGGGCGAACGAAAACCGCTTTCCGTCAAATAAGCCTTTGTTACTCAATTTCAAATCGGGTATAACTAAGAGGGCCATGAACGATAACGTCATGAACGGAGCGGCCAACGTACTGCCCAGTTCCTGCTTCGCGTACCGGTCGAGGGCCGTATACTGCTCCGCGATCTCGTAGCCGTCGCGGTCGGTCATCAACCCGGCAACGGGCAAAGGAAGCAACTGCGTATCGGGCGTGGTTGTCAAGTGCAGAAACTCCCGGCGGCTCATCACTTCCTGATTATTCTGCTCTTGCTGACCAGTAACCGCAGATAATCCGCCGTTCGCTTCGATTACCAAATTAACTGCCCGGCAGATGCTTTCGTCATCGCAGCCAACAGCCGTGATATTATGCGAGTCATGCCCAACCGATGAGGCAATTGCGCCCTGGGTTAAGCCGAAGTTTTTGATGAAGCCAACGGCGGGTGGTTCGTCGTGGTACCGGTTCACGACGACCAGTTTCAGGATGTCGCGTTCGGGGTCCGGTACGATATAATTTTCGGCCACTTTAGGTTCCAAATGCAGTTCATTGGTAACAAGCTGTCCGTCGAGGGCTTCGATAACCCGAATCTGCCCCCCGGATGACCCGTCAAACGTGACGGCAAAGTCGCTCGCCGTTTTCGGTGAACAGGTAAACTGATTGACGTGTGCACTCCGCAAATCAGGAATGGCTGATTGACCATATTCAGCCACAACCTCCCCATTGATGACCGTTTGCTGTACCTGAAAATCGAGCAGGTTGTTAATCACGATGTAATCAGCAGGGTCGCCTTCGCGTAATAAACCGATCGGCAACCGATAATGCAGAACCGGGTTCAGGCAGGCTGCCCGCAGGACGTTCCAGAGCGAGTGCCCCTTGGCAAGGGCACGTAACACCAGTTGGTTGATGTGGCCTTCCGCGAGCGTATCGGGGTGTTTATCGTCGGAGCAGAACATGATCTGTTCCGGAAACTCAGCCAGCAGGGGAATCAGGGCCTCAAAGTTGCGGGCGGCACTGCCTTCTCGAATCAAGATACGCATGCCCCGCCGGGCTTTATCGAGCCCTTCGGCGTAGGTGAAACATTCGTGATCGGTGCTGATTCCAGCGTCGATATAGCGTTGCGCATCGTCACCAATCAGACCGGGCGCATGTCCGTCAATGGGTTTGTTGAACGCCTTGGCCAGCGCAATTTTCAGCATCAGTTCCGGGTCCTGATTCAGCACGCCCGGAAAGTTCATAACCTCCGCCAGATAGCCGATTTCTTTCATGGCCAGAAGCTTACGTACATCCTGGGCGTCGATGGTTGCGCCAGCCGTTTCAAACGTAGTAGCAGGCACGCAGGAAGGCGCGCCGAACATGAATTTGAACGGAACCCGTTTGCCTTCTTCAATCATGTACTCGACACCCCGTACGCCTAATACGTTGCCGATTTCGTGCGGGTCGGAAACGGTACCTACGGTTCCATGAACAACCGCCAGCCGGGCAAACTGGGGTGGAGTAAGCAGCGAGCTTTCGACATGGACATGAGCGTCGACAAAGCCGGGGAGAATATACGGTTCGCCGGGACGCTCCTGCCCCAGGCGGTCTATCTGTACAATACGTCCACTTTCGGTGGTCAACGTGCCGTGAAAGATTGTTTGATCAAAGAGATTGAGAATGTTTGCCGTTGGCATAAGTTATATGCGGATAAAGAGATTACGGCGGTACATCCACCGAAGCATGAGGTAAAAAATAAGTAGCGTGACTGCGCCGATAAGCAGCGGTTCGTAGGCGGGTCCGAACACCTTAAAGGGGCCATGACCGAGGTGCGTATATAATGAATGAACGATGAAGCGATCGATCAGGTGTACCAGGCAGTAAATCGCGATGGAGTTCATGCCCACTACGATCAGCGGAAAGGCCCACTTCCGGTAATTCAGTACGTCGATGAGGTAATAAAAAAGGGCCAGCAGGCCAAAGCACCAGCCTCCGCTGAACAAAACCCAGGCAGGTGTCCAGATGCGTTTAACAACCGGGCAAATACCGGTGATATGCAGCAGAAACCCCGCAACCAGTCCAATGACACCGGCTATCAGGAAGCGTCTCAGTAACTCACGGGGCGTTAGGTTCGACCGCAACCACCAGCCCGCCTGTAGGCCAAGCAGCATTGTGCCGAGCGTTGGAATGAAGCTGAGCGTTGCGTAGCCACCTCCGTTGTATAAAAAGGGTTGTTCTCTGGGGAATAGGTTCAGAAACCACGTATCAAAGGCCCAGGCGAGGTTGCTGTTCTTGTTGAAATGCGCCATTAAACCGGTGTAATGTTCTGGCCAGTCAGGTGGAACGCCCACCGACGCATAATCAAACGTAGCACCCGGCGCAGGGTACAGCACAAACGCCAGCCAGTACCCCATAAGCACGACACCCAACGCAAACCAGGCGGTTCGAGGCCGGGTGTTGCCCAGAAGAAACAGAAAGGGGTAACCCAGGCCGATTTGCGTAAGGGTATCTTCAAAAGTGAAATTCGTTTGATCGGCGTGGGTTGATCGGAGGAAGATACCCAGCAGAATCAGAATCAGAGCTCGCCGAAGGGCACGGCCGAACTGCATACCAAATGACTGCCCCTGCTTGGCCCGGCTGGCCAGTGAGTAGGGCAGCGCAACTCCCACCAGAAACGAGAACGAAGGCTGAATTAAGTCGTGCAGTGAACAGCCTGCCCACTCAACGTGACTTTGATGATACGTTAGAAATGCCCAGAACTGGCTGTCCGGAAACGCTTCCTGCAACTTATGAAACCGTAAAATCTCGGCCGCCATCAATGTCATCACAAAGCCTCGGTAGGCGTCCATCGACATCAAACGGCCAGCCAGGAAGCTGGTGCGCTTTTCGGGTAAAGGGGTAGGCATGTTCGGGTAGGAAAGTAGAGGCCAAAACTTGGGATTGACGGCCACTTTCGCAATAGCGCCCGACAAAGTTTTTGCGGTAGGTGGTATATTTCGGCTGAATACGTCTCTTTACAAGTAAAAACATATTTTCTGATGCTTGCCCGTGTGCTGAAAGTTCATCCTGCCGACAATGTGATCGTGGCCTTGCGCGACTTGTCGGCTGGAGAAAAGATTGCGTTTGAGAACGATCTATACGAGTTGCCGTACGCCGTTGGGGCGAAACATAAATTTGTTACCGAAGATCGCCAGCCGGGTGACCCGATTATCATGTACGGTGTCCTGGTTGGTAAGGCCACAAAGCCCATTCGTCGCGGTGAGCCCATTACGACGTTCAACCTCAAACATGATGCCGACCGGTATAGCCTCGACAAAAAACAACCGTATTCCTGGCAGCCGCCCAACGTGGCGCACTGGCATGAGCGTACGTTTATGGGCTATCACCGGGCCGATGGCAGCGTCGGAACGCGTAATTACTGGCTGGTAGTGCCACTGGTGTTCTGCGAAAATCGGAACGTACTGATCCTGAAAGATGCGTTTGAGCGGGAGCTTGGCTACGCCCAACCCGAAACGTACCGCGAACAGGTACATGAGCTGCTGCATCTGTATCAGGCGGGCGATATTGGCACGATCAAGAAGATGCAGCCGTTCGTCGATGAATCGCAGAATAAAACTCTGACAAGCTTAACTGAGCGTAAAGTGGCCAGTCGTCCGTTCAAACATGTTGACGGCATCAAATTCCTGACGCACGAAATGGGATGTGGCGGCACTCGGCAGGATTCAGCGTATTTAGGTTCGTTGCTAGCGGGATTCATTAACAACCCGAACGTAGCGGGGGCAACGGTGTTAAGTTTGGGTTGTCAGCATCTGCAGGCCGATACCATCGAGAAAGAGATCAAGCGGCAGAATCCCAAATTCAATAAACCGCTGCTGATTTACGAACAGCAGAGCGGTACGGAATACGCCCTGATGGCGCAGGCGGTGAAAGAAACATTTCTGGGGCTGATCGAAATCAACAAGATCGAACGGCAACCGGCTCCGCTGAGCGCCTTAACCATTGGCCTGAAATGCGGTGGCTCCGACGGATTTTCGGGAATTTCGGCGAATCCGGTGCTGGGGCATTTGTCGGACGTATTAGTTGGGCTGGGTGGTAAAACGGTGCTGGCTGAATTCCCGGAACTGAACGGCGTAGAGCAGGAACTGATCAACCGCACGACCGACGTAGCCAAAGCTCAGAAGTTTATTGACCTCATGAGCGGTTACTCAGCCCAGGCCGAAGCGGTGGGCTCCGGCTTTGACATGAATCCATCGCCCGGAAACATCAAAGACGGTCTGATTACCGATGCCATCAAATCAGCCGGGGCCGCCAAAAAAGGCGGTACAGCTCCTGTTGCTGATGTGCTCGACTACGCAGAGCCCGCCAGAACACCGGGTCTGAGTTTGCTTTGCACACCTGGCAATGATGTTGAAGCCACAACCGGAATGGCGGGTTCGGGGACGAACGTCATTTTGTTCACCACCGGATTAGGAACGCCTACAGGCAATCCCGTTTGCCCCGTCGTGAAAGTGTCGACGAATACGACGCTCAAGAACCGGATGCCCGATGTGATTGATTTCGACAGCGGCCCCATTATCGACGGCGAGCAAACGATTGAACAAAACGCCGATGCCTTGCTAGACTACATTATCCGCTTGGCTTCGGGCGAAGAAACTACCCAGGCCGAACGGCTCGGACAAGATGATTTTATCCCCTGGAAACGCGGGGTATCCTTATAATTAATTAGCGAAGGAATGATTGAGTGAATGAGCGATTAAATCTTTCACTCAATCACTCATTCGCTCAATCACTCATTGATCATGTTTTCGCTCTCAAACAAAACAGCTCTTGTTACGGGTGGCGCCAGCGGTATTGGTCTGGCTATCTCTCAAACCTTCGCTCAGGCGGGCGCAACCGTCCATATTCTGGAAGTAAACGCCGATCTGGCGCAGCAGGTTGCCGAACAAATTCAGGCCGATGGCGGGCAAGCTCAGGCGCATGCGGTGGACGTATCGGACCAGGCACAGGTCATTGATACCGTGAACCGCATTGCTGAACAAGGCCCTATTCATATTCTGGTTAACAACGCCGGTGTGGCGCACATCGGCCGGGTAGATACCACGACCGAAGCCGATTTCGACCGCATTTTTCGCATTAATGTGAAAGGCGTATATAACTGCCTGTACGCGGTTATTCCGCACTTCAAAGCGAACGGGGGAGGGGTGATTCTGAATATGGCGTCAGTAGCCGCTACGTTAGGCTTATCGGATCGGTTTGCCTATTCCATGAGCAAAGGTGCGGTGCTGACCATGACGCTCTCGGTGGCCAAAGATTACCTGAACGATAATATCCGATGCAACTGCATATCGCCTGCCCGAGTGCACACGCCTTTTGTGGACGGATTCATCGCGAAGAACTATCCAGGTAAAGAAGCGGAGATGTTCGATAAGCTTTCGAAAACGCAACCCATCGGCCGTATGGCTAAGCCTGCGGAGGTCGGCGCTTTAGCTTTGTATCTGTGCTCCGACGAAGCCGGATTTGTAACTGGCTGCGATTACCCTTTAGATGGTGGATTCACGCGGTTAAATTCCTGATTGATTGTAGATAAAAGCTGATCACTGTCGGGTATGAGTACCCGGCAGTAACTACCTCTTACTCAACAGCAGACCATCCGCATCGCGGAAGACACCGAAATAAACATCGGGTAAGCCATCTTTATTTAAATCGGCAACTTCTACAGCGATTGCTTCTTTGCCAGCCCCTTCGGGCAGGAGTTGTTTTGTCTGTTCGGTAAACCCGCCTTTGCCGTCGTTTAGCAGCGCCTGCGGACCGGCACCAAATACGTTGGCCAGGATGAGATCGAGGTCTTTGTCGTTGTCCAGATCGACAAACTGCGCGTCGGCGGTATTGAGGTTGTTGATAGCCTGGTAACGCTGTGCCGTCTCGTCGGTGAACACGCCTTTGCCGTTGTTAATCAGCAAGCGATTGGCCGGATTCTTCGTTTTTCGGAAGTTGACGTTCGAGAAATGAATATCCAGATCCCCGTCGTTATCAATGTCGGCCAGATCCACTTTTCGCGTTTCTTCGCTCCCGGCCTGAATCGGTAGGCGACCCGCTGTGACGTTGGTGAACACGCCTTTGCCGTTGTTCAGATACAGCTTGTTGTCGTCTTCGTTGCCAAAAATCAGGTCCAGATCGCCGTCTTTGTCGATATCGGCCGCTTCAACGTCCTGCGTTACGTCCTTGTCTTCGGGCATACGGCCAGCGGTTTCGTTCGTAAACTTTCCCTTGCCGTTGTTCGTCAGAAAGAAGTCCTGCCCATCATTCCCCATGATCAGGTCGAGGTCACCGTCTTTATCAAAATCACCAGCCACGACCGCATTGCTGATGCACTGAACCGGAAACTGATCGCTGACATCTTTAAATACGCCCTTCCCGTCGTTGAGGTGATACTCGTGTACTTTATCGTCTTCGCTCACGAAGATGATGTCGGTATCGCCATCGCCGTCGAAATCACCGAGGGCAATGTCTTCGTGATCGTGGTTTTTGGCCGTCAGTCGTCCTGCGGTGCCATTCGTGAATACGCCTTTGCCGTCGTTAATGAGGATTACGTTCGGGCGGAATTCCGAGGCAATGATCAAGTCGAGGTCGCCGTCTTTGTCGATGTCCAGCGGCTCAACATCCATCGAGTTGCTGATGAGGTCGAGCAGGGGCAGGTTGGTTTGGGATACGTCGGCGAACTGAACCGGTTTTGGAGCGGAGCTAGTCAATACAACGCTGAAGGCGGCTAGCGTTAGCCAATGAGCCGAATGTTTCATGCGATTAAATTTTGCAAAGTTTATTGAAAGCCGAAATCGACCTTTTGTCAAAAACTGCTTTTGTTCGGTGGGTCCGCCGGATAGTTTCGTTGCTCACTACGTATAACCATGACTCATTTCAAGCCTTCCGACGACGCGCTCTTCATCAGCAGCGCACGACCTGATGGTAGCAAAGCCGTTTATTCCCGACTGCATACGTTCCAGCGGGTCGATACGGACGCGCCAACGGTATCGATCAAGTACGTCATGCAGGGACTGGAAAACTACCGGGTCAATCAGCATACGCATCAGGTCCGGAGTGGTGAGTTTTTGCTGGTGAACCAGGCACAGTCGCTGGAAATCGATTTTGCGTCACAGCAGGCCGTGCTGGGAATTTGTCTGTACGTGAATGAGCGGATCATGAACGATGTGTACCGCAATATGACCGGCGATGATGGGCGTTTGCTGGATAACCCGTTTTCGACTTCGTGCCGAGCCTTTGATTTTTATGAATCCGTCTGCTCGGTCCATGACGATACGTTAGGCCAGTTTCTGGAACACCTCGCCTGGCAAACAGATTTGAAAACGGGCGAGATCGCCATTGATCCCGACGAACTGTATTACCAGACCGCCGAACGGCTGCTGCGGTCGCAACTACGTATTGCCGGTGTCATTAATCGAATGTCGGCCCAGCAGGTTAGCACACGTACCGAGTTATTTCGACGCGTAAATCTGGCCAAGCGGATGATGGACGCCGACGTGCAGACGAACTGGACCGTAGTCGAACTGGCTTCGCAGGCGGCCTTGTCAGAATTTCACTTTTTCCGCACGTTTAAGCAGGCGTTTGGCGTGTCGCCCCGCCAGTATCTCATCCAGAAGCGACTCCAACGATCGGCGAGTCTGTTAAAAACCAGGCAATACGCCATCGCCGACGTAGCGTTTCTGACGGGCTTCTCCGACGTGTTTGCATTTAGCAAAGCTTTCAAAAAAGTGTACCGAACCACACCAGCGGCTTATCGTATAGAATAGCAGGTTTTGACAAAGGCCACAGAATGATACCTACCTAGTTTTGCCCGGAATGATTTTGGGAGTGGTATAATCCAGAGGAGCGAGAAGTAGATTTGACAAGTAAACATCATGAAACGTATTAATGTAATTGTTCAGTTTGTGCTGCTGATGGGCATCGTTCAACTGGTGACGGGGCAGCACCTTAAAAAGCGCGGAGTCATTGGGGTTGTTCCCGCTCCGGTCAGCGAAACCATCGCTAAATATGTAGGCTTGCCGAAAGCGGAAGGCGTGCTGGTGCAGCAAATTGTTCCAAACACAACAGCGTCTCAGATCGGTATTCAGGAGAAAGACATTATTACTAGTGTAAACGGCGTCCCCATCAAAGGGCCTCAGGAACTGATCGCGCTGTCCCAGAAACTGACTGAGGGTGATGCGGTCAAGGTTACGTTTATCCGCAACAAGCAGGAGCAGATGCTGTCGGGTAATGTGAAAGCGCGAGCCAACGAAGTGGCACCTGATTTAGAAATGGTGTACGACGAATTTCCGTTTCAGAACGGCTACATACGCGCACTGGTGAAGCGCCCTAAAGGTTCGGCGGGCAAGAAAATGCCGGTTGTCTATTTTATCCAGGGAGCGTCCTGCATGACGATGGGCTATCTGCCGCCCGTCGATCCGTATCGGATGGCTACCGATCAACTGGCGCGGAAAGGGTATGCCGTGTATATGGTCGAAAAGCCCGGTATGGGCGATTGCGACGGCACTCAGCCCTGCGCCGAAATTGGTTTCAATACGGAGCTATCGGCGTTCCAGAAAGGGTATGATAAGCTGATGACGTACGACTGGGTCGATAAGAACAACGTATTTCTGTTCGGGCATTCGCTGGGCGGTATTGTAGCTCCGTTGCTGGCTGAGCAGTACAAACCTACGGGTGTCGTTGTCTACGGCACGGTTGTACGTACCTGGCATGATTACATCATTGACATACTACGTGATCAGAAAACACTGGAAGGCGCTGATTTTGCGACCGTAGAGCAGGACTTGCAGGCGTTTCGTGAACCGATGTACCAGTACTTCTACGGGAAAAAGTCACCGCAGGAGCTGGTTAAGGCGAATCCGGCCGTGGCGCAGCAGTTCGACAATATGTTTGGTTACGACGGGAAGAACTCCCTGATCGGACGACACTATACGTTCTGGCAGGAGCTGAACGATAAGAATCTATATGCAGCCTGGAAAAATACGTCGGCTCCGGTCTTAGCCATCTACGGCGAGGCTGACGTAGCGGCTCTGAAACCCGATGATCATATTCAGATTGCCAACATCGTCAATCGGTACCATCCCGGTAACGGGGAGTATTATTTTCTCCCTAAAACCGATCACATCTTTGTTGAATCGGGCACGATGCAGGAGTATTTAAAGGTGAAAGATACCCCCGAATACGAGCAGCTGTTACGTGACAAATTCAATACAAAACTGATTAACAAGCTCGATGAATGGATGAAGCAGAAGCAGACTAAAAGTTAACGGATATCGCTAAAGAGGGTACTGTTCGGCCGTCTGGTCATCAACGTAACGTCTACGCTGATGACCAGACGGCTTTAGTTTAGAGCGAAAGATACGCTAACAAAACTGGTCAAATGTTGGGCTTATGGTTAAAAACAGCCGTACTTGCTCTTTTCTTGAAAACCTGATAGTGAGTACATGAAACTTTTCCGCTTCGGCCAGCCCGGCCATGAACACCCAGGCGTTGTGCTGTCCACTGGTCAATCCGTCGACGTAACGCATTTCGGCGAGGATTACGATGAATCATTCTTTGCTTCCAATGGCCCCGAGCGGCTCGCGCATTGGCTGGAAAGTCACGCGCAGAATTGCCCCGAAGTATCGCCCGACGAGCGTTTTGGCTCATGCGTAAGACGACCCTCTAAAATTGTGTGTGTAGGCCTGAACTATGCCAAACACGCGGCCGAAACGGGTGCTCAACCACCGGCCGAACCCATTTTATTCTTTAAATCAACAACGGCGCTGTGCGGCCCGAACGACGATGTCGTCATTCCGAAGCGGTCGGAGAAAACCGACTGGGAAGTTGAGTTGGCGATTGTTATTGGCAAAAAAGCCAGCTACGTAGAGCTTGATGAGGCTATGGAGTACATCGCCGGCTATGCCGTGCATAACGATTATAGTGAGCGGGCGTTTCAGTTGGAACGCGGTGGACAATGGGTAAAGGGCAAGAGCGCCGATACGTTCGCTCCACTGGGTCCGTACCTCGTGACGAAAGATGAGATTCCTAACCCGAACGCGTTGCGGCTGTGGCTTGATCTGAACGGCGAACATCTGCAGGACTCGAATACGGACGATATGATCTTCGACGTACCGACGCTCGTTAGCTACATCAGTCAGTTCATGACCCTACTGCCCGGTGATGTTATCTCAACGGGTACGCCTGCCGGGGTTGGTATGGGCTTGAATCCGCAACGCTTCCTGAAACCCGGCGACGTGGTTGAGCTCGGTATCGAAGGCTTAGGCGAACAGCGGCAGGTAGCGAAGGCGTATGTCTGAACCGGGATTTATAGGATTTAATGGATTTGTGAGATTTTGTTGTTCAATACCATAAAACGAAATCCTGTTAATCATTTATAATCAAGTTAATCCCGGTTATGACAATTGACGCCCATCAGCATTTCTGGCATTTTGACCCCGCTCGTGACACCTGGATTACGGACGACATGGCCGTGATCCGACGTGATTTTTTGCCCGCCGATTTAGAGCCGGTACTAAACGAGAACGGTGTAGACGGCTGCGTGGCGGTTCAGGCTGCGCAGTCGGAGGCCGAAACGCTGTTTTTAGTGAGCATGGCCCAGAATTACGATATCGTAAAAGGTGTTGTCGGTTGGGTCGATTTGCAGTCGGAGCAGGTTTACGAACGGTTGGAGGTGTTGTCGCAGTTTGAAGAAATTAAAGGTTTCCGGCACGTAGCGCAGGCTGAACCCGACGATTTTCTGATGCGGCCAGCCGTTATAAAAGGAATCCGTCAGTTAGCTGCCTTCGATCTGACGTATGATATTCTGATTTACCCGAGTCAACTCAAAGCCGCCATGCACCTGGTACGTGCCGTACCCGAAGTCAACTTTGTGATCGACCATCTGGCTAAGCCTTACATCAAAAAGAAAGAGATTAGCCGCTGGTCGAACTTCATGTCGGAGATTGCGAAGAATAAAAACGTGTCCTGCAAGCTGTCAGGCATGGTGACTGAAGCCGATTGGCACGACTGGGGCAAGAAAGACTTTTTTCCGTACCTGGACGTAGTGTTCGAGCATTTTGGCCCCGATCGGCTGATGTTTGGCTCAGACTGGCCGGTGTGCCTGGTTGCTGCCAATTATACGCAGGTCAAAACCATTGTCGAAGAGTACGTAAGCACCTGGGGTGATGAAGCTCGTAACAAAGTATTTGGCGCTAATGCCGTGGCATTTTACAATTTAAGCGCTTAAACTAAAAAGCTGACGCATAGACGTGGCGGGGCTATGCGTCAGCAACTATTGATCTCCAATCGACTTGTAGCTCGCCTTACTTCAACTTGTTCTCCAGCAGCATAATCCCTGCGCCGGGTTTGCGCCATTGCACCATCAGGTCCATGTACTTCGGGTTGAGAGCCCGGAAAAACGAGCCTAACAAAATATCCTCATCACCGTCCTGATCAACATCACCAGCCTCCAGTCGCAGCCAGCGCCCACGGTCAGCCATCGGAAACGTGCGAGGGGCGAAGGTTAACTTTCCTTTGTTTTCAAAGTAGATAAAGCTCTCGTTCGGGCGGTGCGCAAAATCCGGGAAGTGAGCAATCGCGGCAATATCGTAATCGCCATCTTGATCAAAGTCGCGAACTACGGTCTGAGTGGCACCGTACATTGGGTAAAACCAGGCTTGTTTAAACCGAAAGCGTCCGTCATTCAAAAAGATACGGATACCGTGGTAAGGCTTCAGTACAATGGAATAATCGGCGTTGTCACCATTGGCGTACACAATATCCTGATCACCATCGTTGTCGATGTCTGTCAGTTCAAAATAACTCGAACCATAAACGGATGGGAAACGGAGTACAGTCTCTTTCCGAAACGAGCCGTTCCGCTGATTATAATAAACCGCAATCTGTTCATCTCCCTGCGTTAAAAGGGCTACCACATCAGGCCACTGATCGTTATTTACATCCCGCACAAGCGCAACGCGTGCCCCTGGAACCGAATCGAGAATGTGCTCGGTATAACCCTGTGGTGTTTTCTCGAACCAGCTTAGCTTACCCAAGTAATTGCCAAACTGACAAATCACTACGTCTTCCTGACCATCGCGATTCAAATCGGCGGGTGTTGCGTTAACGGGGCGCTGCAGCTGCTTGATTTGTGGCGCTGGCGTTTTACTGGCTGGCGTTAGCCGGTCCCAACTCCCGGCCTGCTTGTCGTTCGGATTCAGAACACCCACCGACAATACGTCTATCCGTCCGTCCTGATGCGTGTACAGGTCCGTAGCGGGGCTGTCGAGACTAACAGAATCAATACGTTCGAGCTTCGGGTTCAGGGCGTATAAATGCGCGTTGGCATCACCCGCCCAGATACGCCCAGCCAGCGAATCATACCGCAGCAGCGTAACCATACCGTTGATAGCGCGATTCGACTGCCGGGCCTGAAACAAAGGCAACCCAGTCCGGACGCCTTCGTGTGCTGCCTGAGCGGGTAGTTTGTCAGGGGCTTTTTCGACGTAATAACTGACGATTTTCTGCCAGTCTGAATCATGAAGCGTTGGCCGTTCCGGAAAAATGTTGGCTTCGATAATCCGGGTCATTTCACCCGTATCGGTGAAATTGCCGAGTACGCTCACCTGCTGATTCGACTGCCCCATCCGCAGCGCCATCTGCGGCAAAACACCGTGCTGCCAGGTGGCTTTGTCCAGCAGCGATGGGTCAGGAGCAAGGTGACAGTTCCCGCAGTACGTTTGGCTAAGTTGCTGACCCGTTAATTGGGTGGGTTGAGGTAAGGCAGGAGCCGACGTAGTTTCTGAGGAAGAGGACGACTGACAGGCCGCAAACAGCAATGAACTATACGTAATGAAAAACGCTAACCGAACGAAACGCATACAAGACTCTTTTCACAAATATACCACAAAGCTGACGATGGCTTTCGTGAAACCATACCAAATGTAAGGTTTGCTGGTCGAGCGCCTTTAGGCAGGTTTTTACGACAGTAGTAAAGGAGCTAAACTAAAAAATGCGTTGCTTTGGTGAATAAACTCTTTGCTACACGCTATGGATTGCTTCGTTGGCGTCGATGTCGGCACCACCAACGTGAAGGCGCTCGCTATGCCTTCCGACTTAAGTCAGATCGTGGCTCATGCCTCCGCTCCGGTAACCACGCTGAATCCCGAACCGGGTTATGCCGAACAGGACCCCGATGAAATTTGGTCGGCGTTTGTGCAGGTGATGGCCGAAGTGAGTCGGGAAGTGACCGAAAGCGGTAACGTGATTACCCACATCGCCTTCAGCACAGCTATGCACAGTCTGCTGGCTATGGATGCCAACGGGAAGGCGCTCGGTCATGCCATTCTTTGGTCTGACAATCGTGCCGAAGCCCAGGCTACCGCCTTACGTACCACGCAGGCCGAGCTGGGCAATCAGATTTACGGGCAAACCGGTACGCCTATTCACCCCATGATTCCGCTTTGTAAGCTGGCGTGGATGCGGGAAAATGATCCCCGGCTGTTACGTCGAACGGCGCGCTTTGGGTCTATCAAGGAGTTTCTGTGGCACAAATTAACCGGCGTCTTTGAAGTGGATTACTCCATCGCGACGGCAACGGGTCTTTTCGATGCGAACGTTCGGCAGTGGAGTCCGCTGGCTATGGACTACGCGGGTGTACGACCCGATCAGTTGTCGACACTTGTGCCAACGACTCACCAGCGGGTTTATCAACCCCGACCCGACGCTGCCGGTACCGGCATTAACGCAGGTGTGACCTTGCTCATTGGGGCATCGGATGGCTGTCTGGCTAATCTGGGTGCCGGAGCGATCAAGCCCGGCGTTGCTACGCTGACCATTGGTACCAGCGGTGCCATTCGGCAAACCGTGCGAAAACCACTACGGGATGAACAGGGGCGGCTGTTTTGTTACATAATGGACGATAACCATTACGTAGTTGGTGGCCCGACCAACAATGGCGGAAATGTGCTGGAATGGGTATCCGAAAAGTTGACGAAGCAGGAAGCGCAGGCCGTGCTTGCCGAAGCCGAAACGATTGCACCCGGCTCGGAGGGGTTACTGTTTCTGCCGTATCTACAGGGCGAAAGGGCTCCACTCTGGGATGCTTCGGCCAGGGGCGCTTACCTGAATGTCGATTGGCTGCATACGCAGGCTCACTTTGCCCGAGCCGCGCTTGAAGGCGTTTTGTTTAATTTGTTAAGCATCAATGAGCTCTTAACGAAACATACCGGTCCGGCTCGCGTGATTCATGCAAACGGTGGCTTCGCGCAGTCGACGTTTTGGGTGCAGATGCTGGCTGATATGGCCGGTATACCTGTGAGGCTCAACGCCAGTAATGAAAGCGGGTCGATGGGCGCGATTCTGCTGACGATGAAAGCGACCGGATTAGTTAAGTCGCTCGATGAAGCCGCCGAGCGCGTAACGTTTGGCGAAACCTTTGAACCCGATGCCGCCCGCACCAAAATATATCAGGCTACGTTCAGACGTTGGCAGCAGGCTGTGCAAGCGACAGTACGTTCGTAATAGCTATGTAAAATACAGGCTAGCTAAGCCGTTCGGAAAGAGTTGCTTACAAACGACTAAAAACATATCGCTTCCATGATCAGTAGTCGCATCACCTTTGACAAACGAACGTTACGTTACTACCAGCGTACCTGACCGTCGCCGACAACGATCCACTTTTCAGTAACCAGCTTTTCGAGCGCAAACGGGCCGCGCGCGTGTAGTTTTTGGGTTGAGATACCGATTTCAGCCCCGAGGCCAAACACACCCCCATCCGTAAAGCGCGTTGATGCGTTGGCGTACACAGCCGCGGCATCAACTTCACGGAGGAATTTGTCAATGACTGGTTGGTACTGAGACACAATAGCCTCTGAGTGCCGCGATGAATACGCCTGAATATGCGAAAGGGCTTCGTCCAGGTTTGCGACAACTTTGACCGCACATTTATAATCTAGAAACTCTCGGCCAAAGTCTTCGGCCCGAGCCGCCTGGAGCTTATCGTAACCTGCTTTGTTTAAGATTTCGTATGCTGGTTCGTCGGCGAATACCTCCACGTTCCATTTCGTGAAATCCTCGATCAGTTTTGGTAAAAATTGATCGGCCACCCCCTCGTCGACAAGCACGCAGTCGAGCGAGTTACAAACCGACGGCCGCGATACTTTGGCGTTTACGACAATAGCCGCAGCTTTGTCCAGATCAGCCGATGCTTCTACGTACGTATGGCAAACGCCGGCACCCGTTTCGATGGTGGGAACCAGTGAATTTTTGCGGACAAACTGAATCAGCGACTCTGAACCGCGCGGGATAATAATATCAACGTAGCGGGTGGCCGTCAGCAACTCGTTCACGACGGCACGGTCGGGGGGCAGCAACGTAACGGCTGCTTTCGGTACGTCGAATTCAGCTAAAACATCCTGAATCAGGCCGACTAAGTAACGATTCGAAAAATCCGCTTCTTTGCCGCCCTTCAACACACAGGCATTGCCCGACCGTAAGCAAAGCGAAGCTACGTCTACCGTTACGTTCGGACGCGCTTCGTAAATGACCCCAACGACACCGAGGGGAACGGTAATTTTCCGGAGTTGTAGTCCCTGCTCAATAATACGTTCAACCACAACCTCTCCGGCCGGGTCAGGGAGCACGGCCACATCACGCAAACTCTTTGCCAGATCCGTTACCCGTGCTTCGGTCAACTTCAGCCGATCATATTTCGGATCATCGGTCGGCATACGGTCGAGGTCTTTTTGGTTCTCGGCCACAATCTGGGCGCTTTTAGCCGTCAATACGTCGGCAAGGCGGTTGAGCAGCTCAGTTTTTGTGGCCGGACTAAGACGCCGGACAGCGGCTGCTGCCTGTTGAGTGGCCTGAAGGAGAGGAGTAATGGGTGTCATACCTACAAAAGTACAATATCATTGGCATTGGCTACCTCAATATTCTGCTGATTAAGTTGTTGAGTGAGCGCTTCTGACGAAATGCGGGCGCGGGCTACGGCTACGGCTTCATCGCGCTCATCCCAGATTTCAACCATCTCACCGGCGGCAAAGTCGCCCAGAATGGCGCGGATACCCACCGCCAGTAAACTTCTTCTTTGTTGTAAAGCCCGAACGGCTCCGGCATCGACCTGCACCCGCCCAACAACTAAGCTGCCACTCGCCAGCCAGCGATTTCGGGCTGAGAGCGACGTTTCAGACGGTGTAAAGTTTGTGCCGGTTTCGCCACGTAAGGCCTGCCTGAGGCTATCAGGTTCATTCAATCCAAAAATGACGACCCGAATTCCCATCCGCGTGGCCAGCTTGGCAAACGTAAGTTTGGAAGCCATGCCGCCTAATCCCAACGACGATTTGTCGGTGCGGACTACGCCAAACACTTCTTCGTTGAACTGCACTACCTGCCGGATAATCTGTCCGTTGGCATCTAACAAACCACCTACTGATGTACACAGCATTAGGGCTTCGGCCCCGAAGCCGACCGCAATAAGCGTAGCCAGTTCGTCGTTGTCCGAAAATTTCAGCTCGCGGCTACTGACGACGTCATTTTCGTTCGCAATCGGAATAATGTTATTATCCCAAAGCTCTTCGTAGGTCTGTTTAAGTTGAAGAAACTGGTCGCGGTGGGCAAAGTGATGGCGTTCGCATAAGCTCTGCGCAATGGAAATGCCGTAGATCGAAAAGAAACGGGAATACTGATTCAGTAGAATAAGGTTACCAATCGCGGCTGCGGCCTTACGCTGGGTAATGTCGCCCCGGTAATCCTGAATGAGGGATTTACCCGCACCAACTGCCCCAGATGAAACCAGGACAATGCGGTATTGAGCATGCAAAGCGGCTACCTGACGGGCAATGTCCACCATGACGGGTTCGTTTGGTTCGCCAGTGGGTTTGGTGATGGACGCTGTGCCGAATTTAATGACAAGAACGGGTTTCAAGGCTGTTTGAGTGTTTGACCGTTGATCGGGTTAGTGAATCTGCAACCGCGTCGCAAACATACAAACCAGCCAACAACCAAACCCAATTAATCCCCGGCATGGTTCTTAAACAGGTGCTCCAGTACGTTCTCGGTAAATCGCGCTTTCTGACGGAGGCTTGTTTTCAACTGCCGCAGGTAATCCGCTTTTGGAATTTCGATGGCCCCGTATCGTCGGACATTATCGTTGATAAACTGCGTGTCGAGTAGGGTAAACTGTTGCTCCCGCAGAATTAGGATCAGATAGTGAAAGGCAACTTTCGACGCATTACTGACTTGATGGAACATGGATTCACCGAAGAAAACGGCTCCGAGCGCCACGCCGTATAAACCACCGACTAAACGGTTGTCCATATACGTTTCAACGCTATGTGCAAGGCCCAATCGGTGCAATTCGGTATAAGCTTCAATAATTTCATCTGAAATCCAGACGCTATCGTCTTCCGACCGCGGCAAGGCGCACTGTCTCATCACCTGCTCGAAATCGGTGTTTACCCGGATCTCAAACGCATTGCGATTCAGAACAGGACGAAGTG
Source organism: Spirosoma knui (assembly GCF_054780635.1). NCBI lineage: Bacteria > Pseudomonadati > Bacteroidota > Cytophagia > Cytophagales > Cytophagaceae > Spirosoma > Spirosoma knui. The sequence continues at coordinate 112,459 of NZ_BAAGVY010000004.1, read as the reverse complement.
ATTTGGCCGGTTTATACGTATCAATCGGAATAATCGCCCGTGGGTCGGGAGCGTACCAATACAGCGTACCGTCGGCATCGGCCATCGGAAAGATACCGTTGATGTACCCGTAAATCAGGTCGTCGGCGGTCAGCTTGTTCATGAAACGTTGGATGTGTCTACGGGCCAAAGATAAACAAATAGTTGACCGCTGGTAGACCCCCGGTTTTGGAGCTTACCAACTACGTAGTGAACAACTTGTCAACCAGGTCTGAATTTAGAACTAGAGACAGCCTGCTTATTTTTATTTTTAAATATGTTGTGGGTGACATATCTTGCTGGTCTTTTTCATCGCTATAATTTACCCACCACACATGTTAACGTCTCGTCTTGAGAGATGCCTGTTTGCGCAGGTATTCGTGTTTCTACTCGTATGCCAAACGGGCGCATTTGGCCAGAAAAAAGAGGATCCGGCACCATCCGTAAAATTTGGTAAAATCTCCCCCGATCAATTCCTTAATCGACACAAAGATTCCACGGCAGAGGCTGTAGTACTATATGATGTTGGGCAGGTGAGTTTTGAAGAGAGCAGTAACGAATTATGGCAGGTGTTCACCCACCACATCCGAATAAAAATCCTTAAAAAATCGGCCTACGATCGGGCTACTATTCAGTTACCTATACGCCGGGGCGTGTCCGGGCAGCACGAGTACGTTTCCGACTTTGAAGGGTTTACCTACAACCTTAATAGTGGAGACGTATCGATCAACGCATTCGACAAAAAGGGTCATTTTACCGAAAAGGCCTCCGATACGTATTCGATCGAAAAATACACGTTGCCTAATGTTCGGGAAGGGTCGATCATCGAGTACAAATACCAGGTTCATACGCCGTTTAGCATTGGGTACAACCCCCGAACATGGCGGTTCCAGCAAAGCATACCCGTAAACTGGAGTGAGTATCGAATTACGATTCCTGATTATTTTTTCTATAAAATCATGCAGGGTGGCTATCTGAGTCTGGCCATCAACGAGCACAAACCAGCCAATGTACGTTTGATTACGGGGCAGCCCGACGTAGGGGCTGTAGCCTACCGATTTGCGGTGAAAGATGCGCCCGCCTTTCGCGACGAGGCATACATCACGACCGACGACGATTATCTGTCGAAGATTGATTTTGAACTGGCCAGTTATCAGTTGCCGGGCGGTATGATCAAAAACTTTTCGGTTAGCTGGGAGGCCCTGGATAAAACCTTGCTTGATCATCCGGATTTTGGTGGCCAGATCAAACGAACAGGTTTTCTGCGTGAAACTGCCAAAACGCTGCTTAGTCAGCACAGTGATACGTTGGCGCGCATTACGGCCGCTTACGATTTTGTCCGTCAGCGAATTAAATGGAACGATCAATCATCCGTGTGGTCGACCAGCATCAAGAAGGTATTCGATGACCGGAAAGGCGACGCGGCCGACATCAATCTGCTGCTGATCGCGCTGCTGCGTGAAATGGATATTGAAGTGCATCCGGTTATTCTGAGTACGCGGGATCATGGACGTATTTCTGAAGACTACGCCTTGCTCCGGCGATTCAATTATGTTGTCGCCAGCGTACCAGTCGGGGGGAAAGATATGCTGCTCGACGCGACCGATGCCTATATAAAGCCAGGTATGTTGCCGGTGCATTGCCTCAACGGAACCGGTCGGCTGATTCATCCGACTCAGGCGCGGTTCGTGTCCCTAGCTCCCTTTGAGCGCGATATCGAAGCATACACGGCCCAATTTACCCTCGACGCTGAGGGCGAAGTAGCCGGTACAATCACCCATTCGCATGCTGGTTACAGCGCCTGGAACGCCCGCAAAGAGATAGCCGTTGGTGGGAAGGTAAAATATTTGGAAGAAGCGCGTAAAAAGCGCGCAAGCTGGCAGATCGAAAACGCTGATTTTTTTAGTGAAAATGCCCAAAACAATACGTTTACGGCCACCTATACGCTGGCTATTCCAGAAGCCTGTACTCGCGCGGGCGATCGCCTGTACTTCCGGCCGCTACTGACCGAAGCACACGGTAGCAATACGTTCAAAGAAGCGCAGCGACTCTATCCGGTTGATTTCGGAGTGCTGATCGACGAGACGTTTACGGCCGTTTACACCTTACCGGAAGGGTATCAGATCGAAGAGCTCCCCAAGCCCGTCAATATGAGCCTGCCCGACAATGCTGGTCGGTTTATTTACAGCCTGACGCCCATGAATGGCAATCAGGTTCAGATTATCAGCCGCGTATCGCTTCGCAAAACGATGTACTTCGCGGATGAATACCCAGCCCTGCGGGAGTTTTTCAACCAGATCATTGCGAAGCATGCCGAGCAGGTTGTCTTGAAGCGCGGAACCTTAGCCCAGAAGAACTGATTTGTTCCCACCTAATTTATGAGAAAGTTTTGGCTGTTCGCGCTGCTTTTGAATCAGGCAGCGCTGGCACAAATTGATTACAAAGCTTCGACGCTATCGACTGCTTTGAAAGAGAATGCCTATGCCGTCGTCCGGCTGCACGAAACAACCTTTGCCGTAAAATCACTGGGCGAAGCAACTCGTCGGGTTCACAGCATCGTAACCGTGTTGAATGAACAAGGGGATGGCCACGCTACGTTGGTGGAAGGGTACGATAAATTATCGAAGATAACCAACATCGAAGGGGCGCTGTACGATGCCGATGGTAAGCTGATTAAAAAACTGAAAAAAGCCGACATTGAGGATTACAGTACGTATACGGACAACAATCTGTTCGACGACAATCGCTACAAAGCCGCCAGGTTCCCTAAACAACCGACTTATCCGTACACGGTTGAATTTGTGGTAGAATCCACGGAGCGTAATTTAATGTTTTACCCGACCTGGGTACCCCAAAACAAGGAACATCTGGCTATTGAGCAGGCTACGTTCATCGTTACCATGCCACCCCGTCTGGCGTTACGTTATAAAGAAGTAAACCTGCCCGTCGCCGGAACATCGGTAACGGCTGCTGACGGAAGTAAGTCGTACACCTGGCGGCTGACTAATCACGTAGCGGTTGAGTTTGAACCCTTGTCACCACCCGCCCATGAGCAATTGCCTATGGTCTACACAGCCCCGAGCGATTTTGAAGTCCAAAATTACAAAGGCAAACTAACAAGCTGGACGGATCTGGGGCAGTTCTATTTTACCCTAAACGAAGGCCGTGATCAGATTCCCGACGCGTTACGTCAGCAGGTACAGGAACTGACAAAAAACGAAGTGAGCACGGCGGGTAAAGTGCAGAAAATCTATCAATTCCTGCAAAGCCAGACTCGTTACGTTAGCGTTCAGTTGGGTATTGGTGGGTGGCAAACCATTGAAGCCGAGAAAGTAGCCGCCAGCAAATACGGCGATTGTAAGGCCTTGACTAACTATACCAAAGCGCTGCTGAAAGCCGTTGGTGTACCAGCTTATCCCGCCCTGGTTCTAGCCGGTGAAGATGAAGCTGATGCGCTGGTCGATTTCCCAAGCTTCCAGTTTAATCACGTCATTTTGTGCGTACCCGACGGACGAGATACTACGTTTCTGGAGTGTACCAGTGGGCATAGTCCGGCTGGCTACGTCGGGGACTTCACCGGAAGTCGTCATGCGCTCCTTATTTTACCTCAGGGGAGTCGATTAATAAAAACCCCGAGTTACAGTGCCGCCAATAATCTTCAGCAGCGTCGTATTTCGGTTGTCGTTACCGAAGCGGGCGATGCAGCCGCCGATGTGCGGGCGCGTTATACCGGTTTGCAGCACGACAGGTATGCCAGTATGCTTCAGTTAAACCACGATGACCAACGTAGCTGGCTGCTTAAACGGATTGCCATTCCTGCGTTTGAGCTAACGACCTTTGCGCATAACCAGCAGAACACGCTTACACCGGTTGTTAACGAAGCCTTAACGCTATCGGTACGTCGTTGGGCTACCGCCAGTGGTAAGCGCCTATTTTTGCCGTTAAATCTAATGTCGTCTCTTGCTGCTACAACGCCTTCTGTGCAGTCACGAAAGGCACCACTCGTGCTGGGCCCAAATTACGAGTTCGACGACAGCGATACGGTTGTTTATCAGTTGCCTAAAGGGTATTCAGCCGAATATTTGCTGCAACCGCTGCAAATCGATTCGAAGTTTGGCCAATACACCGCTCAGGTAACGGTTGCTGGTGACCGCGTTACGTATATCCGGCGGGTAATCATGCACCAGGGGCGCTTTCCAGCTTCTGCCTATTCAGAGTGGTTTGATTTCCGGAAAAAGGTGGCCAAAGCCGATCGGGCGCAGATGGTGTTTGTGAAGAAGGATTAAACCAAACACTTTGACCCCTGTCGAACGTTTATCATCTAAACGAGTTGAATCAACTATGAAGAAAGGACTTATTTTTATGCTGGTGGCTATGCCATTTTTGTTTAGCCGCTGTAGCGTGAATCAGCAATTATCGCAGGCGAAAGCCCTGGGCGATTGTCGCTATACAATTGCCTCGGCCGATAGCGTGTTTCTGGCCGGTACCGATATCCGCGAGTTTCGCAAAATAGAGGATCTGAATCCGGCGCGGTACCCGCGGATAGCCGCGGGGTTACTGACACGTAACGTACCGCTGGACGCCCGGATCAATCTGGATATTACAAACCCGACCAACAAGCTGGCGGGGATCAACCAGTTGGAATACAAGGTGATATTGGCAGGTCAGGAATTGTTCAATGGATTCCTGAATCAACGCATCGAAGTGCAGCCCGGTGGCGGCCGAACCCGCGTGCCCGTGCGGCTGAGCGCAAATGCGTTTCAATTACTGACCGATCCCAAAACGCGGGATGCCTTTTCGCAGCTCGTACAGAATCTGTCGGGGGCGGCAAATACAAAACCCTCTAAGCTGACGATTCGAATAAAACCGACGCTGGCGTTGGGTAATAAGGCCGTTAATTACCCCGGTTATATCACCATCGACCAGGAAGTGACCAACAAAATCCTGTTAGGCAATTAGCCAACTGCATCTTTTGACTTGGCTAACAGTAGCAAACAGATAGCCCTGACTTTTTTAAGCCGGGGCTTTTTTGTGCCCCAAAACCGAATCGATTGTCATTCAGCTTTTCCGCTAACTCTATACCGCAATGCGTCCACTCGTTTTTTCTCTTCTATTCGCTACGTCGGCTCTATCGGCGCAGGCACAATCTAATCAAGTTCAAGTTACTCATAACCAGGCGCAGAAACGCGTCGACGTAACGGTAGATGGCAAACCGTTTACCGCCTACATTTATCCGGGTCCATCCGTACTCAAGAAGCCGGTGCTGTACCCAATCGTATCGGCGGGGGGGAACTTCATTACGCGGGGCTGGCCAATGGACCCTCGTCCTGGTGAGCGTGTTGACCATCCGCACCACGTTGGCATGTGGTTTAACTATGGTGACGTAAACGGCCACGATTTCTGGAACAACTCAACCGACATTGGCCCTGAGCATAAAGGACCATTTGGAACGATAGTGCATACGGGCGTGAAGTCATTGAAGAGTGGCAAGGACCAGGGCGAACTGATTGTTACCGCCGATTGGCTTGACAAGGATGGCAAGGTGATGGTGCAGGAAACAACCACGTTTCAGTTCAAAGCGACCGCAACCGACCGCACAATCGACCGGGTGACGGTATTGAAAGCAGCCGACAAAGACGTAGTATTCAAAGACAACAAAGAAGGCATGATCGCGCTGCGGCTGGCCCGTCAGCTCGAACAACCCTCTACTAAACCCGAAGTATTCACCGATGCACAGGGCGTAGCTACTAAAGTCCCCGTACTCGACAATGCCGGGGTAACGGGCATGTACCAAAGCAGTGAAGGGGTAAAAGGGGATGCGGTTTGGGGAACGCGTGGTCAGTGGGTGAAGTTAACCGGTACCGTTGGGGGCGAAGCACTGTCGGTTGTCTTGATGGATCATCCGCAGAATGTAGGGTATCCTACGTACTGGCACGCCAGAGGATACGGCTTGTTTGCCGCTAACCCACTCGGCCCGTCCGTCTTCACCAACGGCAAAGCACCGGCTATGAACTACGCACTTCCAGCCGGTAAGTCTGTTACGTTCCGGTACCGATTGCTCGTTCGCTCGGGCGATTTGCCAGATTCTAAAGTTAATGAATTGGCAAGGCAGTAACACGAATTATTGTGATAGGCGATTTCGGTTCATTTGGCATATTATTTGTAACTCGCCCTGACTGGTGCCCAAAATGTACTGGTCTTGTATGCCCTACTTACCGATTTCCTGTTCCCTGCATCGATACGCTGCTCGTGTTGTGGCCTGCCTTCTGCTTGCCCACTCCGCATTTGCTCAACCAAGAGGAGCAGCTCCTCGCCAGCTTTATACGCCTTCAACTACCAGGCAAAGGGTGGCGTTAACTGGTTTACAGACCATTGAAAACGATAAAATTCGCGTAGGGGTCGATACCCGGTATGGGGGTGCCCTGACGTACCTGGCCTTTAAGGATAGTCATAATGGTCAGGTACGTACTGAGAACATGGTCAATAACCCGGACCTTGGCCGTCAGGTACAGATTGCTCTGTATAGTGGACCGACCGATTATTCGAAAAACGGAGCACCCGCCTGGACCGGTCTTGGCTGGAACCCGATCCAGGCGGGCGATACGTATAACAATCCGTCGGAAGTAGTAGCGATACAGAAAGAAAGTAACCTGTTGTACGTTAAAACGATTCCCAAGCAGTTCGGGATCAATAACGAACCCGGTGAAGCAACCATTGAACACTGGTTACGGCTGGAAGGCAACGTAGTGAAAGTGCACGCGAAAGTCGTAATGTTCCGTTCCGACAAAAACCAGTACGAAGCCCGCCAGCAGGAAATGCCGTGCGCATACCTGAACGGTGATTACCACAATATGTGGTATTACAGAGGTGGTCGGCCTTTCACGAACGATAATCTGGATCTGGTACGTCCCCCAACCAGTTTTAGCGATGTTTTGCCCACCGAGCCCTGGATGGCTTCTACCAATGACTACGGGTATGGCGTTGGGATGTATGTGCCCAATAATTACGATTGGAAAAAAGGATATTTTGGTTCCGATCTGGCTGGTAACGAGTTTAGTTTCGATGCATCGTACATAGGTGCAACCAATTACCTGGTACTCGATCATAACCTGGTCCATGAATGGGATTATGAACTCATTGTGGGTAACCTGACCGAGATCAGAAATTACATATACTCGCGGCCCCGTCCATTGCCTGGGCCTAACTACCGATTTGATACGTCAAGAAAGGGGTGGTATTATTACAAAACCCAGGATACGGGCTGGCCAATCAACGGAAAGCTGCATATCATTCTCAACGACAGCAGAAACAATCAGATCAAATCGCCTTTCGCCTTCTGGAAAGGGCGCGAGAACCCCAAAATCTACCTGAGAGCCGCTTTTCAGACGCAGCACAATAGGTTTCGACTGAACTGGCGAAGAGCCGAAGATGTAACCTTATATGGTACCGGTGACCGATACGTTGACTTCCCCATCATAAACGACGGGCAGTTCCATACGTATGAGATCGATTTAAGCAAAAACGAAAACTGGCTGAGCCACAACATCGGCCAGCTTATATTCAGACCTGTTTTTGAAGGCCCCTCAATTAACGGATGGGCTGAGTTCGAATGGATTGCGACAAGCGCGGCAGGCCCTATTGATCAGGTGGTGGAGCCGGGACCCGGCGATCCGGTGGTTGAGGTTCCGTGCGAACCGGGTTGCGCTCCGGTGCGTTCGCAAAGGCTACGCTACGTAGTTGGTAATCGAAAGGGGTAAATAATTATACGGTATCATAAAAAAAGGCTTCGGAAGAGATTTCTGAAGCCTTTTTTGTGAGTGATAGGTTGGTTAGTTCAGGTGAACCAGCGCGGATCGGTACACGCGCCCTTCGAGCGATTCGATCCAGGCCCGAAGCGTACTGTTCTCGTCCGAAGCCCGGTTTAGCTCAGTGTCAATCTGGCGCAGTAGAAAGAAGAGTTGGTGTACGTGCAGCCACTGCTGATGAAGGCGATCAGGATCCTGACTGGTCTGTGCAAGCCGTCGGGCCTCCTGAGTGAGTTGACGCAGGCTCATTTTAAGGTGATACCGAAGCATCATTAACCGGCTGGCCATGGGTAACTCCGTAGGGTTACGTTCCATATGAGAAATACTTTTGGCCAGCATGTTATTACGTTGCTGTAATTGGTCGGATACAATCATCCAGGCATGTTCAGCCCGAAGTGACTCATAGGTGATGGTTTTCATGGCGATCAGTACTGTACGGTTAATGAACAAATATAAAAAAACAGTCAGTAAATTGATTGCTGTTTCCCGATTTGAGGAAATTTTTATCTGCCTTATTGCTCTTAAACCAATTATTAGATAGGAATAGTGCAAACAAGGTTTAATGGACACTTTGAAATAATATTACTGGGTAAAGGGAGTGGTTTTTCGCCTGGCTATGTTCCAATTCACTACTATGTCAGTATCTCAATTAGATTCGTTTCTTTATCAGGCTACAGGTCGTCGACCGCTCACTGATGCGGTGTAGACTGAACGCCGTAGTTTGAAGTTTATCGGTAAACTGCGAACTTCAAACCGCTAATCGCCAAACTGAACTATGGATCCTACCTACCGCGCCCTTATCGTTTGTACGAACCACACCGATTACCCGACTAAATCGCATAAAACCGGATTGTGGTTGAGTGAAGCTACTCACTTCTACGATGAGTTGGCTGATCGTAACTTACCGTACGATATTGCCAGCCCCAAGGGCGGGCCAGTACCCATCGATGAAAAAAGCTTCGACCGACGCGATACGATTAATGAGAAGTGGTATAACGACCCGACGTTCCGTTCCAAACTGGATCATTCGCTCCGTCTGGATGAGGTCAATCCCGCCAATTATCAAATCATTTATTTCACGGGAGGCCACGGTACCATGTGGGACTTTCCGAATAATCCTGTATTGCAAAGCATTACGCGGCACATTTACGAGAACGGCGGCATGGTTGCGGCCGTTTGCCATGGGGTAAGTGGGCTGCTGAACGTAAAGCTTTCGGATGGCTCGCCGTTGATTGATAATCGGCAGGTGACGGGCTTCTCAAACATTGAAGAAAAACTCGTTCGGCTTGATGAAGAGGTGCCTTTTTTGCTTGAAGACGCGCTTAAGCAAAAGAATGCTCTGTACAGCAAAAGCCTGATTCCCTTCCTGCCTTACATTGAAGTCGACGAACGGCTCGTTACGGGCCAGAATCCGCTTTCGGCGCGAAAGGTAGGCCGCAAGGTGATGGAAGAAATGTATGAAAAATGAAAAACGGGCCTGAGCCCGTTTTTAGGTATTGCTAGACGATAACGTGGGGGAATACGTCCCGCAAATACTTAAGTTCCTGATCTTTGTCGGAGACAATTGGATCGCTTACGCCCCAGTTGATATTTAAATCCGGATCATCCCAGCGGATACCGGACTCAGCCGCTTTGTTATATACGTTCGTGCATTTATAGCTAAAGATACTGTCTTCCAAAGCAACAAATCCGTGGGCAAACCCTTCCGGAATGTAAGCCATATTGGCAAGTTTAGCGTCCAGCAGGAACGTTTCGTACTGACCAAACGTAGGCGAGTCGACCCGAAGGTCAACGGCGATGTCTAACACCTGACCGCTGACAACACGCACTAATTTACCCTGCGCAAACGGTTCGTTCTGCATGTGCAAACCACGTAGCACGCCTTTCACCGAAAACGACTGGTTATCCTGGACAAACTCCATTGGCAGGCCGAGTGATGCGAAAAGAGGCTTATTGTACGACTCGAAGAAATAGCCCCGTTCATCTTCAAACACGCGTGGAATCAATTCAATGAGGCCTTCGATGGGCGTTTGCCGAACTTGCATAAGAAGTTTTTTAGGTAAAAATAGTTGGTCTCGTCGGCAAATTTATGAAACTGAAACCGGAGTTCGTACTTTTGACCGGGACCAATTTAGCTTAAGGCTCTGTGCGTTGGCATGAAGTATTCGCAGTTAAGAGATTTAATTTTCCGGAAACAATCCTATCTCTGTGTCGGTCTGGATACCGATCTCCGCAAGTTACCCCGGCATTTACTGAGCGAACCAGACCCAGTTTTTGCTTTTAATAAAGCCATCATTGATGCTACCGCCGAGTTTGCTGTAGCCTATAAACCGAACATTGCGTTTTACGAAGCGCAGGGGCCGCGTGGGTGGGAAAGTCTTCAGAAGACAATGGAATACATTCCTTCCGACTGCTTTACGATTGCGGACGCCAAGCGGGGCGATATCGGTAATACGTCCGGTTTATACGCCCGTACGTTTTTTGACCCGTCGGCGGCCGGACTGAACTTCGATTCGATCACCGTGGCGCCTTACATGGGTCATGATTCGGTAACGCCGTTTCTGGAATACGAGGAAAAATGGGTAATTCTTTTGGCATTGACCTCTAATCCAGGAAGCGCAGACTTTCAGCGCCAGCCGGTAGGAGAACAGGAACTATTCGAGATTGTTATTCAAACGGCTCAGACCTGGGCAGACGCTGATCGATTGATGTTTGTCGTCGGGGCGACGCGGGCCGACGAATTGAGCCGAATCCGGGAGATTGCGCCCGACAATTTTTTGCTGGTTCCGGGAGTAGGAGCGCAGGGCGGTAACCTGGCTGAAGTTTCGCAACGAGGGCTGACGGCAAACGGTGGCCTGCTGGTAAATGCGTCGAGAAGTATTCTGTACGCTTCCAGTGGCGAAGACTTTGCTGAGCGGGCACGGGAAGAAGCGCAGGTACTTCAACAGGAAATGGCCGGTTATTTGAAGGCGTTTACGGCCTAAATCAACATTTTTTGTATATTAGACCGCACCTTTAGTATACTCACGCTTGGAGAACTGGATTGATAGACACCACGTACAAACCGTTCTTCACCGTGCCCGAAGCCTTTCTTTATTTTCTGTGGCAGTACCAGTATTTTGATAAAATCAGCCTGACCACTACCGACGGCGATTCCATACAGGTACTGCATCCTGGTTTTCGCAATCGCGATGCCGGACCCGACTTTACGAATGCCCGCCTGCTGATTGGCGACGTTGACTGGGTCGGCACGGTTGAAATGCACACCAGAACGTCGGATTGGCTGGCGCATCGCCATCAGCACGATCGGGCCTACGACAACGTCATTCTGCACGTCGTTTGGGAAGATGATCGCCCGGTAAATGGTCGTCGTGTGGACCGGGCGAATGGTACGCCCCTGCCAACGCTTGAGCTTCGTCTACGAACGCAGCCTTCCTACATAGATCGCTATCTGGCATTGCAGGAGTCGCCCGATACTATTCCATGCGCGGGTCAGTTTCGATCAGTACAGCCGTTACGTCTTACGTCGATGCTTGATAAGGCTATGCTTCAGCGGATGGAGCGCAAGGCCTCGGCTGTTCAAACTTTATTCGAGCAGACCGGTAGTGATTGGGAAGAAACCGCCTACCGACTGCTGGCCGTAAATATGGGTTTCAAAATTAATGCTGAGCCGATGGCCCAGCTAAGTCGGGCGGTACCCCTAAAAGCCATTCTGAAACATCGGGACGTACTGCTCCAGGCTGAAGCCATGCTGTTTGGGACGGCGGGTTTGTTAAATGTTGAAGAACCCGATACGTACGTAGCGACCCTGCAACGCGAATACCGGTTTCTGGCGGTTAAATACAACCTGGGCGATAAAGAGGTGGCGGGCCATAGCTGGAAGTGGGGGCGGCTTCGACCCGCTAATTTTCCTACGTTGCGCTTAGCACAGTTTGCGCGACTGGTAACGAAGCACGCCAGCTTATTTTCTTTGTTCGTTGGCTCAGCTGATGCAGAGATACTGCTCAAATCCTTGCAGGTAACCCCATCGACGTATTGGGAGTCGCATTACCGCTTTGGGAAAAGCACAGAGAAAGGAGCTCCGGCCCTGGGATTAACTTCTGCCGAAAATATAGTGATTAACACCGTAGTGCCTTTACTGGCTGCTTACGCCCATCATCGTGGTCAGCCTGCCTACGTAGACCGGGCCATCGCGTTATTAGAACAATTGCCCGCTGAGAAAAACCACTTGACTGAAGGTTGGGACAAGCTTGGTTTAGGCATCCATACGGCTTTCGACTCGCAGGCGTCGATCGAATTGTACAACGAGTTTTGTTCGCTTAAAAAGTGCCTGAGCTGTCAAATAGGTGCTGGTCTGCTAAAGGGCTAAGTAAAACGGGTGAGCCAATGCATTGGCTCACCCGTTTTACTTAAACTGGCCAGATCAACTAGCTCATGATGACGTCTTGTTTGGTAGCGTCCCAGGTAACCCGTTTGCCCGTATGCAGCGCCATAGTTGCCATGATGTTAGCTACCGAGTGGTTGAAGCCGACGCGAGCCGGAGCATTTGGCTCTTTACGACTACGTACACACTCCATCCAGTTCAGCATGTGCAGCGAAGTCATGGGGTCGCCACCGGTGTTGGCCGATGTTTCTACTTTGGCCGCCTGACCGAGCGCCATCGCTGGCAGGAGATTAGCCTCCATATTCATTTCTTTGGCATACCGGGCTTCAAGACCACCATCGGGTGAAATCTTGTTGGTATCCAGATTGATCATGCCGCCATTGGAGTAATAATATTCTTTTACGCCACCAGCTTCGTTGTTCATCCGTGATGAATAGAGCACCTGAAAACCTTTGGTTTTATCGTTGTCCGGACCGTAATCAAATACCGCCGTAAAGGTATCCGCATTGGTACGTCCGTCTTTCCAACTGTAGATGCCACCGTTGGCAACAACGCTGCGTGGGTGGTCCAAACCGCTGAACCAGTGGACCGTATCAATCTGGTGCGACATCCACTGACCAGGAATACCCGATGAATAGGGATAGAATAATCGGAACTCAAGGTATTTCCGTGGGTCCCAGGCTACTTTAGGCCGGTTGAGTTGGTACCGATCCCAGTCGGTGTCCTCCTTTCTGATCTCGGATACTAATTTAGCGCGACGCCAGCGACCCGGCTGGTTTACGTTCCAGGTCATTTCAACCATGGTAATGTCGCCGAATTTGCCGGACCGAATAAATTCGTTCGCTGCGTGGTAGTTCGGTGCCGACCGACGCTGCGAACCAATCTGTACGATTTTTTTACTGGCCTCTACCGCCTTCAAGGCTTTACGGGCATCGTCGAGCGATTCGGCAAAGGGTTTTTCGCAGTAAACATCCCGGCCCGACTCAACTGCTGCTGCACAATGCAGGGCGTGCTGGAAGTCGGCAGTTGAAATGATGACCGCATCGACATCTTTGCGGTCGAAGAGTTCGTCGTTATTACGGGCCTTGAAAAACGAACTGTCGATTAGTCCTTTGCCTTTTAGGTACTGCTCCGCTTCTTCGCGACGGCGATTCCAGATGTCGGATACGCCAACGAAGGTAAAGTTCTGGCCTTTGGCATGTTCGGCAAAGGCCGGGACCAGCGATTGCCGGAAGCGGTCTGAGAAGCCAACAACACCAACCCGAACCCGTTCGTTCGAACCGATGATCCGTGCATAGCTACTGGCCGAGAAACTCATACCGAGCCCCGCCAAAGCCGACTTCTTTATAAACTCACGACGATTTTCCATGTGATTCAGGACGTTAAAGGTTGAATGCTAGCTCTTTGATAAAGACAGTGGCCGAGGAAGTTTACCGTTTCTTGCGACGCGTCTTATCAAAGAGTTTTGATTTTAATATTTCGGAACGATACTTTATTGCCGTGATCCTGCAACAGGATGTGGCCTTTAGACGCTTCGCCAAACCGGCCGTTTGCGTTGTACTCCGGCGCTTTGTATTTGCTCATGGCTACCAACTCCCGGAACTGCTCACTGCCCCGCTCATACTCCACGACTTTGCTGCCATTGAGCCAGTGCTCTACGTGCTTTCCCTTTGAGACAACGCGCCCCGTGTTCCACTCTCCGATGGGGTTGGCTTTTTTGTCTTTGGCCGGAATCAAGTCGTAAAGTGAACCGACCGTACGGTTGCCGTTTCGGCCCATTTTAGCGTCCGGATGCTTAGCATCGTCCAGGACCTGAAATTCCAGGCCGAAAGCCGAGCCTTTGGGTTTGGGCGATTGTTCCACCACAAAATACTTAAGGCCGCTATTGGCACCTTCGGTCAGTTTGAAATCGAATACTAAATCGAAATCGCCGTATTCTCCATCGGTAACAATATCGCCGAAACTCTGCGATTCCGACCCGTCGGACTGCTGAATCGTCAGCGCACCCTCGTCGACAGTCCAGCCTTTGTCGGGAAACTTATCTTTGTAAGCCCCGCGCCAGCCGTTGGTGGTTTTGCCATCAAAGAGCAGTTTCCAGCCTTCTTTCTTTTCTTTATCCGTAAGGGTGTTCGGTGTTTGTGGCTTTTCAGCGGCCAGCAATGTCGTCAGAAGCAGACCGGTTAGAATCAGGTATTTCATACGTAATGAGCGAAGAATGAACGAGTGCGTTTTAAACGGCTCATTCACGAGTTATAACGGAAATTTAAGCGTTTGCGTGATGTATTCTTTGTTGATCTGCGCGCATTGAAGGGGCGTTTTATCTTTCTCCGGCACCCCATCTAGTTCAACGATGCCCCAGCCCGAAAATTTAATGTCTTCCAAGGCCTTGAAGACAGCAGGTACGTCTACGTTACCGCGACCAAGCTCTACAAATTTATAAGCTTTCGGATCTTCGGGCTTGTCGGGCCGTGGTGACATCGTATCTTTTAAATGCAGGGCGTGAATAACGTCTTTATACTGCTTGACCGCTTTTTCGGGCTGACCGCCACCTTGCCGATAATGGGCAATGTCCAGCAGTAGTTTGCAGTACTTTGGATTCATAGCCTGCACGATCATATCGACTTCTTCGGGTGTTTCGCCAAGCTGATGCATGTGATTGTGGTACGTAGCCTGAACGCCCATATCAGCCGTTTGCTTCCCAATTTCATTCATCACGGCGGCTAACCGCTTCAATTCCGCCGTGGTTGGGAGTCTATCTTTCTGCCGGAGATTGTTGGTCATCTGAAACGCTGAGCCGCCCAGTGCTTTTACGAAGCTGGCATGCGCTACGTGCATATCAACGGTACTTTGTTCTTTAGCCGGATCAATATCAACGTTGCCACTCGAAAACATAGCCAGCGATAACTTATGCTGATCGAGCAACGCTTTCAGCTCCGATGGTTTGGTCTTAAACGGAGCAAACGTATTGGCGCGAAGCTGTATGCCCCGGTAACCAAGCGAAGCTAAATCCGTGATAGCCTGCGTGTCGTTACCTCCCCACGTAATGGCCGAATAGGCAATTTTCAAGCCTTTAGGGATGGCTGCTCCGGCAAACAGCCGTTGTGTGCCCGCCAGTAGAGACAGGGCCGACAGGCTTGCTGTGGTGAGAAACTGTCGTCTGTTTACAGTCTCCTGCATAGGAAAGTCGAATAAGTGGCAAACGCGACTGCTGCGCTTACCGATGATAAAACAAAGTAATAGAGATACTAACTACGTAAAACAAGCCTCGTTGGCGGGAGTTCTACTTGTATTAAGCAGCAAAAGAGCCAATATTGCTATCAGCTCTTTTGCTGTTCGTATTTAGAATCCAGGATTCTGGGTGAACCCTGATTTCTCAGTTCGGTCAATCTGCGTCTGCGGAATGGGCCGAAGGTTATGCGTCTCTTTTACGTTAACAGCGCCATCCGGGTTGTATTTCTTTACCCGTTCCACCAATATTCCCCAGCGTTTAAGATCCATCCAGCGGGTTTGCTCACCGGCCAATTCGCGCGCGCGTTCTTCGTAGATCGTTTCCATCGTTACGTCGGCTGCTGCGAGTTCCATGGCCGCTTCTTTACCCGGCCAGGCCGCCCGCCGACGTACTGCGTTGAGAGCGGTAGTAGCTTCGGCCGTTTTACCCTGTTTGAGTTGCGCTTCGGCGAGAATCAGGTACGTTTCGGCTAACCGGAAGGCGATAAAATCGCGGCTGCCCTGTTCGTAAGTCAGGTCAGGACGAGTGGGATCCAGGAATTTTTGCAGCGTTGGGAATAAAGCGGCCGTATACGCACTCGGCACTAGAACCTGGTAGGGCTTAGCGGCCCGCTGCGCCACCGTCCATTCGACGCCTGGGATATAAATGGCTGTATCTCCCGCTTTCAAGGTCATCTTCGCCTTACTATTGTCGAACGAGGTGTTCAGATTCGCACCGGGGTTGTTGCTCAGCCATGTATCCTTGAACGTTTTCTTATAACGGGAGTCATTCACCCGATCTTTGAAAACGGTCTCAAGCAGGTACGAGGTTGGACGCAGCCGCTTAAAAGGCCGACCATTGGCGATGTCGCGTTTCATACCCGGCTGCACGTCGTACTGCATTCCAAAGTATAAGTGCAGCTTGTTGCCATCGCCGTTGTTCGTGTTTGCCGTATTAATATTGGTGAGCGGGTCTGTTGTGTACTGCACCGAAAAGACGACCTCGTCGTTGATTTCGCCACCACCCTGAGCAAATACGCTGGCAAAGTCTGGCAGCAGCTTCAGCGTATAGTTGTTGATTACGTTCTGCGCGTAGGTTGCGGCTTTGGCATAATCATCCGTGGCCTTGGCGGAGGACGTAGCTTTGGTCAGGTACACTTTAGCCAGCAGGTGTTCAGCGGCCGCTTTCGTAGCCCGTCCGTAGTCACTAGCACCCTGTGCGGCTGCTTTAACGGCGGGCAGGTCAGGAATAGCTGCTTCCAGGTCAGCCGTGATTTGTTTGTAGATATCGGCTTCGGATGCCCGGCTGGTTACTTTCGTGGGACCCAGCGTTTCTTTTAACCGCAGGTCAACGGGTCCGAACTGCTGCACCAGAATAAAGTAATAGTGTGCCCGCAGAAACTTCATCTCGGCAACCCGTAATTTCCGGATAGCCTCCGAAACGGTAGCCGCCGGAGCGCGTTCAATTACAGCATTGGTAGTGTTTATGCCTTTGTACAACTCTTCCCACATCTGCTGAACAATGTCGACGAAGCTGTTCATCTGGGTATCATAGAAGTGAAACCCTTTATAACTGCCGTCGGCACCAGCCTGGTAGATATCCGTGCCGTATTCGGTCATGGTCAGTCCGCGCTCCGAACCGTAAAAGTTACGTAACGACGAATAAGCCGCTTTACTGGCATCTTCAAAGCCTTTAGGCGTATTGATGTAATCGTTCCCGATCAGGGCGATTACTTTCTCATCCAGTACGTCCTTACAGGCCTGTCCACTCAACAAGAGAGCCGATAACGCCAGGATACGGAATGATTTTGGTGAAAAAAATGAGTTCATAGTTTATATGATTTTAAAACAGGGGACAAGCGTGTGCCCGTGTTTAGAATTTAACGTTTAAACCAAAGGTCGTAACCCGCGTAGCTGGTACAACACCATTGCTGACAACACCATCACTCGCGCTCGTTTCGGGGTCAACGCCGTTGTACTTCGACCGGTAGCTCGAAAAGATGAATGGCTGCTGAATGCTGGCGAACAAACGGAGCGACTGCATACGGAGTTTCGACGTAAAGCTTGCCGGGAACGTGTAACCAAAGTTAATATTCCGGACTTTTACGAACGTACCGTCGAAGTACAGAATAGCACCGTTATAGACGGGGAATTCCTGACTCGAGTTTGGCCGTGGGAACTCATTGGTTGGGTTATTAGGTGTCCAGTAATCGACTTTGATCTGCTGATACCGGCCCGCCAGTTGGTTGTTGTCCCGGTGGAAACCGCTCAGGATGGTTTGACCGACCCGCGCGTAGATAAAGAAGTTCAGGTCAAATCCTTTGTAGCTGAACCGGTTTGTAATCCCGCCACTCCAGGTCGGAATATCAGAGCCAAGGTACACGCGGTCGTCGGCCGTAATTTTGCCGTCGTTATTGGTGTCCTGTACTTTGATCTGGCCCACGGCGCTTTGGTAAGACTTAGCGGCATCGGCTTCATTCGTTTGCCAGATTCCTGCTTTCTTGTAATCGAAGAACGCGGTCAGGGGCTTGCCAATAAAGCGTTTGTTACCTACGTCGTCAACTGCGCCATTGAAGAGCGAGATAATGGCTTCGGTGTTTTTGGTGAACACAATGTCGGACGTCCATTTAAAACCGCTCTTCGTGTTCACGTTCACGGTCGATATACTGGCCTCGATTCCCTTGTTATTAGTTTCGCCGATGTTTTTGGTTACCGCGTTAAAACCAATTGATGTAGGCAGCAAATCTGAGAGCAGCAGGTCCGTCGTCCGGGTATTATACAGTTCAATAGAACCCGCTACCCGGCCCCGCCAGAGGCTAAAGTCAACACCGACGTTGGTCGTGGTCGAGGTTTCCCAACGCAGGTCAGGGTTTCCGATCGTTTCGGGGCGGTATCCATAAGCAGGTGTATTCCCAAATGCATACACGGTACGTCCCAGCAGTCCCTGGGTTTGGTACGGTGCTACGCCCTGGTTACCTACTGATCCATGACTGACCCGAAGTTTTAACAGATCAATCCAGGAAGACCCCTTCAGGAAATCTTCATTACTGATATTCCAGCCCAGCGCAACACCGGGGAAGTTACCGTATTTCGTGTTTTCCCCGAACCGGCTCGATCCATCCCGGCGCAACGTAGCCGTCAATAGGTATTTGTCTTTGTAATCGTAGTTGATCCGACCCATGAACGAGTTGATCGTCCATTGAACCAGCGCACTACCGACACCTAAGACCGAACTCGCGTTGCCTACGTTGTAGAACTGCTGTGATTCGGCCGGAACACCTTGTACTTGGATGGTATTGCCTTCGGAATTATCGCGCTGAATGGATTGCAGGGCTGTAATGCCAAGATTATGATCACCAAACTTCTTGTTATACGTCACGACGTTCTCCAGCGTATAATCGAAGTTGAACGTGCTGGTGTAAGAAGCTTGTGGATCGCCAAATTTCCGGGCATTCGTTTGTGAACCGATAAAGCGGCCAAACCGGTTGATGGTGAAATCTGGCCCGAAATTGACCCGGTATTTCAAGCCGTCGAGAATGTTTACCTCGGCATAAACACTGTTGAAGATCCGGTACTTTTTCCGCTCTTCTATCTGAGCGCCCGGTATAACTTCCGCGAGCGGATTGGTCAGCAACGCGTCATTCGTAGGCGAGAAAATCAGGTTCCCATTGTCGTCGTAAGGCCGTCCAAGCGGGTTTTGCTGAAGGGTGAAGTTATACGGGTTCAGCGACTCGCCATTGCGTAGGCTATACATCATGTAGGAGGAAACCCCTACTTTAAGTACCCGATTGATCTGGTGATCGATATTGGCACGTAGCGAGTAGCGGGTAAAGTCCAGGCCCGGCATGATCCCTTTATCCTGGAAATAACCGGCAGAGATGTAGAACTGGGTTTTCTCGCTGCCACCCTGAACGCCGATTGTGTGGTTCTGCTGGAAACCCTGCTTGAGAAGCAGCGACTGCCAATCCGTATTACGTCCGGCGGCTAAACCAGCCGCTACGTTGGGGTCACCACCCAGCACGGCTACTTTCGAGTCTGCATACGGGTCAGCCACTCCCGTCGGAACCGGATTGCCGTTGGCATCTTTGTAGTTATTTGTCGTCCGATACGCTTCCCGAACGAACTCGGCAAATTCGGAACCGCTGAACAGGTGTACTTTATCCAACGCGTCGGTAACGCCCACGTAGTTGTCGTACGTAATGGTTGTTTTACCGTTTGGATTCCCCCGTTTTGTTGTAACCAGCACAACCCCGTTGGCACCCCGTGCGCCATAAATGGCCGTTGCAGTCGCATCCTTCAGGATTTCCATCGAGGCCACGTCGTTCGGATTGATGTCTTCATACTCCCTCGCCAACGGAATACCATCCACTACGTAGAGCGGGTCGTTACCGGCATTAAACGAGCGACGTCCCCGAATCCGAATCGTTGGCACTGAACCCGGCCGGCTACCCGACTGCGCTACGTCTACCCCCGCTACCCGGCCCTGCATGGCCTGGCCAATGTTAGTAATGGGCTGTTCGGTAATCTGCTTGGGTGTAACGGACGAAATAGCGCCCGTTGTCTGGCTCTTCTTCTGCGAACCATACCCAATCACAACGACCTCGTTCAGCGACCGCGTATCGGTTGTCAGCGTGAGGTTCAGAGTAGACTTGTTACCCACAGTAATCTCCTGAGACACGAATCCCACAGCGGAGAAAACTAACTCGGCGTTGTTGGAAGGGACACTGATCCGATACTCGCCGTTAGCATCGGTAGTGGTGCCACGCGTAGTACCTTTGACGGCTACGCTGACGCCCGGCAGCGGCTGGTTGTCGTCGCCGGAGGATACTTTACCACTTACCAGGCGTTCCTGGGTGGGATTTTCGATGGTTGTCCAGTTCGGTTTAGGAGCGCTGAACACAGGTTGACCAAGCAGGGTTAACGCCGTTAGGCCAAGCAAAGACAGCCACGGTCGAGGTGGCGGTGAGGTAAACAGGTTATTCATTATAGGTACAGGTTTAAGAGATTAGAAATCAAGGCAAAGGTTGTATAGTCCCTGCTTCTACTTCGACAGAGTCGCCGGGCTGAAGCCGAACCGGCTTTTGTTGCTTAACTAATAAATTGATTCGCCCCGACGTCAGCGCTACGTGCGTACATTTTGGCTGCTGGCGAACCCGAAAACTGGTGCCTACTGCTTCTACCGTCAGATCGTTCGTGTGTACGCGGAACAAACGGGCCGACGACGTATCAGTTCGATGCGTAACCGAGAAATCAGCTTCACCCTGCAATAGCCAGACCGCACGTGGTGTTTCGTCGGTCCATTGGCGGGCAAAGCGAATGGCACTGCTTTCGTATAATTTTACCGTTGAGTTATCGGGTAATCGAATCAGTCGAATCTGGCCCGGCTGCGTGGCTACCGTCCGGACGGATTGATTTGGACCATACTGCATCCATAAGGCCCATCCCATCAGCCCCACGACACCACAAACCGCAGCCAGCGTGCGTATGAAATACCACCAGCCTACCACGGCCCGGACATCAGGCTGCAAGGGGCGAACGTCTTCCATCGTTTGAAGCGATTCCCGAATGCGCCCCCACACTGACGAAATTTCATCCGTTGTCAGAGCGGGGAGCGCGGAACGACCTCCTTCCAGAATGATCAAACGCGCCGTTTCGACCGTATCGCCACAGGCCGGGTTTACCGCCAGCCACCCCTGCCAATACGCTGCCACCTCTTCGTCGTCGGGGTGTTGCACCCAACGGACAAATAGGTCGTCGAGGGCGAACTCCTCAGCGGTATAAACAGAGTAGGGCTTACGGGACACGGTTTAGTATGTTGACTTTGACCCAAAAAGAGCAGGGTTTAAGCAGTTCTACTTATAAGGATCTGGGTAAAAAAAGAGTCATTTTTAAAGCGGGTAAAATTTTCGGTTTTCGTTCTTTAGGCAGTTTTTTTATAGTGAAGAATGCTGTTGTAATTTGATAAGTTTAGTATAAATGTCTGATATACAGATGTTTGTTCTTGCCTTATAAAACGATTGTCAATTCGTTTAGAACGTAAGATCACTTCAGCCGATAGAATTAAAAGGAAGCTAGTAGCGGGAGTCGCTCGGTTATTGAGTAAACGGCTGCGATTCGCCGGCTCGCAGCAGGTCTTGAAAGAAGACTATTGCGATAACTAGCCTGGACGTGGTCCGACTCCTGCTCGTCTGTGAGGTCATTGGAACCAGTTAGGATCGAATCTACTGGTCAATTCTAGGGTATAGCGATTTGACCGGTTGATTAAGAGACTTATAACCATTGTTGGCCTACTTCGTTATGTTCTCATCAACGGTATGAACTCATGAGCCTGTGCAGGCATCTTTTACTCATTATCTGGATTAGTATTCCCGGAATGGCTTCAGCGCAAACCAACGCGACTGTTGAAGCACCTACTCATTTAAAGGCAGAGCCGCCAAATTCAGACCGGGCGCCGGGGTCGGCCCAGCCCAAGTCACTTACGTTCACCGCGTCAACTGACCAGCGCTTTTTCTTTTTCAACGACACCCGGGACAACGAAAATCACCGGGTACCCGTTAGCGTGTATGGAATTCGGGCGGGTTTTTTGTTTCCTGCCAGCCATCCGCGCCCGGCGCTCGCCAGTGGTCGGCCTGCAAGTTATAAGGCAGGGGCTGGGTTCTATTTTGTTAATCAGCGCTTAAATCGCCCGGGCCTATTGCCGGGAACGGATGAGACGGTTACGCGGCACCTCCGTATTGTAACGGTTTTTTATGAACGCTATTTGTTACGTCGGAACGCGTTTGAAGTGAGTTTGCCGCTAGAAATCGGGTATGGTCACTCCCGGTACGAAGTCAACAAAAACCAGCCCAACGAATTCGAAGTGGCGCGGGGAGTGTTTATCCCGGCCGGGGTTGGCGTGGCTGCGGCTTATCAATTTCCAGCGTTACGTTGGTTTAAGCCGCTGCATTGGTTTGGCTTCAATGTGCTGACGGGGTACCGATTTATCCTAAAAAAGGACGTCCCCGAGAGCCAGATCAATTATTCGGGCTTTTATATATCCATCGGGCCGTCTTTCTTCCTGGAAAACTTAACCAGCGATGTAAAGACCTGGCGGCAGCGACGAAAGCGGAAATAGATATCGGCGGCTGCCACCCAGTCATGTTTGGGCCGCATTTACGTTAGTCATTACGCTATTGATAACCAATCTTTCTATTTGGATCCTGCGTCGTAATCGGTCAGGACGTAATGCGCAATAGCTCCGCTCAGAAAGCCCAGATGAAACGCAAGCGCTTTTTTGTCATTGCGAATAAAGGGAACCAGAGCCATCAGCGCTTGACCAACTAAAAAACTCGCATCTAATCTCTGGTGCTCTTTGAACGTTAGTGCGGGTTTGATACCGACCGGTGTATCTGTTAAGGCGTTGACCGCCAGAAAGCCAGAGCCCAACGCCTGATACGTTCTGGTCGCTTTCGCATTTAAGCCGATCACCGACGGAACAACCAGCTGAACGCCAGCGAATACGTAATCAATAATGCCGTGTAGTTCCGGCTTTACGGGTTTGTTGTTCATCATCGTCACGAAAAAATAGCTACAGATTAATTTGTGACTGAAACAACTGTCAGAGAGAACAGGTTGTGCGGAGAAACTGGTTAAACTTCACAAACGGGTCAACTGCGATCTGAATACGTTACGTTCTGACCTGTTCGTTAGAATTTTATAATGATGCCCAGTAAATTAACCGGTTCGACAGATTCGCTGAAATTACAGAGTAGAACTTCAAACCTTAAGCAGTGAGTGACCAAAAAACAGTTTATTGAACAGGTGGCCAGACCTGCCATTCAGATGAAGGTTGGAGGTTTCCGACCAACGGATCAACCGTGGTCTTCCTGGGTAGGTAAGGTACTACTGGCTAAAGAAGACAACTGGCCTCACTGGCAAGGGGTAGCCATGTTTCCCTTGTGTCAGCTTTACTTGGAAGAGTTTCCTGTAAAGCCTACTTTGCTGAGCGATATTACGTTGCTGACGGTTTTTGTTGCTGCGCAGTCAATTCCTGATGCTGAAGATGCGAACGGAACAAGCTGGTGTTTAAGAGCGTATACAGCGGACGATGACTTAATCCCGTTGACCCCCGTCAGAACAACATCGCCGATCAAACCTTTTCAGATGTTGCCCGAAGTTATCAACCAGGATTTCCCTCATTACGACGACTGCCCGATTCCAATTCCCGACAAGTTTTCGGACGATTATTCCGATCTGTTTCCAAGTGCTGGCGGCATTAAGCTAGGAGGTTGGCCTACGTTAATACAAGGCGAAATCGACTGGCGTACTTCATCCGAGGGCAATGACATTGAGTTCGCTTTCCAGGTTGATAGTCTGGAAAAGGCGCACTGGCAATGGGGTGACAACGGTGTTGCGTATTTCGGCCGTAGCCGGGCTAATCCCAACCTATGGGCGTTCTCCTGGCAGTGCTATTGATGAGAATTAACCTGCTTCGGCTCAAAACGGTATTGCGCTCAGTCCGTCTGTTCGTTTGTTGATGGCTGGCTTTTGGGATCTAAGGTGTCTTTCAGGGCCTGCTCCCCATACTCGCGCTGGAGCTTGCCTAACTCCTTGTCGGATCGGGCATCGGTATGGTCGGGATTGCGGATGGTGCCCGGTTGTAGGTCATGTTTCTTTTCCAGGTTGCCTACTTGAATATCAGAACGGTCTTTTCTGGTCTTGCTCATGATCGGGTTGAGTTGATTAGCCAATACATACCAGACAAGCCAATCAACTGCTTTGTTTTACGTAGTGAGCCAGGAAGACGTGAATAGAAAACAAAGCAATCATCAGAAAGGCTGAAGAGAGATTTGTAGAGAAGGGTTGCTCTCCTAAATATACCTAGTCGCCTGCTTCCTGTTTATACCGATTTGCCCATTTTTCAGGTGGGTTTTACTGCCAGAATTATCTGGAGGAAATTTGCTCAAAATGCGTTATAAATTGCTGTTTTTGAGGTAGTTAGCCGATAAGATTTTTAGATAAAAGATGCACTATATAGCGCTCATGTATGTTATTTATATGACAAACAAACCAACGTTATGTACTGTATAAAGTGTGGTAATCCGATTCCTGAAGCGCGCTTGAAAGCCCTTCCGACCGCCAAAACTTGTGTGCATTGTTCGTCCGCTCAGCGAGTGGCTGGTTTTCCTTTGATCACGGGTAAGACGGAGTATTCGGCGCTTCAGATTGTGTCGCAGCAGGAGGCATCTCGTTTGCAGAAGATGCAGGCGCGTCGTGGTACTGGCGCTTCGCTGTCTATGACGCGCGAGAAACGTAATTAGCTGCTCAACTTTAGCGCACGGCCGTTCTAACAAGGAGCGGCTTTTTGTTTTTCAGCCCTATGGAGCGAACAGCCGCCGGGCAGGGAGTTTAAAAAGCAGGATGGTTAATTCATTTATTAATCCGCTGGATGTATACTTGCTTTACTCATAAGAATCCTTCTATGAAAGCCATCCTGATCACCTTGATACTTGGTTCACTAGTAACTTATCAGGCGAGTGCGCAAGTGTTCGTCGATGGTGTTAATGTCAATGAGCAAACGATAACGTACTGTCAGTTGATCGGCATAAACCGGACAATCT
Source organism: Spirosoma knui (assembly GCF_054780635.1). Lineage (NCBI taxonomy): Bacteria > Pseudomonadati > Bacteroidota > Cytophagia > Cytophagales > Cytophagaceae > Spirosoma > Spirosoma knui. Next base: position 87,446 of record NZ_BAAGVY010000004.1, on the reverse strand, counting down.
TTAGCGGTACGCGCATCTGGATTGACTTTGGTCAGCCTAAATTCACGACGGCGAATTCACAGCAGATCAGTGGACAGGACGCTGTTGCCAGGAAGTTCAATTCCGTGATGGACGCGCTGAATTTCATGGTGCAGAACGGCTGGGAACTGGTTAGCTCGAACGTAACGTCGAGTAAAGAAGAGCCCACCACCTACGTGTATTTGCTGCGGAAACGCATCCTGTAAAAGAGCTTGACATTTCCCATGTGAGGGTTTGAGCTTACACACCAAACGGAAACTCCTCCACAATTTCCCATTGCTGCCCACTATGCCTGGGCAGAGTAAGCGCTGAAGCTGTAAACGTGCGCTCGTACGGTTGGGCTGAAAAGTAAGCCCACGCTTCTGGAAACACCGATCGATTTAAATCTTTGAAGGCCACTGTCATGTGCGGATGAAACGGTCGTGAATCGAGCGGTACGTTCAATTGACGGTGACAAAACGAAGCCAACTGTAGCTGACAGTCCAATAGCGCAGGCGCTTCCACGACATGAACAAAAATAACGCGGCTGCCGAACCGACCGAAATTCATCAGTTGAACCGGAAAGGGTAACTGTTGCTCCGCGAAATCCTGCAAAGCTGAAAACGAAGTCCGATCGGTTCGGAATGGAGGAATCAGGGTAACGTGCGGGGGCGACTTCAACGCATGAGCTGAACCAAACCTAGCCTGCGCTTCCCGCTTCAAATGGGTTACTTCATCCTGAATGGCCAGACCAGGCAGTAAGGCTACGAAATACAACTGCATGGCGTTTTCGAGATTTTTCAGCAAAGTTCAGAGCCAATTTGAACTTGTTTGTAACTGAGTTTTGCTCAGTTGCATTGGACTTTGTTCGAACGGCATATACTTTTTCTACTAAATCTAAATATTTAAACGAGTTTATGGATGAGAATACTTATCTAATGGGATAGGGGTAGTAAGTTTGGGTAAAAACACAATTTAGCTTAGTTTCTGTTTAGTGATATATATAACCTACAAGTAACTAAAGCCGTGCTTAATCAAAATAACTCAAACGTATTATCAGCTACGATCCGTCATGTGCTGATTGGGTTACTCCTCTATGGTGGCCTATCGGGAGCATATGCACAAACAACGTATTACGTGGCGTCTTCGGGCAGCGATGCGAACAACGGCCGATCGGCCGACGCGCCATTTCAGTCGATAGCCAAGGTAAACAGCCTTGTCTTGCAGCCGGGTGATAATGTCTTGTTCCGCCGGGGCGATACCTTTCGCGGAACCATACAGATTCGCCAGACAGGCAATGCTGGTAATCCCATCATCATCGATGCGTATGGCTCCGGGAATAAGCCCGTGCTGGCGGGCTCAGTGCCTGTCACGAACTGGACCAGCCTTGGCAATAATACGTGGCAGGCTGACTGTCCGTCCTGCGGTAGTCGGGTAACGGGGCTATACCAGAACAACTCCATTTTGCCGTTGGGCCGGTATCCGAACCTGAACGCGGCCAACAAAGGCTACCTGACCATACAATCGCACGCTGGCAAATCGCAGATTACCAGCCAGCAGGGGCTCCCCACCAATTTTACCGGGGGCGAGGTAGTAATACGTCCCGTGCAGTGGATTCTGAACCGGGCTACGATTACGCAGCAGAGTGGCAACACCTTGTCGATCAGCTATGATTCCGGCTACGAACCCGCTAACAACTGGGGCTACTTTATTCAGAATCACCCAGCTACGCTCGATCAGAACGGCGAGTGGTACTTTAATCCCGGTTCAAAAAAAATTCAGCTGTATAGCGACCAGAATCCCAACGGCCAGTCTATTACGGCGACAGCTTACGACGAAGGTGTAAGTCTATCGAACGTAAACTACGTAACGATTCGTAACGTCCAGATTACGCAGACTCTGAACACGGGACTGGCAGTTACGAACAGCTCGAATCTGGTGTTCTCGGGCGTAGAGATTACCCGTTCGGGTGAAGATGGGGTGGTGATTGCCGGTTCGGGTACTAGCGTGCTGATGGAGAACAGCCTGATTGAAGACGTTAACAATAACGGGTTCACCATTCAAACCTACCAGAATTTTACGTTCCGGGGGAATACCGTACGGCGGGTCGGTCTTGTGCCGGGTCAGGGCAAAAGCGGTGATGGTACCTATACCGGGTTTCAGTCCGCCTGTACAGCCAATACGTTGATCGAAAACAACGTGGTGGATAATATCGGCTATAATGCTGTTAATTTTTCAAACAGCACGGTACTGCAACGTAACGTAATCAGCAATTACTGCTTAACCAAAAGCGATGGGGGCGGTCTGTACATCTGGAATGGCAACAAGCAGCCCATGAACGGCATTCGTATCAGCTCGAACGTCGTGTACAACGGGATCGGATCGCCCGAAGGAACACCCGGTGGAACCTACTCAGGCGCGAACGGAATCTACCTCGACGATTGTACAACGAACATTGAGGTAACTGACAATTCCGTTTTCAACTGCCGAGGGCTGGGCATTTACCTGCACGGCTCGTCAAATGTGCGCGTAACGGGAAACACCGTGTACAACAACGGCGAAGGGCAACTGGCCATTACCGACATACCGGGTGCTTGTTCACCTCGTGACAATATCATTCTGAGCAACGTACTGGTGAGTCGCACGGCCGATCAGTTTGTGAACAAGTACGAGTCGCACCAGAACGACCTGAGCAGCTACGGTCAGTTTGACAACAATGTGTATGCCCGGCCGTTCAACGATGCGCAGAAGATTTTTATCGTATACAACAATGGTTCAGGTATTGTGGGCGAGAGTATTTCGCTGGCGAACTGGCAAAGCCGCTACGGTAAAGACTCCAATTCCAAAAACAGTCCGGTAACCTTCACGGCTTCTCAGAATCCCGATGATAACATCAAGCTGGTGTATAACACCACCGGTAATCCAACCCAAACGTCGGTAAACGGTACGTACCAGGACGTGCGGACGGGTACGGTGTATAGTGGCCAAGTGTCGATCCCCGCGTTTTCATCAATGGTGCTGGTTAAGCAAACCGGTCAAACACCAACGGCCCCGCTACGCGATCCGGAGAATCCGGCGAACACAGTCGCTGGGCTTGACTACGGCTATTACGAAGGGAACTGGAGCACACTTCCTAATTTCGACGCGCTGACGGCGCAAAAATCGGGAAACATCAGTAGCCCGAACTTATCTGTACGAAACCGGGACAGCCAGTACGCGATTCGGTACAAAGGCTACATCAACGTACCAACGGATGGGCAATACACGTTTTACACGACGTCTGACGACGGCAGCAAGCTATTCATTGGCAGCACGGAGGTGGTTAATAACGATGGCCTCCACGGTGAGCAGGAGCGGACAGGAACTATTGGACTCAAAGCGGGTAAGCACGCAATTACGATTTCGTTTCTGCAGGGCGGTGGCGGACAAGCTTTAACGGCCAGCTACAGCGGCCCCGGTCTAACTAAGCAGGCGATTCCGGCGTCTGCCTATGTTCGGGTAGGTACCGAGCCACAAACCCCTACCACGCCTGGAACGGGTTCCGGACTTCGGGCCGAGTATTTCAATAATATCAGCTTGACAGCACCAGTCGTGCTAACGCGCACCGATGCAACCGTAAATTTTGATTATGGCAATAATTCGCCAGCATCAGGTACAGTAAACGCTGATAATTTCTCGGTGCGCTGGAGCGGGCAGGTGCAGGCTCCGGTAACGGGCAATTATACGTTCAGCACCACGTCTGACGATGGTGTTCGGTTGTGGGTGAACGGGAATCAGGTCATTAACAACTGGACGGGTCACGGACCAACAACCGACAATAGCGCATCGATTGCCTTAACGGCTAACCAGAAGTATGACATTCGTATGGACTATTACGAAGGAAGCGGTGGTGCTACCGCCAGGCTGTTGTGGACTTATCCCGGACAGGGGCAGCAGGTAATCCCTCAGGATCGACTGTATCCGGCCACGGCTCCGATCAGTGATACGGGTACAAGCCCTACTGGTAATGCTGTATACGTGTCGGACCTGACCTGGGCAAGCATGACCAACGGATATGGCCCCGCCGAGAACGACCGAAGTAATGGGGAGGCTGGCGGCAGCGACGGGCGGACCATAAAGCTCAATGGCGTTACGTATGCGAAAGGTGTTGGTACCCATGCTGCTTCTGAAATCACGTATAGCCTGGGGGGGCGTTACAGCACATTTATAACCGATATAGGTATTGACGATGAGATTGGCGATGGGTCCTGCGGATCATTGGAGTTTCAGGTATACGTAGACAATGCATTGGTTTACAGTAGTGGTACCATGACGCCGACAACGGCAACTAAATCAATCAGCCTGAACGTATCAGGTAAGCAGACGCTCAAAATGGTGGTTAGTTCGCTGGGTGATGCCTGCGGAGACCACGGCGACTGGGCGGGGGCACGGTTGGTTCCCTCATCGACGGGATCGGGTAGTGGAACCGGTACATACTTATCCGATTTGACTTGGACAAGTATGAACAATGGGTATGGACCTGTTGAAAAAGATCGGAGCAACGGAGAGGCTGGTGCCACGGACGGTCGTCCGTTGAAACTTAACGGCGTCACCTACGCCAAAGGTTTAGGAACGCACGCAAACTCTGAAATCACCTACAATCTGGAAGGTCGGTACAATACGTTCATTACGGACGTAGGAATCGATGATGAAATTGGTGATGGGGCCTGCGGATCGCTGGAGTTTCAGGTATACCTGGATAATGTGCTGGTTTACAGCAGCGGGACCATGACGCCAACCTCGGCCACCAAATCCGTCAACCTCAACGTATCAGGTAAGCAAATGCTTAAACTAGTGGTTAGTGCCCTGGGCGATGCCTGCGGAGACCACGGCGACTGGGCCGGAGCACGGCTAACAAGTGTCAGTGGCGGACGAGTAGGGTCCATCGACGAACCAGGAACCAGCGAATTCTTACAGGTAAACGTTTATCCGATACCGGCCCGTGATGAGGTGCGGATACGGTACCCGGCCAAAGCGGCTGGCGAGGTAAGTGTGCAGTTAATCAATTCGGCAGCGGTTCCGGTTGCCGAAACCATTCATCAGGCCACCGAAGGCGAAAATCTAATCAAGGTGCCGGTTAATACGCTTCCCCGCGGGCTTTACATATTGACATTGACCCAGGGGTATCAGCGCATCAGCCGAAAAGTAATCCTCGCTGACTAAACCTAATTCTAGGCCAAAGCGAACAAAAGCACAGCAAAACCTTCTGTTCAACGTCGTTTCCAGTACTGGATCGACCACTGAACAGAAGGTTTTTGATTGGTGCCTGACTATATCAAGCCGAAACTGGGGCTTCCCACCGCAACGTAACAGCCTGTTCAATGTCTGGGTGCAGGCTAATGGCTACCGGACAAGTATGAGCAATCTTCTCCAGCTGGGCACGGGTCGCTTCATCAGGCATAGGGTCAGCCCGAAGCACCAGACTCACTTCAATGCGGGCGATACGTCGCGGAGGCTGGCTGGTCATAATTTTTGTAACATCCAGCTCACTGCCCTTGAGTTCGATGCCATCGCGTCGGGCAAAAATACCCATGGTTGTAATGATGCAGGTACCTAGTGCATTCGCCACCAGGTCGGTTGGCGAAAAGGCTTCACCACGGCCCTGGTTGTCAGTCGGAGCATCGGTGTTGATCTGGGTTCCGGATTGGAGGTGAACGCAGGCGGTACGTAACTCGCCGAGGTAATCAATGTGAATTGTCGCCATTTTGGTTTTAGGTGGTAGTCCTTACGTCAGGCCATCGAAACGACATGACTCAGAAAATGACCATTTTACTTTTTCGCCTAAACATAAAAATTATGGATTGGTTACGCTAATAGGCCGAGCTGATTTTGTGAGATGGCGATAAATTAGTAGCTTTATTTCAGGAATTTACGAAGATGCGAACATTATACATACTAGTAGGGTGGATGCTGATGAGCCTGTTTGCAACCGCACCGGTTGTTCAGGCACAAAATACCGATGCGGAAGACGATGATTACCAAACCGAAACTACGTTTGGCATCACAACAAACACAAACTCCGGCATTGTTGGCGGCTTTGCGTTTCGGCAATCAAAACAGCTATCGGGTACGTTCTTCGGCCTGCCGCAATACCGCTATCTGAGCGTTGAACTTGTCAATGTGAAGCATCCTAAAGAGATCCAGTCATCGGTCAATTCGGTTGGCTCACGCTATATTAGTGGGAAAGAAAATTACCTGTTTGTGCTTCGTCCGCAATACGGTCGCGAGGTGAAGCTGTTTCGACGGAACTCCGACGAAGGCATTGCGGTAAGCGGTATTCTGGCGGGTGGCCCCTCGCTGGGCATCATCAAGCCCTATTACCTGGAGGTGTCCTACGGCAACTCAACGCGCACTGTTCCAGCCTCCGAGGTGAATGGGTTTCAGACCGCTACGGGTGAAGCTGTTACCGGTGCTGGTGGATTTTTTCAGGGCCTCGGTGAATCGAAACTAACCGTTGGCTTAAACCTGAAAGCCGCCCTGAGCTTTGAATTGAGCGCATTCCGCAACAATACAACCGGCGTGGAGATTGGCTTCTTAACCGAAATTTTTCCCAGCAAGATCGTCATCATTCCGAACACCGACCCAGCCGGAGGCCGCGAGCTAGGCAATCGAAGCTTCTTTACGTCGGGATACATTACGTTGTTTTTCGGCAGCAAGAAATAATAAAAAAGAAAAGCAGGAGGGGGATGAAGCGGGAAAGGGAACGTGGTGACACATCTCCTTTTCCTCCTTACATTCCCCTCCTGCTTTTCCTCCAGCTATTTTGATGAACTTTACATCCGAAAAACGAATTTTGTTGGAAAGGATTGAGGAGCCATGATCGAACTACCCGTAATACCCTCCGAGCAACAACGTAAAAAGAGACCTGACTGGCTGCGCGTGAAGCTGCCAATCGGCCCAGAATATGCTAAAGTCCGTAAGTTGGTGGACGAGCATAAACTCCATACAATCTGCGAGAGCGGCAATTGCCCGAATATGGGCGAGTGCTGGGGGGCAGGCACCGCTACGTTTATGATTCTGGGAAACGTTTGTACCCGGAGTTGTACGTTCTGCGCTGTAGCGACGGGACGCCCTAACGAATACGATACCGACGAGCCCCGGCGCGTAGCCGAAGCCATTGTGCTGATGAAGGTGAAACACGCGGTGATTACGTCCGTTAACCGGGATGAACTCAAAGACCGGGGGGCTGAAATCTGGTATCAGACCGTTCGCCTGATTAAAGAAGCATCGCCCACGACGACCATTGAAACGCTGATTCCTGACACAAAAGGGAACTGGGAAGCCCTCGAACGCATGATTTCGGCGGGGCAGGAAGTCGTTTCGCACAACATGGAAACGGTAGAGCGTCTGTATCGGCGCGTTCGGCCCCAGGCAAAGTACGAACGGAGCCTGGAACAGATTCAGCGCACGAAGGCATACGGACAACGTACTAAATCGGGCATCATGCTCGGCCTGGGCGAAACGCACGATGAGGTCTTTAAGGCCATGGATGATCTGGCCCAGAATGGACTGGATGTGTTGACCTTAGGGCAGTATCTGCAACCCACCAAAATGCACCACGAAGTCATTGAGTGGATTCATCCCGAGACATTTGCCATGTACAAGGAAGAAGGCCTCAAACGCGGCCTGAAATACGTTGAATCAGGACCACTCGTTCGGTCAAGTTACCATGCTGAGAAGCACGTTAATGTGTAAGGTGAGAACCTGATTTGCAAACAATTTCGCATTCCGTTTATTTTACTAGGAGAGTCCGGACAGCCGCCCGGACTTTTTCTTTGCTGAATGAAAAAATACGACTTCATCATCGCTGGAGGTGGAATGGCCGGGTTAAGTCTGGCTTACTACCTTACTCAGTCTCCGCTGCGCGACCGCTCTATCCTGATTCTGGACCGCGAACAGAAAAACCGCAATGATCGAACGTGGTGTTTTTGGGAACGTACCGCCGGCCCCTTTGAAGAGATTCTGTTCAGAACCTGGAATGGGGTTAGCTTTCACGGTCCTACGCATGCCGGGCCGCTCGATATGGGTCAGTACCGCTATAAAATGCTGCGAGGGATTGATTTCTACGAATTTGTGCAGAATGAACTGGTTAAGTGGCCTAATATCGAACAGAGGCAGGCTACGATCAACCGAATCAAAGACACGCCCCAGGGCGGCTTTGTGATCGCGGATGACGAGCCTTACATTGCTGATTACGTGTTCGACAGTACGTTTTCGCTAAAGCTGGATAAGCCCCAGAACCATAACTTGTTACAGCATTTTAAAGGCTGGGTTATTAAAACGGCCAATGCTTGCTTCGACCCGGCCCAGCCGGAGATTATGGACTTTCGCGTTGAGCAGGGGGGAGATTGCCGGTTCGTATATGTCATGCCGTTCGATGCGCAGACGGCGCTGGTTGAGTTTACCCTTTTTAACGACAAACTCATGGCCGATGACGAGTACGAAGCGAATTTACGGGACTATATCGATCGGTTTCTGGATGCAGGAACATATCAGATCTGCGAAACCGAAACGGGTATTATTCCCATGACCGACGAAGAAACCCACGAAAATCCGTCGGAGCACATCGTTCGGATTGGTACGTCCGGTGGACATACGAAACCCTCGACCGGGTATACGTTTCAGCGGACCCAGCGGTTCCTGCGTTCTATTGTGGCGAATCTGGCCCAGACGGGTAAGCCCGACCGACACTTACCCTGGTTTAAGCAGCGCTTCAAATTGTATGACAGTGTTCTGCTGAACGTACTGGAAAACCGACGCCATCCGGCCGACGACGTATTTTCGCGTATGTTCTCAGAAAATCGACCGGCCACCGCGTTTAAATTTCTCGATGAAGACACTCGGTTCTTCGAAGAGATTCGCTTGTTTACAACTATGCCCTGGTGGGCGTTCACCTCTGCTTTCTTTGACGTGATGCGACGGAAATGGGTTGGCTAAATCCGAACCTAGCTCTTAGGCCGTTACTTGCTCGAAAATACGATTCCAGTCGTTGATAAAACGGGGGAGGCTAAAGCGTTCCTCTGCCAGCTTGCGTGCATTCTCGCCCATCCGACGTGCTTCGTCGGGGTTATCGAGCAGAAATTGCATAGCTTGCCATAGCTCGTCGGGGTTATTGGACACAAATCCGTGAACGCCATTTTTAATAACTACCGGAAGTTCCGTAGTCGCCAGGGCTACCACGGGCATGCCAATCGTTAAGGCTTCGATAACGGCCAGTGGCAGGCTGCTGTAGCGCATAAAGCTGTAAAGAAACCGATAGTCCGCTACGTGTTTATGAAGCTGGGTGTAATGGATCTCGCCGATGCCGCCAACGTCGGCCGAGCCCATACCGACGGTCGTGAGCGGTAGCCCATCGGCTCTGAACGACTGATACAAGTCAAAGCCCGCCATGCGCCCCCGTCGTTTCATTTCGTTTACGACAAAGATGCCTTCTGGACGGCTGCCATTGTAACGTAGCGTTGGGTCGATTGCGACGCTGTGTTCCACAACCGCTGTGGGCGTGGTGCCGTTGTCCCACATCAACCGGTTGTACTGCGTTACGTGTACGAGCAACACGTCCGGATCATCGGCGGCCCAGTGCCGCGAATCGGTGGGGTGCGGCTCGGGGCTGTTGTGCTGCAAGTAGATTTTAGGGAGGTTGCGCTGATCGGCGGATAAAATCTTAAATTGATCTTCCTGGTAATTCTGGGGCGTCTGAAAAATGATTAAGTCGAGCTTCAGCTTCTTTACTTCATCGGCTGGGACCTCCCGAACGTAATCCGGCATGGATGAGCCAACGCCCCGACCTATGTAGCCTTCCGAATTGTCTTCTTTTTTGGGTAGATACCAGTTGTGTTCAGTTTGGGTAATGGCAGTCAGATAGGCACCATGAATGTGCCAGATCAGGATATTCAATTTACGCATATAAGCCTTACCTGCTACGAGAAGGGGTTGTTACGCTAATTTAGCCTACGGCCGAATCGTCGTAACAACCCGCAAAACGCTTAGTACGCTTCTTTAGCGATATTAATTCGGGTTTCTTGGCAATTAACCCGTTTGCCCCCAATGAATAAACTCGTAGCTTTGTGGTTCAAACTAAGTCATCCAGAGCAGCAATGCCTTATCTTTTCACTTCCGAGTCCGTCTCTGAAGGACACCCCGACAAAGTCGCCGACCAGATTTCTGACGCCTTAATTGACAACTTTTTGGCTTTCGACCCCGATAGTAAGGTCGCCTGCGAAACACTCGTTACCACAGGGCAGGTTGTATTGGCCGGTGAAATCAAAACCGATACATACCTAGACGTTCAAAAAATTACTCGGGAGGTAATCCGGAAGATCGGCTACACCAAGAGTGAGTACATGTTTGAAGCGAACTCGTGCGGCATTTTTTCGGCCTTACACGATCAGTCAGCCGACATCAATCAGGGTGTTGACCGGGAGGTTGCCAACGATGACTTTGAGACCCGCGCCAATGCGCAGGGAGCCGGTGATCAGGGTATGATGTTTGGCTACGCAACCAACGAAACGGACAACTACATGCCGTTGCCGCTGGACCTGGCCCACGCGATCCTGCGCGAGATGTCGCACATCCGGAATCACGAAAACGATCTGATGCCTTATCTGCGGCCCGATGCGAAGTCGCAGGTAACGATCGAGTACTCCGACGACCATCAGCCGATCCGGATTGATACGATTGTTGTATCGACTCAGCACGATGATTTTGCCGATGATAAAACGATGCTCGACATGATCAAGTCGGACATCATCAACATCGTTATTCCACGGGTGAAAGCCGCTCAAAAAGCGGAGCTGCACAGCCTATTTACCAATGATATTACGTATTACATCAACCCAACGGGCAAGTTCGTGATTGGCGGTCCGCACGGTGATACCGGCCTGACCGGGCGTAAAATCATCGTCGATACGTACGGTGGTAAAGGAGCGCACGGGGGGGGGGCTTTCTCGGGCAAAGACCCCTCGAAAGTTGACCGTTCGGCTGCCTATGCAACCCGTCATATCGCCAAAAACATGGTAGCGGCTGGTCTGTGCGATCAGGTACTTGTGCAGGTATCATACGCCATTGGCGTCGCTCAGCCCTGCGGTCTTTACGTCAATACGTACGGTACGGCTAAGGTAGACGTAAACGATGGTGAGATTGCCCGGATGATCGAGCAGATCTTCGATATGCGTCCTTACGCGATCGAGCAGCGCCTGAAACTCCGCAACCCGATCTACTCAGAAACGGCTGCGTACGGACACATGGGCCGCAAGAACGAGATTGTGAAGAAAACGTTTGGCTCCAATGGCCACTCGAAGGAAGTGGAGGTCGAACTGTTTACCTGGGAGAAACTCGATTTCGTTGATAAAATTAAAGAAGCCTTTGGATTATAGTTTGCAACGTATCACAAACGAAGAAAGCCATCCCGAGCGGGATGGCTTTCTTCGTTTGTGATACGTTGGTTATAACTCATCGGGTTCGAAAACCTCATCTTCTTTCATTCGGGACTTTGCTTCAACAATTTCCGAACTGGAGAAGTCGTTTCGTTTCTGCTTACAGCGGACGAGTTTGTCTTTCAGCACATCGAGCAGACGATCTGTTGCGCTCTCGAAGCTTTTGTCAGACTCTTTAACGAACAACTCCTTGCCAGGAATCATCAGCCGAATCTCAACGATTTTCTCTTTAATTCGGTTAGAATCAGCTCCTTCTAACCTCAGAAACACTTCTCCGCCAATGATTCGGTCGTGGAAGGTGTCTAACTTGTTGAGCTTTGCCTGGATGAAATCTAACAGGCTCTGATCGGCCGTAAAGTGGACGGCATTAATTTTTAGTCTCATTGTGTCGCTTTTTAAGTGAATTGAAACAGAACATCAATGGACTATCTAAGTTTGGCTATCTGGACCACAAAGTCAAGAGGGGCTACGAAAGATGCAACTAGGTTTCACGATTTTTTACGTAATGGCCGACTCAATAGCTGTGAACAGGGCAATTAGAACCTGTCGTGAAACAACGCCAGAGTGAATTCCTTTGTAAAGTGCAATTTGGCTAGTTTACGTACAAATGAATTGGTCGCTTTGGACGTAACGTAATCAAAGGTTGTGTTGCTATACGTTGATTTTTGACGGCTTGTACATCGAACTCCCGGATGAACATAGCTAGCAGAATCTGCATTTCCATCAGCGCAAACTGATTACCAATGCAAAGGCGAGGGCCACCGCCAAACGGCAGATAAGCGTACGAATGGCGGTCTTTGTCGGCACCGGGCGCAAAGCGGTCCGGATCGAATCGATCGGGGTCGGGCCAGGTGGCCGGATCTCGGTGGAGTAAGTAAGGACACACTAGCGCCGTATCGCCTGCTGGTATTACATACGGTCCAATTTGATCGTCGTTATGCGCCAGTCTGCTCATAATCCAGGCGGGTGGATACAGCCGCAACGACTCCTGAATGACCTGCATAGTATACGTCAACGTCCGAAACCGCTCGGCCGGGGGAGCCGGGTCACTGCTCAGGACGCTGGTTACTTCTGTTTTCAACCGGGCGAGTATGTCGGGGTGATTGACTAGTAGCAAAAGCGTCCAGGCCATCGAAACCGCCGTAGTCTCGTGACCAGCGGCAAAGAGCGTTACGCATTCGTCGCGGAGTTGCTGGTCCGACATGCGTTCGCCAGTCTCTTCGTCTTCCGCGTTCAACAACATATCCAAAAGATCGTCGTGCTGCGTAGCCTGGTTCTGCCGACGCTGGCTGATTACGCTATAAATGAACGAGTCGACCAGCGCAGCGGCTTGCCGAAAACGTTGATGGGCGGGCGTTGGCCAACTCATCGGAAACCGAAGTGGCGATAGCATCCGCTGATTGGCGTAGTATTGTAAGGTATCCAGGGCCGAGGACAAACCGTCGAGTTTACCGACTACGTCCGAGCCGAACAGTGTCTTGCAGACAATCCGCATCGTTACGTCCATAAACGCCTGCGATACGTTGATGGGCTGCTGCCGGTTCTGCTGCTTTAGGTCGATAACCCAGTCGACTGTCTCCTGCACCATTGTCTGCGCCAGGGCCGCTAACTTTTGCCGGTGAAAGGCGGGTTGCGCCAAACGCCGTTGCCGACGCCAGAAATCGCCGTCGCTGGTGAGCAGACCATTGCCCAAAAAGATTTTGAGTACGTTAAAGGCGGGGGAGCGACCATAGTTTCGGTGATTCTCCTGCATTACGTGCTTGGCATCTTCCGGGCGAAGCACTAAATATTGATGCCGACTGCCAATGCGAAGGTGCACAACGCGGTCATACCGCTGCAGGACGCGCAGAATCGCCAATGGATCACGCAAAAACGAAAGCGTATTCCCGAGGATAGGTAAGCCAGGATGAAGCGGAACCGGACGCGTGGCTGATGAAATTGTTTCCATAAAAAAGGTTGTTCCGACTGGCTCGGAACAACCTTAAAGTTAACTTACAAACTATATCGAAACGTGGGGGAATAACAACTTTTTATGAGTTAATGATTTCGCCCCCGTTGATGTGCATGACCTGCCCCGTTATGTATGATGCGTCTTCCGAAGCCAGAAACACATAGGCAGGCGCTACTTCCGCCGGTTGACCGGGCCGTTCCATCGGAGTGTTCTTACCGAAGCTGGCAATCTTCTCTTCGTCAAACGAGGATACAATCAAGGGCGTCCAGATTGGACCGGGAGCAACGGCATTCACCCGGATGTTACGTTCGACCAGATGCTGCGAGAGCGATCGGGTAAAGGCCGTGATTGCGCCTTTAGTTGAAGAGTAGTCAAGCAAGGTTTCGCTGCCCCGGTACGACGTAATGGACGTTGTATTGATGATGCAGTCGTATTCAGCCATGTGTGGTAAAGCCGCTTTAGTGAGACGAAACATGGCCAGGATATTCGTTTCGAACGTAGCCAGCATGTCTTCGTCCTTTATATCGGTCAGCTCTTTTTGTGGGAACTGCACAGCCGCGTTGTTCACAAGGATGTTAATCCGATTGAACGTACTAAGCACCTTGCCAACGGCCTCCCGAATAAACGATAATTTCCGTAAGTCACCCGGTATAAGCAGACTCCGACGACCTTCGGCTTCGATTAACTGCTTTGTTTTCTGTGCGTCTTCTTCCTCTCTCGGATGATAGATGATGGCTACGTCGGCCCCTTCACGAGCAAAATGTACGGCCACTGCTCGGCCAATACCACTGTCGCCACCGGTAATCAGGGCAATCTTTTCTTTTAATTTATCGGAGCCCTCATACCCATCGCGGATATAAACTGGTTGAGGGTCCATCTGTGCTTCAATTCCGGGCTGTGCCTCCTGCGTTTGCACCGGAATGTCCATTTCCATCTGTTCGTCCATGACGTTGAATAAGTTGAGCTTTATGTCTCAGTAATAGGAGTCTTGAGAACCCAATACCACTGAGAAACAAAGGTGTGAGGTGTAATTTTATCCGTTTACGACGGTGCCGCCGTTGGGGTGAATAATTTGTCCTGTTACGTACGATGCATCCTGCGAGGCCAGATAGACGTAAGCTGGTGCTACTTCGCTGGGTTGCCCAGGCCGTTTCATAGGCACATCTTTACCAAACATGGCCACCTCCGTTGCCGATACCGAGGCCGGGTTGAGCGGTGTCCAGATTGGTCCCGGCGCTACGCCATTCACCCGGATTTTCTTCTGCGCCAGATTACCAGCCAATGCCCGTGTAAAAGCCATAATTGCCCCTTTCGTCGACGAGTATTCGGGAAGATCAGCCCGCCCCTGATAGGCTGTCACCGACGTAGTGTTGATGATGGAGTCGCCTTCGTGCAGGTGTTTGAGTGCTGCCTTTGTCACTCGAAAGATGGAATAGATGTTCGTCTGGAAAGTGCTGACTAAGTCCTCATCCTGAATTTCTTCGAACTTCTTGTGCTGAAGCTGAAGGGCTGCATTATTGACCAGAATGTTCAGTTTGCCAAAACGCTTAACTGTTTCCTCAACAACTCGCTCACAAAAGTCCAGTTGCTTCAAGTCGCCGGGTAGTAATAGAATTTGTCGACCTTCAGCTTCAACCAGTTCTTTGGTTTTCTGCGCATCAACTTCTTCGCGTTCAGTATATACGATGGCTATATCGGCCCCTTCGCGGGCAAAATGAACGGCCACGGCCTGGCCGATACCACTGTCGCCACCCGTAATGAGCGCTACTTTGTCTTTCAGCTTATTCGTTCCTCGATACGTATATCGAATCACCTTAGGTTGGGGAGTGAGTTCAGCCTGTATCCCCGGTTGCACATCCTGGTGCTGGGGTGGAATTTGGGTTTCCATAACGTTGCTTTTGGTTGTACTTTTTAGGTAATAAGCCAAAAGCAACGGCTGATGTTTTGAAAAATCTACTAACGTAGTGGGTTTTGCGTAACAACAATTAATAGCTATACTAGTAGTTTAAAATACATTAACTATGACTATCAACGGAGATGCTAAGGCTGCTCGAATCGTAACGACGAACCGCTACGACGCTATTGTTATTGGCTCGGGTATCAGTGGAGGCTGGGCAGCGAAAGAACTCTGTGAAAAAGGCTTGCGTACGCTTGTTCTCGAACGGGGACGTGATGTTCGCCATATTGTCGATTACCCGACGGCTACGCTGAACCCCTGGGACTTCCCGCACCGCAACCGGATGCCTGGCGCGTTTGACGAGGAAAACCCAATTGCTACGAAGTGTTACGCGCTCGATGAAGCGACTCAGCAGTTTTTTGTCAAAGACGCTGAGCATCCGTATGTTCAGGAAAAGCCTTTCGACTGGATTCGTGGGTATCAGGTAGGCGGAAAGTCGCTCATCTGGGCGCGTCAGACCCAGCGCTGGAGCCGCTTCGATTTTGAAGCCAATGCCCGCGATGGAGCGGCTGTCGATTGGCCGATTCGTTACGAAGATATTGCCCCTTGGTACAGTCACGTCGAGAAGTTTGTGGGCATAAGCGGCAATAAAGATGGACTCGAAACCTTACCCGATGGCGAGTTCTTAAAACCCTGGGAGCTGAACTGTGTGGAAAAGCACATTCAGAAACGGGTGGCTGAAAGCTACAAAGACCGGCACGTAATTATTGGTCGCTGCGCTCACTTAACTGAGCCTAAGCAAATTCATTACGACCAGGGTCGGGCGCAATGTCAGGCGCGACACCTTTGCTATCGTGGTTGTCCCTATGGCGGTTATTTCAGCAGCAACTCGTCGACTATACCCTGGGCAGCTAAAACGGGTAAACTAACGCTACGTCCCGACTCTGTTGTGCACTCGATTATTTACGACGAGGCCAAAGGCAAGGCTACAGGCGTTCGCGTGATCGATACGCACACGAAGCAGATGACAGAGTACTACGCTCGTATCATTTTCGTCAATGCGGCTTGCCTGAATACAAATCTGATTTTGCTCAACTCTACGTCAAGGCGCTTTCCAAAAGGCTTAGGCAACGACAGTGGCGTATTGGGTCATTACGTAGCATTCCATAATTACAGGGGTAATATCGTCGCCGACTACGAAGGCTTTGAAGATGGGTATTACTACGGTCGTCGGCCAACGACTGCCTTCATGCCTAATTTCCGGAATGTCGATAAGCAGGAAATGGATTTTCAGCGCGGCTATATGGTGGCGTTCAGTGCGTCAAGAGGAGGTTGGCAACGGGGTGCGGGGCAGGAAGGCTTCGGTGCCGAGTTCAAAGATAAGCTGAGTGATCCCGGAGCCTGGCATGTGTTTATGATGATGCAGGCTGAAACGGTACCGCGCTATGAAAACCACGTTCGACTGAGTACCGATCAGAAGGACCCCTGGGGAATCCCGCAATTGGTGACAGCTATCGATTATACGGATAACGACGTGAAAATGATGAAGGACTTCCTGCAGCAAGGAGCCGAAATGCTGGAAAAGTCGGGTTGTAAGAATATTAACCCCTACGACGATCACCGTAATCCAGGCCTCGACATTCACGAAATGGGCGGTGTTCGGATGGGACGTGACCCGAAGACATCGTTGCTTAACGCGCACAGCCAGCTTCACTCGGTCAAAAATGTATTTGTTACGGATGGCGCGGCTATGACGTCAACGGGTAGTCAGAACCCATCCATTACGTTCATGGCCTTAACGGCCCGGGCGGCTAATTACGCGGTAGGAGAAATGAAAAAAGGCCATTTGTAGCGTGACAGATATCGATCATAAAATCAAGGCAAGCCTGTTCGCCTTGTGCGAAAGCTACGTTGAGCAACGTATCAATACGGCGAAAGAAGCCATGGAAGCGGCTCAGGAATCGGCCAATGCGGAAGAAAAAAGCAGCGCTGGCGACAAATACGAAACTGGGCGGGCGATGGCGCAGCTCGAACGGGACCGGCACGCCCAATTGTTGGCTGAGGCCATGAAGTTAGGGCAGGAGCTGGGCCGGATGAACGTTGATAAAGTTTATGAGAGCGTTCAGCCAGGTAGTTTAGTTAGTACAAACCGGGGCACATTCTTCATCAGCATCAGCGCGGGTAAGCTTACGTTGAACAACGTACTGTATTTTGCCATTTCGCCAGCTTCTCCAATTGGAACGGCTCTGGCTGGTAAAAAAGCAGGTGACACCGTAACGTTTAACAACCTTTCCTATCAGATTACGAAGGTGCTGTAGCTTTTCTTAGACAAAAAGCTGACGCGTAGCCCCGCCACGGTGAGGCTACGCGTCAGCAATGATTTACGGCAATTCGAAATTCACGGTAGATCAATAAATCCGTTCACCACCAATCCAGGTCTGCTTGACCTGAGTCTGGCGCAACTGCGTATTGGGGGCTGTCATAATGTCCCGGTCGAGCACGACAAAGTCAGCTTGTTTGCCGGGGGCGATGCTACCCCGAAGCTGATCCTCAAAGTTGGCATAGGCTGCCCAGCGGGTCATCGCCAATAAAGCCGATTTACGGTCAACGGCGTTTTCCATCTGGTAGCCACCTGCTGGGAAGTTCTTCGCGTCCTGACGTGCTACAGCGGCATGAAAACCGAATAAAGGGTTTTCCGCTTCGACGGGGAAGTCGCTGCCAAACGTAATCAGCCCATTCTGCTTCATCAGGTCGTTGAACGCGTAAGCTCCTTTAACCCGAATCGATCCCAGTCGGTCAGCAGCCCAGTACATATCCGACGTAGCGTGCGTAGGTTGTACCGAGGGAATAATCGAATAACGGCCAAACTTGTAAACGTCTTCCGGCGAAACGACCTGAGCGTGTTCAATCCGCCACCGGCGGTCGTTCTGTTTTTTCAATAAGTTGCCATACAGCGTCAACATCAGATGGTTGGCTGAGTCACCAATGCAGTGCGTATTGGCCTGAAAATTTGATGCGTAGAGAAGTTTCGTTACGCGTTCCAGCTCAGCTGGGCTCAACAGCAGGAATCCGCCCGTTTCGGGACGGTCGCTGTACGGCTTCCGCAAACAGGCTCCCCGCGAACCTAAGGCACCATCGGCATATAGCTTAAACGAACGAACGGTTAGCCGGTCCGTCTGGAAGGGGCCGCGTTTCAAAATGTAGTTCAAATTCGGTTCACCCAGGCTAACCATGGCGTAATCCCGAATTTTGAGCTTACCCGCTTTTTGAAGGCTGTCAATTAGGTTGATTTCATCGGGACTAATACCTGCGTCAGATACGGTGGTTAACCCCAGCTTAACGCAGGCGGCTTGGGCGGCCAGCAGCATACGGGTCTTGTCGGCGTTATCGGGTCGAGGTAGTACTCGCCGAATAAACTGCATCGCGTTGTCTACTAAAACACCGGTGGGTTCACCGTTCGCGAGCACCACTTCGCCACCAGACAGTTTTGAGCCGGCTGTGATTTGAGCGAGCCGGAGTGCTTTTGAATTGACCAGCAACGCGTGTCCATCTACCCTTGTGAGGGCAACCGGTACATTAGGAAACGCAGCATCCAGTTTTTCTTTGGTTGGGAACGTTTTCTCTGGCCAGTCGTTCTGATCCCATCCGCGACCCGTGAGCCAGAGCACCTGCGGATTTTTCTGGTAAAATGCTTTCAACCGGTCGATCACCTCATCATACGATTCCGCACCAACCAAATTAGCTTGAGACAAAACCTGTCCCAATCCCAGGAAGTGCGCGTGGGGATCGTAGAATCCGGGGTAAACAGGCTGCCCGTTAAGGTCTGCCGTACTGTCGGCGTTGTATTGTTCAGCGAGTTCTTTTGCTGAGCCAACCGCTAAGAATTTACCGTCTTTTACAACGAATGCTTCCGCTGTCGAAAAGCTTGAGTCGGCTGTGTAGATATGGGCATTGGTGACAAGTAGATCGGCTTTTTTCTTGAATGAGCAGCTCGATAACAGAGCAATAAAAGCCAGTGCTGGCAATGGCAAACGATTCATGGTTGATGATTGGGCGAAACGCAAATTACGCGAAAATTAATAAGCACTTCAGCTAATCGTAGATTCTTGTAATTTTGGCTTTTAATCTTGTTGTTAATACTAAGTCAATGAAGCTCTACGGCTGGATTTTACTTGTTTCCTTACCCGCTACGGTTTTTGCTCAACAACCCCAAAATGCCATCCAACGTGCTCAGCAGCGAAGTTTCACGGTTGCTACCATTCCACAGCCGGGGGAACTGCTCACTTTTCAACAAGCTGTTGCCCAGGCTGTTGAAAAAAACTACCAGGTTCAGATTTATCGACAGCAAGAGCAAATTGCCCGTAATAACTACACAAAGGGCAACGCTGGGTACTTGCCTTCTCTTATTGGTAACCTTAGCTCAAATGGTGGACTACAGAACTTTCGGCAGACGTATCTGGATGGACTCCGGCCTCCGCAGGAAGCGCGTGGCGTCTTCAACCGGACCAGTAACATAGGTTTCAATATAAATTATACCGTATTCAATGGCTATGCCCGAAGTGCGCTATACACACAGCTAAGGCAGTTACTACAAATCAGTAACGTTACTACCCGAGCAAATGTAGAAGCAACCATTGCCAACGTTGCCACCAGTTATTATGATGTCGTTCGGCAGCTTCAGCGATTAATTGCCTTTAGTCAGGCTCTTGATATTTCGCGTGAACGGCTCGAACTGGCTCGCGCTAACTACGAAGTAGGTACCCGTTCTAAGGTTGATTTCTTGAGTGCTCAGGTAGATTATAACACCGATAGTGCCGCTTTACTATCGCAGGAGCAAGCCTTACGAAATGCGAAAATCCTGTTGAATACGCAGTTGATACGGGACCCACAAGCAGAATTCTCCGTTCGGGATACCATCATTGCCCGGACCGACCTGCAGCTAGCCACTTTACAGGAATCATTGACGACAAACAACCCTTTGTTGGCTACAGCGGTTCTTAACCGAACGTTGGCGGACATTAACCTGCGTTTGGCAAATGCCCAACAACTGCCGGTATTAACTGCACAAACTGGATATAACTATCAATTGGTTGATAACCAGGGCGGTTTTGGTATACGCACGGGCCGCACTGGCGCGTTGACCTACAACCTGCAAGCCACGATTCCCATATTCAACGGATTCAACCTGAAGCGTCAGATTCAGAACGCCCGTGTTAATACGTTGATTGCTCAGAACCAGGAGAGTGACCAGCGGTTACAGCTTCAATCGGCATTAGCCCAAACGTATCAGGCCTATCGCAATAGCCTGTCGCTGCTAAACCTGGAGGTTCAGAATAATCAGTTGGCTAATCAGAACGTCGATATTGCTTACGACCGTTACCGAATCGGTAATTCAACATTTGTCGAGTTCCGGGATGTACAGCGTAATGCGATAAACGCGCAGACTCGTTTGATTGAAGCTGAATTTAATGCCAAAGCTGCCGAAATTGAACTGTTGCGATTAAGCAGCACCATCACGCAGGAGCTGGCGCAGTAGAGCTAAGGCCCGTTCGTTGAACAGTCTGTTCGTTAAGCGGTTATCCTAGTAAGCTCATAACGCAGGATACTAACAATCAACAACCGACTATGCCCTATACGAACAAAGAGTACCCTGACTCGTTGAAAAACTTTATGGCGCCGGTTCGTAACAAAGCCATTGCCATTGCGAACGCACTGCTGGCTGAAGGTAGCGACGATCAGAAAGCGCTGGCTATTGCTACGGCGAAAGCCGAAGAGTGGGCACTGAAACGAAGCATTAAAGTGCGGAAGGACAACGCACCTGAGAATAAGAAGTAAGGGGAAGCCTGTCAATTCAGGCTTCCCTTTTTTGTTGATTCACTTCACTACGTAGACAATGAAACAACCGGTTGAGCCCTTTGATTGGGTGCGCGTATTAACGAATGAACTTCCCCTGACGTATTTAGGTGAGGTGGCGTTTCGTACGCTGGTAATGTTCTTGGTGTTATTGATTGCCTTAAAAATCTCGGGTAAACGCCAGATTAAGCAATTGTCTGTGTTCGAGCTGGTTCTTGTTATTGGATTAGGTTCGGCGGCTGGCGATCCAATGTTTTACGAAGATGTACCACTGCTCTCGGTCATAGTCGTGTTCACGGTAATGATGATTTGCTACAAGCTCATTACCAGGCTTTCTGATTCCAACCGAGTCGTTCGGGAGTTTTTAGAGGGTAAACCTGTATACGTAGTAGAAGGAGGCTGTATTTTAATCAAAAACTTCAAGAAGGAGGACCTGACGCAGGACGAGCTTTTTACTGAACTTCGGTTAGCGGGAATAAAGCAGTTGGGCGAAGTACAGGCCGCTATTCTTGAGCCAACCGGCGAAGTAAGCGTGTTTCAATACCCTCAAAATGACGTAAAAGCCGGTTTGCCAGTTATGCCGAAAGCTTTGCAAAACTCTACCGAAACAATTGCCGAAGCTGGGACGTACGCCTGTACAACCTGCGGCAATATTCAAACGTTTGCTGCAAGTAGCCAGCCTATTTGTCCTAATTGTCAACACAATCAGTGGGTCAAGGCTACGCATTAAGCTACTGCCTTTTTAGCCGCAGGGCTTTTCACTACTTTTTTAACCTGATCTTTCAGGAATTTTAAGAGTAGTTTTTCAACACCGTCGAGACCGTGGGGGCTTGTTTGCCGAAAGCGATTTTTATGTTCAATATATGGGTTTAGATCGCGGCACTCGTAGGCTTCCAGAATTTGGGGGTGGACGTAATGCTTGCGGCAAACCGTACGTGTGTTGCCCAGTTGATGGGAGACTTCATCCAGTACGGTATTTACGTTTTTCTTCAGTTCTTTTTCGGTTTCGCAAGGTTCCAGTTCTACCAAAAGCCGAAGCGCGTTTACCGTTCCGGCCCATGTGCGGAAATCTTTGGCCGAAAAATCACTGCCCATCGTTTCGTGTAAGTAGTCGTTAACCATGCCCGAGTCAATCGACCGTCGGTCGCCATTTTCGTCGAAATACTGAAACAGCTCTTTACCGGGTATGTCGCGACACGCTTTGACCAGACGAGACAAGCGCCGGTCGTGCAACGTAATGTCGTGGTAAATGCCTTTTTTGCCTTTAAAGCTGAACCGAACCTCACTACCTTCCAGCTTTACGTGCCGATCTTTCAGCGTGGTTAAGCCGTAAGAACCGTATTCTTTCTCGTATGCCGCATTGCCTACGCGAATCAGCGTTTGCTCCATTACACTCAACGCAACGGCAATAACTTTCTCGCGGGTGAGTTCGCGTTGTTTTAAGTCTTTATCCAAACGAGCCCGTAAAAGCGGCAGCGCTTCCCCAAAAGCCACCATCCGGAAAAACTTAGTTTCACTACGTATCGCGTTCCAGTTGGCGTGGTAGCGGTACTGCTTTCGACTTTTAGTATCAATACCGGTTGCCTGCAGGTGCCCATTGGCCTTGGGGCTAATCCAGACGTTCTCCCAGGCTGGTGGCAACGCCATACTGCGAATACGAGCTAACGTTTCTTCATCATCAACTTCATCGCCATCGGACGTGAGGTAAACAAATCGGTCGCCGTTGCGCTGACGGGTGATGCCAGGCATCGTATCACTCACGTAAAGAAGTTTGGCGGCTTTGGCCGTTTTTTTCGGGTCCTGAGCCAGTTCTAAAAGATCCAACGCTATTGAGTTTATAATTGTACTGTGGTGGATGACCTCTACACCTGTCAAACTATAAACTACCGCTAAAGTTATCGCTCATCGTTCGGCTGCCTTTCCGAAAAACCAGAGTGCTAACGCATTGGCGTAATGAAAGAAATCGGTGGGATGAATAATACCATCGAACGCATCCGCTTTTGTAGCCAGGCCCATCATCATAGCGGCCAGTACCACCCACAAGCCACGTTTGTTACGTTGCAGCAGCGAGAAAACGGCCAGCAGCATCAAGGCCAGAATACCCAGCGACGGTACAATCGGCGTAAACACGCGTACGTCAGGCAGGAGCAGGCTGATGAATAGGAAGAGACCAAACAGGACCGCAGCGACGAAGGTGAGTAAGGTAAGCGTACGGCGATTGAGCAGGGCATATACGGCCGTTACCACACAAACGACGCCTAAGGTATCCGACAACACAATCATCGAGCTATGCAGCGGCTTCAGCGCATCATTACCAGCATACAGGGCCACGCCAATTAGAGCCGCCAGCGAGGTTGTTAAGAGAAAGAAGCCCCAGAGTAACCGGTTGAACAAGGAAATGCGGCCGAAGAAGTGCCAAAACACGCCAAAGCCCGCTCCGGCTAAGACTGAACCCGAGAGAATGTGCGAAAAAATCATCACGTAATTTACGAAGTTTCGGCTACTTTTGCCCAACTTTTATGAGATGAAAAGAGGAAGGAAAGAGGTAAAGACTAAATTAATAGTGATGGGTCTTTATTATTTTTTCTGTCAGGCTAGCTTCTCCTTAACTGCATCGCCAACGATTTACAAACCGTCATGAGTGTTTTAGTTAACAAAGACTCCAAAGTTATCGTCCAGGGCTTTACCGGCTCGGAAGGCAGTTTTCACGCCCAGCAAATGATTGAATATGGGACTAACGTAGTTGGGGGCGTAACGCCGGGTAAAGGCGGACAAACTCACCTCGACCGTCCTGTGTTCAATACGGTTCAGCAGGCGGTAAACGAGGCTGGGGCCGACGTATCGATCATTTTTGTGCCGCCTGCTTTCGCGGCCGATGCCATTATGGAAGCGGCCGATGCGGGTATAAAGGTCATCATCTGCATTACCGAGGGCATTCCGACCGAAGATATGGTAGCGGTGAAAAACTACCTGGCCGATAAAGAAGTACGGTTAATCGGACCAAACTGCCCGGGCGTTATGACGGCCGAAGAATGTAAGGTTGGCATCATGCCGGGCTTCATTTTCAAAAAAGGTACGGTCGGTATCGTTTCCAAATCCGGTACGTTAACCTACGAAGCGGTTGATCAGCTGACAAAAGCCGGTCTGGGCCAGTCAACGGCTATCGGCATTGGGGGCGACCCGATTATTGGCACGACCACCAAGCAGGCGGTTGAACTGCTCATGAACGACCCCGAAACCGAAGCGATCGTAATGATTGGTGAAATCGGTGGTGGTATGGAAGCTGAAGCTGCACGCTGGATCAAGGCCGACGGAAATCGTAAACCCGTTGTTGGATTCATCGCTGGTCAGACAGCCCCCAAAGGTCGTCGGATGGGCCACGCTGGTGCTATTGTCGGCGGAGCTGATGATACGGCCGCGGCAAAAATGGCCATCATGCGGGAATGCGGCATTCACGTGGTTGAATCACCTGCCTTAATTGGCGACACCATGCTGAAAGCACTGGGCAAATAAAGAAGCGAATCGGAACGCCGAATCGGAATGGAAGAGCGAATGAGCGAACGAGTTAAGGTGAAGAGGAGACATATACTGGCTATCTGTATAATAACGCTCTTTCACTCGTTCGCCCTTTCGCTCTTTACATTTGGTCAGCCCCGTACGAGCGGCATTGGCCCCAACGGAAGGTTTTATCCGATCCACAATTTCCGGGAAGATTTTCAGGTGTACGACGAACGTACGAAAGCGTACGTACCGTATATCGTGGAACAACATGCGGACGAAACAGCCCTCAGCGTTTACGTTGACCTGGAGAGTAACCGTCACTATAGTTTGCTGATTTCTACGCAGCAGGACGGCTACCTCTTTATAAATGCCGCTCTGAAACGTAAGCTACGGGCTAATCAATGGCAGGTGCTCAGTATCGACAGCCTGTACCGGGTGTATCGGCAACCCGAGGTATTTCTGACGCTCTACGGAGCCCCTGGACTGGCGGATAAGCAGTTATTTATCGGCTATCCGAAATCGGCTACCCAAAAACCGGTCGTTCTACGCGATGATAACTTAAGTGTACGTCCCCGTCCGCAAGCCGTTTACGACAACTTCCTGAATATCGGGTTGCTGTTTCTGCTGGCTACGCATGCTTTTTTGTACACGGCTTACCCTCGGGCTTTTCAACGATTTTATAGCTTCCGCGATCTTCTGTCACTACGTGCTCAGGAAGAGTCATTTTTGATCAACCGGCCTTTAAGCAGCACGAATATCTGGTTCACGCTGAATTTAAGCTTTGTCGTTGCTTATCTAATCATTTTCGTTCAGAGCCGAAATCTTGAGGTTTTTGAGTCCCGGACCTTGCTGTTGCGTGAGCAGCAATTTGGGTGGCTAGTCGGCGAATTCTTAGTGCTGACAGGGTTGGCGTTTCTGAGCTTAATGGGGAAATACCTTGCGCTGGAAGTGCTGGGCGGACTGTACAAGTTGCAGAGTATCATTAACGTCCATTATTTCAAGATTATACAGTCATCGTTGTTGTTCTTTTCGGGTTCAACGGTTGTGCTAGCCGTTATTTCCTATAACACAGCGGCAACGTCCTGGCCGGAGGGCGCTTTGTTTTTGCCCCTGATCGGTTTTTACATCGCACGTTTGGCCTTACTTTACTTTGTCATACGCACGATGGAGCCTATCAAAAATCTTTATTTATTTTCGTACCTTTGTATCGTTGAATTGATTCCACTCATCATTGGTTTGCGCTTCGCACTATGATGAATGAGTTTTCAGTAAAAGTGAGCGATGAACAGTTGGCAGTTGCGTCGCTGAGGCACTAAGAACTGATAACTGACTATCGAAACGAGTAGAGATTCAATGAACGAGACCAGCATGCAATCCACCGAAGACCGGCTCACGAAAGTTAACCGGCTGTTAGTAACCCAATCCCGCCCCGCCGACGAAAAATCTCCTTATTTTGATTTAGTTAGCAAGTACAACCTTCATATTGATTTTCGGCCGTTTATCCAGATTCAGGGCGAATCGTTTAAAGATTTTCGGCGTCAGAAAATCAATATCCTGGCGCATACTGCCATCATTTTCACCAGTCGGAACGCGATTGACCATTTCTTCCGGATTTGTCAGGAAGGCCGGATCGAAGTGCCTGCCGATATGAAATACTTCTGTATTTCGGAGCAGACAGCTAACTACCTTCAGAAGTATATCGTGATTCGGAAGCGGAAAATTTTCAACGGTACAAAAACCGCTACGGAGCTATTTGATCTGATCAAAAAGCACAAGAACGAGAAATTCCTGTTTCCGTGCTCCAACATCCGCCGGAACGATATTCCGGAGTTTATGGATACCAGCAGCCTGCATTTTACGGAAGCTGTGATGTACGACACCGTACCAACGGACCTGTCGGATCTGGATATTCATAGCTACGACATCATTGCCTTTTTCAGTCCCTCGGGCGTAAGCTCTCTGTTGAGCAACTTCCCGGACTATAAGCAGAACGGAACCCGGATGGCTGCCTTTGGTCCGACAACGGCCAAAGCAATTACTGATGCCGGCTTGCTGCTTGATATTGAAGCTCCTTTACCTAATGCTCCCTCCATGACCGGAGCGCTGGACTTATACATCAAAAAGGCCAACAATCAGTAAAAGGTGTTGTTATACAAACGTCGAATGCCGGAGATTGAGATCACTAGCTCATTTCCGGCATTCAGCCTTTATTCCAGTTCAATAATTTGCCTCGAAAGGCGTTTAGTTGTAAAGGTAATTCGTGTATACTGAACGTTGCTGTAAAGGAAGACTTTAGCTGTTCAACATTTCATTTTGGTTGTATGATTCGCACATTTTACGTTCTTGCTTTGTTGATACTACTTGGGGTTAGTCAGACTGCCAGGGCACAACAAGATCCGCAGTTCAGCATGTATATGTACAATCCGCTTTACTACAATCCGGCAGCCGCAGGCTCGGAAGGTGTATCGCGACTGCAGATTACGCAACGAACGCAGTATCTGGGCTACCAGACCGTCGGCAACAATGATCCGGGTGGCGCTCAGAGTTCCCAATTATTGTCGTTCAACATGCCGTTAGCTAAGATCAAAGGTGGAATAGGCATTTACGCGCTGAACGATAAATTTGGACCTACCATCAACCAGGCCGTGCAAATCGCGTATGCATATCGAATGACACTGAAAAGTGGTACGTTGGCATTAGGCGTACAGACTGGGTTGTTCAACCGGGGCATCGACTTTGGCCAGCTGCGTCCCGGAGAGCCGGGCGATCCACTGATTCCGACCGGCCGAATCAGTCAGTTCAAGCCCGATTTATCGGCTGGGGTGTATTACAATACGACCGATTATTGGGTTGGCTTGAGTATGACTCACCTTAATCGCGCTACATACAATTTTATTACCGACCGATCAATTGAACCTTCTAATAGTAAAGCGTATCTGACAGCTGGCTATCGGTTGGGTATAGGATACGACATCGACGTACAACCCTCGATACTGGTTCAATACAGCACCGTTGAAGGGATCAAAGGATCAGCCGCTACGTTAAATCTGGTCGCTACGTATGACAATCGTATATGGGGCGGGGTAGGGTATCGACTGAAAGATGCAGTGATGGCAACCGCTGGTATCAACCTGATGCGTAACAACGCGCTGCGTGTTGGCTATTCACTGGACATTACCGCTGGAGGAGCGCAAGTAAAAAGCCCGACTTCGCACGAGATTTTGCTGGCTTACGCCTTTCCGGCACCTGATGCCCGTAAGAAGCCAATAGTGCGTACTCCGCGGTTTCGGTATTAATAGAATAGAAGGTTGTACGTTTTCACGATGCTATAGGGCTTAGCCAACATTTTGGCAACATTCTTGTTAGGCAGTTTGCATTCAACAATTTATTTTTGTTGAATTGGCTATCGTGGCGATGTAAGCCGTTACATAAGGTAGAATCGTTTGAGGTGAAGCGTGAACAGAAAATAAATCTGAGCCCTACAGCCTTACATACAATAACCAAACAGATTTTCGTTTTTAGTCTGGTCTCGCACAAGAAGAAGGTAAAATAGCCTACAAAGATGAAGTATAACTGGTTTACAATCAATGCAACCCGGATGGTGATGGTCGCAGCAGTGTTCCTGCTAATGCAAGGTTGCGGATTCGTTAAGTCAAAATTTGGTGGTAAGGGTGGCAAAGGGGGCGATGTAGGCGTCACGAACGGGGAAATTACAGCAACCGGTCGTAAAGGCTACAAGCAAACCACACCCTACGGCATGGTACTGGTTCCATCCGGTTCGTTTATCATGGGTCAGGCTGACGAAGACGTAGCCGCGACGCAAATCAACATGAACCGTCAGGTAACCATCAGCTCATTCTACATGGATGATGCTGAAATCTCGAACCATGAGTACCGTCAATACGTCAATGCATTATTGGCTGACTCCGTATCGACCCTGGGTGAAGAAGAAATTATGTCGAAGTTTTATCCTGACACGACGGTGTGGAAAAACGACTTCACTTACCACAACGGGGATCCGATGTTAGAATATTACTTTGCCCATCCAGCGTTTGATACGTATCCGGTTGTAGGCGTAAGCTGGAAAGCTGCACAGCACTTCAGCCAATGGCGTACAAATGTGTATAATGATTACCGCACGAAAGAAGGCCAGTTCAATTCACCACGGTTCCGGCTTCCATCAGAAGCAGAATGGGAGTGGGCTGCCCGCGGTGGTAAACAGGGGGCTAAATATCCTTGGGGGAACCCCTACGTAGCGAATGGCAAAGGTTGCTATCTGGCAAACTTTAAACCACAGCGGGGCAATTTTGATGCAGATGGGTACCCATATACAGCCCCAGCGACTGCCTACAGCCCAAATGATTACGGTCTTTACAACATGGCTGGAAACGTAGCCGAATGGTGCCGTGATGCGTACGCCGACAACTCCAACGCCATTGTTTGGGACATGAACCCCGATAACCAGAATGCCGACGAGCCTCGGAAAGTTGTGCGGGGCGGTTCCTGGAAAGATATTGCGTACTACCTGGAAACCGGTACACGCTACTACGAATACGAAGATCAGAAACGCTCGTTCATCGGTTTCCGTTGCGTAATGGATAACCTCGAAGGACGTACCGCTTCAGCGCGGGGTGGTCGAGTAGGGGGCAGCAGTAAGCCTAAAAGCAGCAAAAAAGCGTCAAAAGATAAGGTTTAATACACAATAGAGTATTGAGTACGTAACGTTGATCGTTACAATAAAGAAACCCGCACACAGTCAGTTATAATTAACAATAATCGCTCGTCATGGCAGCAGCAAAGTCAGTAAATTTCTTCTGGGATCGTTTAGTACCAACCATTTATAGTGCCGGTGCCGCCGTTGTTGTCTTAGGGGCAATGGCTAAAATTCAACATATTACCTCGCTTAGCTGGTTGCTAACTGTGGGTCTGATTATTGAAGCCGTGATTTTTGCGCTTTACGCAATGCAAAGCTTCCTTTTCCCCGCTACGTCGGGTGATGGCTACGCTTGGGAGCGGGTTTATCCGGAGCTGGCTGATGATTTTAAAGGTGAAGCGCGCAAGCCGATTGCTCAGCCTAACGGCCTTACCGCTAATATGGATCAGATGTTGGCACAGGCAAAAGTAACGCCTGACGTGTTCGAGAAATTAGGAACGGGTTTCCGCAGCCTGAACGACACCGTCTCGAAACTGACGGATCTTACCGATGCAACGGTGGCTACCAATGATTACGCACGTAACGTGAAAACGGCGTCGCAATCATTGTCAGAAATGAATAAGTCGTATAACACGGCTATTACGGCAGTTAGCTCAATGGCCGACGCTACGAATGATACGAAAGAACTTCGCGATCAGACGCAAAAAGTAACGAAGAATATGGGTGCTTTGAATGCAGTTTACGAACTGGAGCTGCAGGACACCAACAAGCATCTGAAAGCGATGAACGCCTTCTATGGTAGCTTAACTTCGGCTATGGAAAATATGACGGATGCGAGCCGTGATACGCAGCAGTTCAAAAATGAACTGGCTAAACTAACGGGCAATCTGGCATCGCTTAACAACGTATACGGCAGCATGCTGACCGCAATGCGCGGCAATTAAAAAAAGTTATAAGGTTAGGTGGTTACAGAGTTTCAAGAACTTGGCAACTCTGTAACTGTATAACTGTACGACTTTGTAACTCTCCAACTTTTTTTCATTACTACCATACATAAATGGCAGGCGCAAAAGAGACACCCCGTCAGAAGATGATCGGGATGATGTATCTGGTTTTGACCGCGTTGCTGGCTTTACAAGTCACCTCGGCGATTCTGGAGAAATTTGTATTATTAAATAATAGCCTTGAGCAGTCTACTATGTCGGCTAGCCGGGTTAACCAATCTACCGTTGATAATATTCGGGCTACTGTTGAAAAATCAGGTAACCGGGCGGCTGATCTTGCGATTGTGAAGCAGGCCGATGAGGTCCGTAAAATGACGGGTGATGTCATCGGTCAGATCGATGCGCTGAAGGAACGGATTATCAGTGAAGCAGGCGGAGGAACCGACGAGGCTGGAAATATCAAAAATCTGAGTGAGGAAGAGAAAGTTGCTCAAATCATGGTTGGCGGTAACCACAATGGTGAAGCGTACAAACTGAAAAAGCAGCTCGATGATTACTTAGAAAGTTTAGGTAAATACAGTACTGCTAAATACACTTCGTTGGCGCTGAATGGTAAAGACGATCCCATTTCGAGCCGTTCGCCAGAGCAGCGTCTTAAAGATTTTGGTGAGCTGAACTTTGCGCAAACGCCGGTTCCTGCTGCTTTAGCTGTACTGACCCAACGCCAGACAGACGTACGTCGGATTGAAGGTGAGGTTTTGAATGTATTGGCCAGCAAAGTAGGCGCACAGGATGTTAAGTTTGATAAGATTCTGGCGATGTTGAGCATGGAATCTAAAGTGGTTGTTGCGGGTACGAAGTTTAAAGGGCAAATGTTTCTGGCTGCATCTTCGTCAGGTATCCAACCACGCATGAGTTTAAATGGTGGTCCGGTACGTATGCAGGACGGACAGGGCATTGTTGAATTCACCGCCCAAGGTGGTGCTTATGATAAGAATGGTTTAGCACGTCGGGTGTTATCAGGAGCTATTTCGTACCAAACGGCCGCCGGCACCAAAACAGTGCCTTTACAGGCTGAATACTTCGTTGCGAAGCCTTCGTACCAGATTGAGACCGGTACAATGCCCCCGCTGTATTTAGGTTGTGCTAACAAACTGAGCATTCAAAGTCCACAGTTAGGGGCTTTGTGGAGTCCAAACTTCTCGGCTGATGGGGCACAGGTTATTCCGTCTGGTGAGAAGGGCAAGATTACCGTAGTACCAAGTTCAGCACAAGTAAGTCTGAATATTAGCAACAGCGGTAGTTTGTTAGGGACCGAGCGCTTCCGAGTAAACAAGGTGCCTCGTCCTACGTTAGAATACTTGATTGGGGGACAAAGAATTACTGACCCTAGAGGTTTGCCAGTATCATCGGCACGTAGCGTTCGGGTATCTGCTGTAGCGGATGAAAGTTTCCGTAACTATTCTCCTGATGATGCTAATTTCCGGGTGACTGGCGTTACAGTTTCGTTAGGACGTGGAACGCGTCGTGTTGGAAGCCCTATAAGCCTTGGCCCCAACGGTGGTTCAATCGGCTCTTTAGCCTCCGAAGCTCAGCCTGGTGACCGATTGGTGATTGAAGTTGATGGTGTACAGCGTCGGAACTTCCAAGGTAATATCAGTGATGTTCCCATGGGCAAACCCATTACTTCGGTTAACTTGTATTAAGTGCACGAATTAAGAACTTACGTCGTTACTAAGTTGCAGTAAGCACAAACTAGGTCAGCAAATGAAACAAGTAAGAACGATGGCAGTAGCTGCTACCCTGTTAGCAGTAGCCAGTAGTGGAGCGATAGCACAGGAGAAAGCGAGCACTGGCACCAATGATCTGTCAGTTCGTGCTATCAATGAGAACGACATCATGATGAAGAAAACCCTTTGGCGTCGGATCGACCTAAGGGAGAAACAGAATCAGTCGATGTTCTCAAAAAACAACGAAATCTCCAAGTATCTGATCGAAGCCGCTAAAGCGGGTTTGATTGATGCTTACGCGAATGATTCGGTAGCGACAAAACTAAATCCGCAAAAATTTCAGGAACGGTTGCTAGTGCCAAACTCTGCTCCTCAACTGTCTGCCGAAGAAATTGCGGCTGGTTTTGGAAATGAAGCCGCAGGAAGCACCTCTTCAGATGGTTGGGGGAATCCAACCAAGCCAGATCCTAAAAAGCCTGCTGCGAAGAAGCCAGCTGATGATGGTTGGGGAGCACCAAAGGCTGCTGCAAAATCTACTGACGACGGCTGGGGGGCACCCGCTAAAAAGAAAGCAACGGCTAAAAATACGAAAGGTAAAAAAGGAGCCAAAGTACCCGTTATTGAAGAGC
This sequence comes from Spirosoma knui, assembly GCF_054780635.1. Taxonomy (NCBI): domain Bacteria; kingdom Pseudomonadati; phylum Bacteroidota; class Cytophagia; order Cytophagales; family Cytophagaceae; genus Spirosoma; species Spirosoma knui. Next base: position 54,819 of record NZ_BAAGVY010000004.1, on the reverse strand, counting down.
CGAAAGTAGATACTACAGCTCAGGTGGCTTCGACCGTTCCCGCCGGAGATGAATACTTTGCGAAGGAATTTAACGTGATGGAGATCAAGGAAGACTGGATCTTCGACCGGAAGCGTTCGCGTTTGTATTATGACATTCAAACGGTAACGATTTATCTACCATCGGATAAGAATGCAGCTGGGCTGGAAGTACCACTCGCTACGTTCAAGTATAAAGACTTAGATAAACTGTTCCGGAGCGATCCGAAGAAGTTTATCTGGTATAACCCGCAGAATCAGGCTCAACACAAAAACCTAGCTGATGCGTTTGATCTACGGTTGTTTTACGGTCGCATCACAAAAGTGGCCAATCCAAACGATACCGATTTGATTGGTATGTACGGCGACCGCGAGGGCTTGCTGAAGTCGTATCAAACGGAATATGAGCTGATGGAAACCGAACACAGCCTGTGGGAATACTAAGCCATTCAATTATAACAGAAAAGGAGCCTGATGGCTCCTTTTCTGTTTCTGGAGATGACCAAAGTCACGTTACGTTTATTGCTCGATTGTTTCAAAGTAAACCTTGAGCTTGCTGGCCCGATCTTTACCCACGACTTCGGCTACCTCATCAAAGGACGCTTCTCTGATTTTTTTGACGCCTTTAAAGTGTTTTAACAGTTTCGCGGCCGTTTTCTTTCCTATACCTTCCACGTTTTCCAGCTCACTGATCAGGCTATTACGGCTCCGTTTGTCGCGATGGTACGTAATGGCAAAGCGGTGAGCCTCATCCCGAATACGCTGAATCAACTTCAACGATTCCGACTTCTTATCGATGTATAAGGGTAAGTTATCTTCAGGAAAGTAAATTTCTTCGAGTCGTTTGGCAATGCCGATGATAGGCACTTTACCGTACAGGTCCAATGCCTTCAGAGCATCACAGGCAGCGCTGAGTTGCCCTTTGCCGCCATCAATCACAATTAGGTCCGGCAGGCCCGTTTCTTCTTCCAACACGCGCGTATACCGGCGCGTAACCACTTCATGCATACTGGCGAAATCGTTGGGGCCAACAACCGTCTTTATGGAGAAATGTCGATATTCTTTGTTCGCTGGTTTACCACCTATAAAACAGACCATTGCCGAAACCGGATTCGTGCCTTGAATATTTGAGTTATCGAAACACTCGATTCGGTTGGGGACTGTTTTGAGCTGCAAATCCTGTTTCAACCGAAGCAAAACCCGATCTTTTTTACTAGCATTAGCGGTCGCTTCGGCAGCCGCGCGTTCCTGACGTTCACGCCGAAAATACAGTACGTTCTTCAGCGACATGTCCAGCAGCTTCTTCTTATCGCCAATTTGCGGAACGGTCACTTCGGCATTCAGGTCTACATCCAGCGTTATGTTTGAGATAATTTCCTTAGCCTGACTACCGTACTGGTCGCGGAATTCAATGATCATCATCGCGAGCAGATCGGGGTCAGTTTCATCTAGTTTCTTTTTAACTTCGACGGTATGCGTTTGAACAATAGTGCCATTGACAACCTTCATGAAGTTAATATAGGCGCAGGATTCATCGGAGGCAATCGTGAATACATCAGCATCGGCAATTTTAGGATTCACTACTGTCGACTTGCTTTGAAAACGCTGTAGTACATCCAACTTCTCTTTGTGCTGCTGGGCCTGTTCAAACGCCAGTTCACCAGCCGCCTGGACCATCCGATTCTTAAAATACTCCTGCGCTGGTTTTAAATTACCCTTTAGGATGTGATGAACTTGCTCAATATCTTTATCATAATCCGCTTCGGCCTGTTTGCCTTCGCAGGGGCCTTTGCAATTGCCGATATGATATTCCAGACATACCTTGTACTTACCAGCTTCGATATTTTCCGGGGCAAGATTGTAATTACAGGTGCGGATGGTGAACAGCTGGCTGAACATATCGAGCACTGTATACATAGGCTTTAGATTGGCAAATGGGCCGTAAAAGGTACCCAGTTTGCGATCAATTCGCCGGGTTGTGATCACACGTGGAAAGTGCTCATTGGTTACACAAACGAACGGATACGTTTTGTCATCCCGCAGAAGAATATTGAACTTGGGCTGGTAGCGTTTGATCAGCTGATTTTCTAACAACAGCGCATCAAACTCCGTATTGACGATCGTAAACTCAATCTTACGAATCTGACTGACCAGACGCAACGTCTTACGATCGTGTTGTTTCGAGTTGGTAAAATAGCTGCTAACGCGATTCTTTAAATCTTTCGCCTTTCCTACATAGATTACTTCACCCGACGCGTCAAAATAGCGATAGACCCCCGGCTCATGAGGGACTTTAGCTAACTCCTTTCTGTAATCAAATTCGGGCATACTATCGACGGTTGATTACCTCATTTCTTGTCAGCGCTGAGGTATGAAAGAAACAAGCGGCATACGTTAAAGGTTGCCTGCCGTACGTCACTGTAAGCAGTAAGTACCGCTTCGTCAAGCCGTTCAGGGCGATTCAGTACGGAAAATGCAGCGGTAAGCCCCAACGAACTAATCTCCTCTGGCGTCAGTTCAAGCGTACCGCATAAAGCCACTATTGGAACGCCCGCTGCAACCGAGCGATCTGTGACGCCTTTCAACAGCTTACCCTGCAACGTCTGTTGGTCGAGCTTCCCCTCTCCCGTTAAAATCAGATCGGCATGTGCCGCCCGTTGGTCGAAGTGAACCGCTTCAAGCACTACGTCGACGCCGGGGCGAAGGGTTGCGTTCAGAAAAGACAAGGCACCAGCGCCTAGTCCACCAGCAGCACCCGATCCGGGAATCGTTGCTACGTCGGCCCCGAACTGCTCATTGATTACATGGGCAAACTGCTGGAGCCCTGCATCCAGTTGGTCAACCATCTCCGGCGTCGCTCCTTTTTGCGGACCATATACATAAGCGGCTCCACTAGGGCCGAATAAAGGAGCCGTTACGTCGCAGGCTACCGATACTGAATAAGGCCGTTGAGCGGGGAGAACTGGAGGGGAAATCTGACAAATTCTCGATAACGACGCTCCAGTTGGGGGTAACTCAAGCCCGTTTTCATCTAAAAAAGACCAACCCAGAGCAGCCGCCATACCAATACCAGCATCAGTCGTAGCACTGCCGCCAATACCCAGCACTATATGTTCAGCACCAATCGTCAAGGCATGACGAATAAGTTGGCCTGTTCCATACGTACTGGTCAGCAGCGGATTTCGTTCGGCAGGGTCAAGGAGTTGGAGACCAGAGGCTAAGGCCATTTCAATAAAAGCCGTTTTGCCATCAGCCGAGACACCAAAACCTGCTTCAATCGGTCGCCCAAGTGGATCGTTGACAAGTGTAATATGCCAGTTACCATCAGTCGCCTGCGTTAAAATTTCGGCGGTTCCTTCACCACCGTCGGCTAAGGGAACCAAGGTAACTTCGGCGTTTATATCGGCGAGCCGTACGCCTTCTGCCATCGCCTGAGCTACCGACTGAGCCGTGAGCGAACCACGAAATTTATCGGGAGCAAGCAGAATGCGCATAGTTGGCGTGTTACTGACGGCCCAAGCTGGACACAGGCGTACAGACGAATCTATTGCAGTATTTCCTCTTCATCTTCGGGAACAACCTTAGGCGGAATGTACCGTTGTGAAGAGTCAATATGGTAGCCACCGCAATCGATCTTGAAATTATTGGGCTTCCGGAAGGGTTCAGGCCGGTATTGGGTTAGCGTCGGGTCTTTATAGACTTTCTGCATATACATAGCCCAGGCTGGCATAGCTAAACGGCCACCTTGCCCTAGCTCAATCGTCCGGAAGTGAATCGGCCGGTCATCACCACCTACCCATAAGCCGGATACCAAATGCTGAGTCATCCCCATGAACCAGGCATCCGAATAGTTAGAGGTTGTACCCGTCTTGGCCGCGATTTCATTACCGCCTTCCATGAGTTTGTACTGCGTCCGCAAACGCTGCGCCGTACCATTCGGCTCTTCAACCGCTCCCCGCATCAGGTGTAGCATTTCGTACGCCCGGTTCGCACTGATCACCTGATTCGCATCAGGCGTAAATACTTTCAGTACGTTGCCATTCTTATCGGTAATCCGTAGAATCATCATGGGACGTACCCGAATGCCGCCATTGGCAAAGGCACAGTAAGCCGCTACCATTTCGTACACAGAAACATCACCGGTACCCAGGCATAGCGTTGGGTTTTCTGGCAGATCTTTGCTTTCGATACCCATTTCGTGTGCGTATTTGATCACAGCTGCCGCCCGGGTCTTTTTGATGAGCTGTGCACTGACGGTATTGATCGACTGCCCCAACGCTTCACGTAATGATAAACTTCGACCACTGTAGCGTCCTGTCGAGTTCTTAGGCATCCAAGGCGGACCACCATTGTTATCCTCGCCATGCGCAAAAACAGTAGGACGATCAACCAGATGGCTACAGGGCGTTACAAATCCCTGGTCCATTGCGGTTAGGTACACAAATGGTTTGAAGGTCGATCCTGGCTGGCGTCGACTTTGGCGGACGTGGTCGAACTTCATGTGCTTGAAGCTGACACCACCGACCCAGGCTTTCACGTGTCCATACCGAGGGTCCATTGACATGAAGCCGGTATTAAGCAAGCGTTTATAATACTTGATCGAGTCCAGCGGACTCATGGTTGTATCTTTCTCATTACGTCGGCCACCATACACAAAAACTTTCATTTTGGTAGGTTTTCGCATCTCCTGCCAAATCGTTTTTTCGTCGTCGCCGTAAGCCGCCTTCAGCTGTTTGTAACGAGTGGTCCGACGCGCCACTGTTTCGATAAAGCCGGGGATTTCGACGTACTTTTTCGAGCGGGAGTCTTTTTGAACCCAGGGATTGCGTCCGCGCCAGTGTTCATAAAACTTTTTCTGCTGATCGCGCATGTTGGTCATTACAGCTTCTTCAGCATATGCCTGCATACGCGAATCGATCGTCGTGTAAATCTTCAACCCACTTGTATACAGGTCTAATTCCGCACCGGGGTTTTCTTCATTATACGCTTTAATCCAGCGTTTGATGTCGCCACTGATGACCGACCGGAAATAAGCAGCCATCCCCGTGTTTTGGTTCTCAACGCTGAAATCAAGCTTAAGCGGTTTTAACTTGTAGGTGTAGTACTGTTCATCGGTCAGGAATTTGTATTTCCGCATCTGGCTCAAGACTACGTTCCGACGCTCCCGGGTGCGATTTTCGAATAGGCGGGGATTATACAGGGTGGGATTTTTAAGCATACCCACCAGCATAGCCGCTTCTTCAACGTTCAGATTCCATGGCTCTTTCCCAAAATACGTCTTAGCCGCCGTTTTAATGCCATACGTATTGTTACCGAAAGAAACCGTGTTGAGGTACATCATCATGACCTCCTGTTTGGTGTAATTCCGCTCCAGACGAACCGCCAGAATCCACTCCTTAGTCTTGGCAATGATGAGGCCGATAATAGGGATGTTTCCTAAAACACCACGAAGCTCTTCCTGCCGAGTGTCGAACAGATTTTTGGCCGTCTGTTGAGTCAACGTACTACCTCCTCCCGAACTCGATGCGTCGCGGAACGTAACAAAGCCGCTTACCGCCCGAAAAAGCGAGCGCGGATCGATACCGGAGTGCTTCGCAAAGCGGGCATCTTCTGTCGCTAACAGAGCCGAGATAACATTGGGCGATACCTGTGAGATTTCGATCGGGGTGCGGTTTTCGACGTAATATTTTCCCAGGAGCTGATTATCGGCGGTGTACACTTCCGATGCTTCTTCGCTTTTCGGGTTCTCGAGTGCTTTCAAACTAGGCATTCCGCCGAAGAGCCACAGGAAATTGTAACTAACAGCCAGAATATACAATATCAATAAAATAACGCCTAACAGGGAGTACCGCCAGAGCCTTCGAATAGTAGTCCGGTAGGTACCGGGAGCGAGTTGAAGCATTCTATAGATTTACGTTTTTCAGTCGCAAGTTTTAGAGGTCCGATACGGATAGCCAGTTTGCGCCCGTTCGAACGGCAAACTATGCACTTATTTTCGTTTTGCCGTTTGTTGATCAGCCAAGGCCTGCATTTCTTTTACTCGGGGCAACAACTGACTGGCCGGATAATCGCGCACAAATTCGTTCAGGGCTTGCCGGTAAGGGTCTGCTCCCTGTACTTTGCCCACTAAAATAACCCGTAAAAGCGCTAATTTGTCTTCCAGTTGCGTACCGGCAAGTGTACTCAGTGCCGTTTCCGCCCTGGCCAGTGCTTCGGTCGTGTTATTAGCCTTATAAAGCTCGTAAATTTCCGCATAAAGCTTCTGAGCCTGTGCTTCTGTACTGCTGCTTTGGGTGGCGGTACGGCCGGTTAGCCGGGCATACGACGTATTGGGGTATTCAGTCAGGAGTTTTTCTTTCCAGTTCGACGATTTACCTAACTGTTCGTTCGAGAGGTGCAGGAGGTAATAAACTTCGGGTTTTTGCAGCGTAGCTGGGTATCGGGTCAGGAGCTGCTCAAACGTCGGAATGGCATCGGCTGGCTGGTTTAGCTGAAACTTGTACAGCTTTCCCAACTTGTACAGCGCATTTTCGATACGTTGGTTGGCCCGTGCCTGCTCTTCTTTGGAGAACGGGATTTTAGCCATCAGCGCGTCTCTCTGGGCCTTTCGGGTGTCAGCTGGCCCACTGGTTCCAGGCACAGCGTTTACGGGTCCCTGTGGCTGCAAGGGAGCGTTTGGATTAATGCTATTAGCTGCGGATCCACCATTAAGCGGACTATTTACGTTTGCTACAGCATCGGACGCTTCTTTGTTGCTACGTCGCCAGTTATCCTCCAGCGGCCGATTCCCCCAGCGAACCGTAAATTCCTGGCGTCCCTGACTCAGGGCCGTAGGGTTGTATAACACCCAGCGTTCATTGGGCGGCAGGTTCGAGTTTGTGGCCCCAGCCATGGCGTTGAAATTGCCACCCGATGCCCGTTCGACAATCTGTTGCGCCAAGGCCGCCTGGGCTTTATCTTCTTTTTCGCGTTGTTCGATAACCTTGTCGAGAGCCTTATCAAGCGCAGCAGGGCTCATCTGAGCCAATGTGAGCAGGCTATCGTCGGTGCGAATGGTCGTTTTGTATTGAACAAATTCATCCAGTGTTTTCTTTCGGGTTAGCAGCGACGCGTATTCGGGTGATTGCTGGGGCAGTAAAGCCAGCGCGCTATCGTAATAGACTTTTGCCTTGGCGTAATCGGTTTTCTTCTCGAAATACAGCCGACCAATTTCCAAATACGTATACGGAACCTGGGTTGTATTTGAACCAGCCGCCCGAATCGACTGACTATAGTATTCGATGGCTTTGTCAGTACGTCCGCTGCGGGCTTCGAGCAGACCCATCGTGAAATATACCTTATCTTTTAAGTCAACATTCTTCCGGTCGTTGAGCAGGTTCTCAAAGGTTTCGGCCGATTGTGCGATTCGCTTTTGGTCACCAGTGAGGCCGTTGCTCTGAATGGCAAACAGGTTGGCGTAGAACGTTTGATCGTACGTAGGATTCGATTTCAATACTTGCCGATACTGGTCTACCGCTTTTGTCGGCTGACCAATCAGGTCGTAGAGCTGACCAGCAATAAGGTGAAGCCGGGCCGTGGTTTCGCCTTTTTTCAACAGGGGAAAGGTTGCTTCCAGAATACCGACAGCCACTACGTACTCGCCTTTCCGTTCGTGCAGATACGCTTTTGTCAGGTAATAATCGCGGGTATTCGCTTTGTTGAGCGGCTGGGTACGTAGGTACTCCGCTACGTTCAGGGCATTGGTGTAGTCGCTTGCTTCCACATACGCCCGCATCAAACCCACCAGCGCTGTATGTTTATCATCGTCATCCGTGCCTTTTGTGTTTACGTACTTAAACACTTCAATGGCATTGGGCAGATCCTGCTTCAGCAAACGAGCTTTACCGATCAGATTGTACGCGTTGTCGAGCCATTTACTGTTCTGGTGGCGTTCTGGAATAAGCGATGCTTTTTTTATGGCATCGTCCAGTTGAGGTTTAACCGGCTGGGCGAGCAGGGAATCGACAGGCAACAGTATGGGCAGTAATTGGTTATAATTTTCCTGCCTCGTCGTGAACAGAACCTGCTCGGCCCCTTCAACCTGGTCACGGGCAATGATGTAGGCGTTGAAGTGGGCGGTAAGGTTATGATACCCTTTGCTGATGGGCTTGGTACTGTATTGCGAACACGAAACCAGCCCGCTGGTCAGTGCAGCAAAGACCGCTAAGAAATAAAACGGGCGGTAACGGAAATAACAGGACATTCTAATTGCACACGTGGTCACTCGTATTAAAACGTTCCGGGCCGAGGCAGTTATATAGAACGTTAGGCCAAATTAACGAATTTTGCCTTGTATATTTTACTGACTCTCCTAATTCTATGGAAAACAACCCCGATCCCTCGCCCCGTAACCGCTCGGAAAAACCGACCGAAGACAGCCCGCTGAAACAGGTAACCGAAAAAACAACGTCGTTTGCCCAATACAGCGGTATCGCGTTTCAGATGCTGGGTACAATTGGATTAGGCGTTTACGTCGGCCTGAAACTAGACGAATGGCAGCAGAACCGTCGGCCCATCTGGACGATTATCCTCTCACTCACTGCCATTGGCGCGTCGTTGTATCTCTTCATTCGCCAGCTTACCCGCAAAGGCTGATCGCGAAAAGACACTGTACAAAAAACGAACCAGGCGTTTCGCCTTGCTTTTATGCTTCGAATGATTCTGTTTACCATCGCTCTGGCGATTGTATTTTTTATAGCCGAACGGTATGCGGTCACGCCCTGGTTACATCCGCAATGGAAAGTGCTTTTATTATTTTTTGCCACGATCTCGTTTCTGACGCATCGGTTGATCGAAACTGGTTTACAGGGTAATCGCGAACGTTTTGTGCCTCTGGCGCTGGCAGCGACCATTGCCCGGCTCGTACTGGGTCTAGTCTTTGTCGGCTTCTTTTTATTTCAGGGCATTGAGCAGCGCCGGACTTTCGTTTTGGATTTTCTTGTTCTGTATATATTCTACACGGGCTTTGAGATGTGGGGGCTTACTCGTAAATTGCGCCAAAATTCGTAAAACGATCAGTAACGTCAGATGATGCGTTCGATTATTAATAAACTTTTTTTGGCTTTAGCGCTCGTATTGAGCTCATTGTCATTAGGATTGGCTCAGGAGCACGGGCATGAGGGCGAAGCACCCGAGAAGAAAGAAGGCTTTAATGTCGGGGAGATGATCATGCACCATATTAAAGATGAACACGGATGGGAGTTAGCCCATGGTGTTACTATCCCGCTTCCTGTAATTTTGTATTCGCAGGATCGTGGCCTTGAAGTCTTCTCGTCGTCGCGGCTGGCTCATGAGCAGGTTTACAACGGTTACAAGCAGGAGCACGGCAAAATTCACCGGGTAGACGAAGCTGGTAAGGAGGATCATGAAGCCAAATTCTACAACTTCTCGATCACAAAGAACGTGGCGTCGTTGCTATTGAGCGCCATTATTTTGCTTTCGATATTCCCAGCAGTTAGTCGAAGCTACGCTAAAAACAAAGGCAAAGCTCCTAAAGGACTACAGTCATTCATTGAGCCGATTATTCTGTTTGTGCGTGACGAGATTGCCAAGCCGAGCATCGGACCTAAATACGGTCGGTACCTGCCGTATCTACTTACCTTGTTTTTCTTCATTCTGGTCAACAACCTGCTGGGACTGCTGCCAGGAGCCGCTAACCTGACGGGTAACATTGCCGTTACGCTGGTGCTGGCCGTTATTACGTTCCTTATCGTAACGTTCAGCGGCAATAAGCACTACTGGATGCACATCATTAAGCCAACGGGTGTCCCTTGGTTTGTGTTGCCGATCATGATTCCGGTTGAAATTGTGGGTGTGTTCATGAAGCCGATCTCGCTCATGGTCCGGTTGTTTGCCAACATCACGGCTGGTCACATTATCATCCTGAGCTTGCTGGGGCTGATCTTTATGGCCAATGCCTTAGGAGGTACAACCACAAGTATCGCCATCAGCCCGGTTGTGTTGTTCTTTACGTTGTTCTTAAACCTGATTGAATTGCTGGTCGCTTTCCTTCAGGCGTTCATCTTCACGCTGCTGACGGCCATGTACATTGGCAGTGCAGTTGAAGACCACCATGAGGCTGATCATGGAATCGGCTACGAAACGACCTCTGAACTGGGGTAGTGGAGTAGATCAGCCGATCAGTTTAGGGGGTCAGGTGTTTGACTGGTACCTACCGAAAACTGATTCTTTACGTTGCAATCTTTTGTTGTTTCACTAATAAATCTGTTTGAATCTCATGTTCGCAATGTTGTTTGCTCTGCTGTTGGAGGCTACTGGTAGCGTATCGGTAATGGGTGCTGCTGTTGGCGCTGGTTTAGCCGCTATCGGTGCTGGTTTAGGTATTGGTCGGATTGGTGGCAGTGCTATGGAAGGTATTGCTCGTCAGCCAGAAGCGGCTGGTCGTATCCAAACCGCCATGCTGATCATCGCGGCTCTGATCGAGGCCGTGGCTCTGTTCGCAGCTGTTATTTGTCTGCTGGTTGCAACGGCTTAATTCAGCCGACCAGCAGTGACCGATTTTGAGCAGGCTGGTTCATTAGGAACTGGCACCCCTGCTCAGCTAATTTCTGGTAAGCGTTCGCTTGTTTGGGGTTGCCGACAAGCGAACGTTTCCTAACAAAAGATTGACTCGGTTTATGACAGTTTCATGAACCTCATTTAGAAAATCCGAAATCACAAATCATACATTTACAATGGATCTGCTTACTCCCGATCTTGGTTTATTGTTCTGGCAGGTAGTCGTATTCCTCGGTCTGTTTCTGATTCTCCGCACTTTCGCCTGGAAACCCATCACCGAAAGCTTAAACGAGCGCGAAAACAACATTCAGAGCGCGCTTGACCTTGCCGAAAAGACTCGTGCGGAAATGACGGCGCTGAAAGCCGATAACGAAAAACTGCTGGCCCAGGCCCGTAGCGAGCGAGAAGCGATTTTGCGTGGTGCTAAAGAAACCGCCGATAAGATGGTGGCTGATTCCCGCGAGAAAGCGGCCGCTGAAGGTCAGCGAATGCTGGAGCAGGCGCGTGAATCCATGCAAAACGAACGTCAGGCTCTGATCACGCAGATGAAGAAAGAGGTTGTTACGCTTTCGCTCGATATTGCTGAGAAAGTTCTGCGTAAGGAACTCGCTGATAAAGGTGCTCAAGAGAAGCTGGTAACGGATCTGGTCGCTAACTCACGTTTAAACTAAACCGCTATGGCCGTTGCTACAGTTGCAGCCCGATATGCTAAATCGCTTTTAGATTTAGCCCAGGAGCAGGGCATCACGGAAACGATGTACAAGGACATGCTGTTCTTCAAGAACACAGTGGCGCAGAGTCGGCCGCTGATGTTGATGCTGAAGAACCCCATCGTTCGGGCCGAAAAGAAAAGCGCGGTGATCAAGGCTGCTTTTTCTAATCGGGTCAACCCGGTAACAATGGCGTTTTTTCAAATCATCGCCAAGAAGAACCGTGAGGGCATTATGGATGCCATTGCCGACGAGTTTATCAATCAATATGATCGCTTGAAAGGCGTTGAACGAGCAACTGTAATCACGACCGTTCCGTTGAGTGATACGTTGCGCGAGAAATTCAGAACGATTGTTATGCAGACAACTGGTGGAAAACTAGTTGAGCTGGAAGAAAAAATTGATCAGAAACTGATTGGAGGCTACATCCTCCGGGTCGGTGATCGGCAGATTGACGGGTCTATCCGTAGTCAGTTGAACGAACTTCGCCTGCAGTTTCTTAACTGATCATACTCGATTACAAAGCAAAAGCGCACTAACTTAACGTAGTCAGTGCGCTTTTGCTTTGTATATGGCTCTGGGTGTTTACCACCACTTTTCATAGCCAGCCGCTGGTTTCCAGGTAGATCTTGGCTCAAAATGCTGCCAAAGAATAGCTGCTACGTTACGTAGTAAAGCAAAGCCTTCGTTTGAGCGCTCCCAGCTTTCGTCTTTCTGATTTTTTGTCATTACGCAGTACACGTATTCACCGTGTGGCGCATGAACGAATACCACTTCCGAACGAGCCTGATTGACAGCTCCATTCTTGCAGGCTGTTTTTATGTCGGGCGGTATTTGTGCTAAGCCATCATTATCCCAGTATTGCCGTCCCAGATTACGGTACATTTCCTCGCTGGCGTCCGGACTTACGGCACGACCCCGACGAATGTAGGCTAGTAGTTCGGCCATTTCGCGGGGAGTTGTTTGTCCCCATCCGTATTGCTTGCGATTCGCTTCGCGGCCTGGTGTTCGGGAATTGACGCGGGTCTGGTGAAACCCATTCGCGTCGAGCCATTGATTAATGGCTGTTCCTCCGCCTGCTAGCGCCTGACACCATAAGCTGCCGGTATTATCGCTCACAGTTTCCATCAGCATAACTACCTCGCTAAGCGGGATTTTAGCGCCATCTTTCAACGAGCCGACAATGCCATCGTCGTAATGCAGCGAATCTTTATAGACTAATTCCTGACCGTATTTTAAAGCCCCCTGATGAATCTTGTCGAACAGGCCACATTGGATAGGAATCTTGATCGTGCTTGCGGTTGGAAACAGCGTATCCGCGTTGATAGCGACAGTACGTCCGGTCTTGAGGTTATACACATAAATACCGACATCGCCCTTGAAGCCGGTTATCGCAGCACGCAATTTACGGTCCAGAGCCGCATCCGTTCGGCGGTTCGGCTGGCCAATGGCTAGTCCGTAAGTTGTTAGAATGAAGAGACAGAAGAACGTAAAACGCATCAGTATTGAATGGGCTTGACTAATTTAAAATGAGTTTGACTGAACAACGCCTGTTCATAAAAGCGAACGGTAGCCTGACGCTTCTGATTGGTGGTAACTTCGAGGTTAACGAACCCTTCCTGATGGGCCAGCGCGTCGAGGGCAATTAAAAGTTGCCGCCCTATTTTCTGATTGCGGTATTCTTCTTTAACAAAGCATTCCTGAATTTCGCCTACTTTGCCACAATGATGTAGCAGGTACTGAACGTGGCAACTTACAAAACCGATTACTTCTCCTGCCTGCTCCGCTACTAGGTAATGAATCGATGGGTTTGTCAGGTTATGACGAAAAACAGCTCGAAATCTGGTCAGGTCTAGCGTCATTTCTTCCAGTTCGCACAGAAATTTATATATAACGGATGCGTCCTGCCAGCGTGCAGCTCGGATTGTAAGCGTGTTAGAAGTAGATTGAGTGGCCACGTTAAAGTATAAGCTTACGTTTGAGGTGATTACGAAGTAGCTAAGATCGACATTACTGCGGTTCTATTCTCTTTCTATATGGCTAAAAATCTTTTCATCGTCCGTATATCGCTGTTCAACGCTTGTCATGAACATACATCACGGATTTGATTGATTAAGAGATTATCATAAACTAGTAATCGCAGTGTTCTGAATAGAACACTCGTTTATGCCAGAATGCTCAGCAACATTGGGGAGAAAAAATTAATATGAGATTTTATGTATAAAAATACTTCTAAAATATGTTCTATAGATGCAATTGGTATAAAGGTTGTATTACCTTTATAAGTACGTATTTAACCGTAATTCTTGTTCTTAGCATGAACGCACTCTCCGGATTTGCGCAATCACGTAATGCGAACAAATCCCCTCTCAACCCGCCAGCAATTCCGTTGCTGACAATTGACCCATACACAAGTGTTTGGTCATTCGGAGACCAGCTCAACGGTGGATCTACCCGGCACTGGACCGGGCAGCCCCAGCAGCTTAACGGTCTGATCCGTGTCGATGGAAAAACCTTCCGGTTTATGGGTAATCCCTCCTCCGCAGGCGAAACCATCGTACCTTCTGCCCAGAAACAGGCTTATCAGGCTCGCTACGTAACGGATAAACCTGCTTCAGGCGATTGGGCCAACGCCGACTTCGACGATAGCCAGTGGGCCGTTGGTCAGGGGACGTTTGGCAGTCGGGATACAGACCATACCAAGTGGGTAACCTCAGATATTTATGTTCGTCGAACGGTCATACTCGACAAAGTACCTGACGGGCCGCTTTTGGTCAATGCGATTCAGAATGACAATTATGAGTTGTTTATCAATGGTCAGCGCATTATGAAAGCGAGCGGAGTTACGGCCGAATACCGCTTAATGCCCACGAACCGTAAAGCATCGGAGGTTCTACGTCCGGGTAAAAACGTAATTGCCTTTCATAGTCAGAACTTTGCCGGACCGGGTTTCGTCGATGTAGAACTGCTGGAAGAGCGCCTGCTGAATTATAAAGCCGCTACGCAAACAAGTCGGCGTATGACGGCAACTCAGTCAGAGTTTATTTTTACGGCGGCCGGGGTTGAGCTAACCGTTACGTTCATGGCTCCGCTGCTGATGAACAACCTGGATGTTCTGTCGCGCCCCGTGCAGTACGTAACGTATCGGGTCCGGTCAACAGACGGTAAGACGCATGACGTGCAACTGTATACCGATGCTTCTGCCGAGCTGGCCGTAAATACGCCTAACCAGCTTGTGACCTGGCAACGGGGCCGGGTAAGCCAGTCTAAAGGGCCTAAGCTGGATTATATGCGGGTTGGTACCGTCGAACAGAAAGTGTTAGGTCAAAAAGGGGACGATGTCCGCATTGACTGGGGCCACTTTTACGTTGCTTCCGCCGTTGAACCGGGCACCAGCCGCCGGATTGGAACCTTGGCCAGCTCGTTGAATCAGTTCGAGCGGGAAGGTCGCGTTACCGATATGCATGAGCGAATGCCCCGTCTGGTGAACGACAGTACCCCGGTATTGGCGACGAGTATGACGCTGGGTTCTGTAGACGCGAAAGGGGTTGAGCGGTACCTGTTACTGGGCTATGATGACGTAAAATCCATCGAGTATTTCGGCCAGCCGCTGAACGCCTGGTGGCGTCGGTACAACAACGCAACGATTGAGCAGGCTTTGCTGGATGCGGCCGCTGACTACAATCAGTTAAAAACGCAATGCAATACGTTCGATGAGCAACTGTATTCCGATGCGCTTCGGGCGGGTGGGCCAACGTACGCTAATCTGTGCGTGCTGGCGTATCGGCAGGCTATTGCGGCCCATAAGCTGGTAGCGGGGCCACAGGGTGAAGCGTTCTTTTTCTCGAAAGAGAATTTCTCGAATGGTTCAATTGGTACTGTAGACGTGACGTACCCATCGGCACCTTTGTTTTTGCTTTACAACCCCGTGCTGTTGAAGGGCATGATGGAGCCAATTTTCCAATATTCCGAAAGTGGGCGATGGACTAAGCCCTTTGCCGCGCACGATGTCGGTACGTATCCACTGGCCAACGGGCAAACGTACGGTGAGGATATGCCCGTAGAGGAATGTGGGAATATGCTTATCCTAACGGCGGCCATTGCGGCCGTAGAAGGAAATCCGAATTACGCCCGGAAGCATTGGCAAACTTTAACAACCTGGACTGATTACCTGATCCAGAATGGATTTGATCCAACGAATCAGCTTTGTACGGATGATTTCGCAGGGCACATTGCCCGGAATGCGAATCTGTCCGTGAAAGCCATTATGGGGATTGCCAGTTATGGATACTTGGCTGGTCGAATGGGAGACAAGGCTCGCGAGCAGGAATATACCGATCTGGCCCGTGATCTGGCTCATAAGTGGATGAAACTGGCAAGCGACGGAACGGGCGATCACTATTCGTTGACGTTTGAAAGCCCAGGCACCTGGAGCCAGAAGTATAACCTGGTTTGGGATAAACTACTCGGTTTAAACATTTTCCCAAAAGAGGTTGCGCAGAAAGAGATCGCATATTACCTCACCAAGCAGCAACTATTCGGATTACCTCTGGACAGTCGAAAAACGTATACGAAGTCAGACTGGATCATCTGGACGGCTACGCTAGCTGATCGGCACGAAGATTTCGAAGCTTTGATTGCTCCCGTATTAAAGTTTGTCAACGAAAGTCCCGACCGTGTACCGCTCAACGACTGGCACGAGACGACGGACGGTACAAAAGTTGGTTTTCAGGCTCGGTCAGTAGTTGGTGGCTATTTCATTAAAATGCTTCAGAAAAAACTGCATAAGTAGCCTGGTAAGGCTCCAACAGAAAGGGCGTGTACATTACGTACACGCCCTTTCTGTTGGAGCCTTACCAGGTGTATTTAACGTCGAGACAAAAGTTCAATCAAAAATCCTGTAGTTTGTCGGATTCGAATAAATGTTTGCCAGTCAGATTGTGCTGGGCAGTTTGTAGCATCGCATTAGCCACTTTATCGGCACCAACCCCCTTGTATTTAGCGGGAATTAATGGATTTAATAGCCGCATAGCCCCTTCGGCCAACCGTTCACCCAAGCGCGGTTCGTTACGGTTTCCAAGCAGTAGAGAAGGCCTAAAGATGAGTAGGGTAGGGTAGTTTAAAGCCGCAAGATCTCGCTCAATCTGGCCTTTCACTTGATTATAAAAGAAAGCCGATTTTGTGTCGGCGCCCATAGCCGTTACAATTGAAAATTGTGAAGCACCATTAGCCAACCCCAGCCGGGCCACATCCAGCGGATACTGATAATCTACTTTTTGAAAAGCCGCTTTTGAACCCGCTTTCCGCATGGTGGTTCCCAAGCAACAAAAAATGTCATCAGCTTGTGTTAACAGCCCATTGGGGTGATCAAAATCAAACTGAATTTCCTGTAGGCGCGGGTGTTGCCAATTCAACGACTTGCGAACCAAAACTTTAACCTTTTCATAAATAGGCGAATCGACCAGCCGGTGGGTCAGTATATTGCCAATTAACCCCGTTGCACCAAGTACTAAGGCTGTCTTATAGGGAGGAGTATTCATGCCAAAAAGGGTATTTGCGCTAATTTAGTCGCTTACCCAATAAACTAAACTGCTCAACTGCGAAATATATTCTATTCTTCCCCCTTAGTACGTTTCAGTTCTCTTTTCCTGGCGATCGGTGCTGTTTTGTTAGCTGAACATTGCCTGCGCGTTGACGATGAATTCATCAAACGGCTGAATAATCAATTTAGTTGTTATGACCAGCAGCGACCACTAAAAAGTACCTGCATACAGATCGGAATGTATACGTAATGGGGGATACGGTCTAGAGAGTATGGGGTAAGTGTGAACGCCTATGAATTGATGCAATCGGTAAAGGATGCAAACGGATAGGCATAAACCAAATAGTTATGGCGTACCTAGTACGACTGCTTATAAACGAAGAAGCCGAATGAAGTCCACTTATCATGAACCCATCCGGCTTCTGTACTCCCGACTTTCCAATCAGTAACTTACTTAGTTGGCATTCTGTATCACCACTTGGGTATTGTTGTTGCCATTCTGGGTGTACGAGTACACCAGGTTAGACGACGAGTTGCCGTTCTGGATCAAGGTCAACCGGTTGTTGTAGCCGTTCTGCGAGGCAATGTCGTTGTTGCCACCTTGGCCCTTAACGATGTTGTTGTTACCGTTCTGGGTGATGTCAGCAAAGTTGTTGTTGCCTTGTTGGAGGAACCGCGTTACGTTGTTCGAACCGTTCTGGGTCAAGGTAATGAAGTTGTCGTTCGACGACTGGATATCCGTTGCCCGGCCTTGTTGGAGGAAGGCAATGTTGTTCGAGCCGTTGATCTGGTTAATGATGGCCTGGTTACCAAACGCACTCACCCCATCGGCGTTGGAGCCGGTGAACTGCAGGATGGTCGCCTGGTTACCGCTACCCGTCGAGCTTTGGTTGATCTCGGCCCGAGCTCGGATCGACCCCGAGGACTGGATGATCAACCCAAATGAACCGGAACCGGCTGATTGATTGATCGTACCGGTGTTAAAGCGGCCTTGCTGGGCAACGACTGCATTGTGACCTACGCCCCCTGACTGGGTGATGCTAGCGGTGTTGTCATTGGCTAGCTGACCGATGGTAAAGGCTTGGCCGCCAATGTCCGTGAGGGCAATCAGGTTACCAGCCGCATCGGCAATCTCGGT
Organism: Spirosoma knui; assembly: GCF_054780635.1. Classification (NCBI taxonomy): domain Bacteria; kingdom Pseudomonadati; phylum Bacteroidota; class Cytophagia; order Cytophagales; family Cytophagaceae; genus Spirosoma; species Spirosoma knui. The sequence goes on along the minus strand of NZ_BAAGVY010000004.1, from coordinate 36,855 downwards.
TTGACCCTGGCTGATGCGTGCGTTCAGATTATCACCAACCGTCTGGTTAATGGTCGCCGTATTGCGATTCGCCTGTAAGATCTGCCCTGTATTCGTGCTGGTGTAGCCCTGATCGATACGAGCGTTGCTATTGGTAACCGTAGTAGCCTGAGTAATAGTAGCCGTGTTGGATCGGCCATTACTCTCTCCATTTAAGCCAACATCTACCGAGTTTTGTAGGATGAAGGCAAAATTATTGGGCCCGCCCTGGGTAATCGTTGCTCGATCTCCGCTTGAGTAAGAACCAACACCAACGCCTTGATTAATGAAGGCTTGTGAAGCCTGACTAGTCGAGATCTGGGTAATGGTAGCTTGCCCTAAGTCACTCGCCCCGTTATAGCCCTGTTGAATAAAAGCCAGGCTACTCTTGCCGGCCTGGTTAACGCTGGCAGCACTTCCATTGTCTGAACCGGTGATGCCATAGGCTTGAGTGATGGTCGCTTGGTTCTCAATGTTAGATTGAGTAATGCTGGCAGCGCTCCCGATCGCTTCGCCCGACGCTACACCTTGACTGATATTAGCCGTGTTGTTGACCGCTGATTGGGTGATGCTGGCTAGAGCTCCATCCGCGCGTCCCACTGACCCGTCTTGCGTCGCTCCCTGGAGTATGGTAGCGTCTACATCACTGGCTAGTTGAGTGATCGTGGCAATGCTATTGACTGATTCGCCGACGGTCGAACCCAGACTGATGTCGCCAGCAGTGGTAGGTCCTTGGGTGATGGTAGCAAAGGCGTTTGTAACGGCAGTGCCTACTACGTTCTGGCCTGAGTAACCCTGAAAGATATACCCCCGGTTGTTGACTGAGCCGTTGCTTTGGCTGAGCGAGGCTTCATTGTCCGTGCCGTTCTGATAAATTTCCGAGCCGTTTCGACGGCTATTGTTGTCCTGAGTTAGCAAAGCGGTATTGGCATTACCTGCTTGTAGGATACCGGCAAAGTTGCCATCAGCGGCCGACGAGCCGATGGTGGCCGAACCCGATACACCACCCCCACTCAAGCCTAGTGAACCACCGGTCTGGCTGATGTTAGCTAGGTTGTCAGGCCCCCCAATCTGGCTGATACCCGCCCGGTTACCTTGCGAACCCCGGTTCTGAGTAATGTTTGCTTCGTTTGGACCGCTGTTGGTTGGCACCCCCTGAAAGGTGATGGCATAGTTGCCGTAGTTCTCTCCACCTTGCTGTTGCTGTCGAATGACACCAGTCTGGTTCTCACCATTGCGGACCTGCTCAGCGTACTGCTGCACGCCGTTCTGGAAAATCTGGGCGTAGGATGCGGCAGCAAAGGCCATCAACGCTGCGCTAGTAAGGATTACTTTTTTCATGAAAGTAAGTTAATTGACTAGGTAAACAAGAAAAGTAAAACGTTACTTAACCTTACTCAGTTAGAGCATTTCAAAGTAAATATTATGTTTCAAGAACACTGCCGACCTGATGCTTACTTAGTAGGTCGGCAGTGCTTCTGCAAGGTTACTCACACTTAAAGAGTTAAGCAACTTAAATTAATTATTAGTTAACAAGTAACCTCATAATTTATTCAGTGGCCTAACCTAAACTATGGTTTAATGAGCTTATGTTGTAGACTGTGCTGGGAGGTCTGGGCTTGCAGCAGATACAGACCCGCTGGCTGCTGACTCAGGTCCCACTCTACCAACTGCTCACCTTCGGCCTGTTGCCATTGCTGACTCCGCACCCTGCGGCCCTGGCTATCCCGCAGGTCAAGCTCCAACCGCTGTCCGGCGGCTCCTTTCACCACGGCCTTCAAACGTCCATCGACTAGGGGGTTGCCCAGCAGGGTTAGGCCTAAGCCTGCTTCTGCCACGGGTTCTACTGCTAGTTCTCGGGCCCGGCAACTAGCATCCACTGTTAGCCGGTAAGGGCCATAAATTTTCACTTGGCCTGAGCGATCAGTTACCTTCAGAAAGAAGTTTCCCTGGGTGTTGGTCTGGGCGTTGATCAGGGTTAAGCTGGATGTAGCGGTACCCCGGAAGAGTTGGGGCGTCTCCATGAGCTTAGGACTGGTCAGGCTGTTCTTGTACCACTCATACTTAACTGGATTGCCATCTACCAGGACGTTGATGACGGCTGTGCCACCCCGGCAGACGGTAGGGTTGTTGCCGCCCAGTACGGTTGTTGAGGCCGTACCTGAGCAGCCGTTAGTAGTAGCAGTAACCGAATAGACGCCAGGGGTGGTGACCGTAGCGTTCGGGCCGTTTCCCTGCTGGTTGGCCCCAGTGCTAAAGCTGTAGCTGGTGCCCCCTGTAGCTGTAAGGGCTACAGGGGTATTGGTGAACGAGAGCGGACCACTGTTGGTCAGGTTGACCGAAGGTAAAGCGCCGACAGTTAATGAGAAACCAGTAGACGTTAAGCTAGTACAGGTGCCTGTTACAGCGGCTCTATAGTTACCAGCGTCGCTCATTTGTACGTTCGTAATGGTTAATGTACCCGTCGTTGCTCCAGTCACATTGCCCCCATCTGTCAATAGCGTATTGTCTTTATACCATTGATACGAAGTGGCATCAGTGGCTGTAACACTAACGGTTACCGTACTACCTGCACAAGCCGATGAAGAAGCTACCGGACCCGTTAGAGTTGGGCTATTCTTTCCTGTTACCGTAACACTACTAACAGCTGTACAGCCAAAGTTATCTGTTGCCGTAACCGAAAATGTGGCAGGCCCGGTTACCGAAATTGTGCCTGAAGTGGCACTGGCGTTTGTCGGTGCTACTGAACTACCCGCTGAGGCCGTCCATGAAAAACTAAAAGGAGAAGCTCCATTGCTTACCTGGGCCGATAAATCAATGGGCTGGCCTACGCAAGCTGTCGTAGCACCGGCCAGTGCGGTTACTGTAAAGGATGCAGGCCCAACCCGGCGTTGAGGGATTGTATTATTGGACGTATTGTTATCCGAAACTGTGCCGCAGGCAGCTACGGAGTTACCCCGATCGAAATAATCATTAACGTCGTATGTGGGCAAATCTCCATCGCTCGGACTGGCTGGATTAGAGCGTGCGCGCTGACCAGCAATAGTTTGCTGTTCCTGAATACCCACGTCATTACCCGATACAGTGTTGCCAGTCACTACGTAGTTGATACCCTCCACGACAATACCAAAGCCATCACCGGTGCCGCCGTTGACAAAGCCCGAAACGGTGTTGTTACGTACCACAGCTCCTTTGGGTGTCTCCTGGTTGTTGATGCTGGAACCTGCCGCCCGACGTGTCACCGAAATACCGGCTACATCCCGGCTGGCAGGTACTACCGTAGCGCCCGAAATAATATTATTCTCAATGACTAAGCTGCCCGGCCCTGACGTTGCTCCGTTCCCAATAGAAGACTTGACCTCCATCCCATAACGACCATTGTTCGTGATGGTGTTACCTGATATCAGGTTAGCGCCCCCATCCGGCTTAGCCCCCAGCACAGATATACCCGCATCGCCATTACCGCTCACTGTGTTATTGGTGATTGTAACGCCACTTACAGTGCCATCGTTAATATCAATTCCCGTCAAGCCATTGTTCTGCACCAGGTTGTTAGAAACGGTAATATTCTGCTTAGCTTGATTAAAAATGATAAACCCGCGTCCCGCACCACCTACTCCATTGTAGCTGAGGGTAGAGTTGGTTACTGACACATTTGTAAGTGGTCCTGATAACTCTTGATAAATACCATGTCCAGCGTTACTAACTGAAACTACATCCGTTATTATCAAGTTATTGTTTACTTGGTTACGCTCACCATAGATACCGTTACCAACCGGGCTATTAGGCGCCCCCTTCTGTTTTTGAATTGTAAGGTTCTTGATAGTGACACCCGATACATTATTAGTTAAAGTAATTCCATTTCCAGCCTCTGAGATAGAACTACCATCAATGATGGTACCGGTTTTGCTAACCCCAGAGAGCGTTAGCGGCCTAGTAATAGTAGCCCGCTCATTGAACGTATACTCGGCCAGTTCAATTACGTCGTTGTCACTAGCCACGTCGATAGCTGCCTGAATCGTGCTATAATAGGTGTTTAATCTTACGTTTCGTACGGGCTGGAAATACGTAATCAATCCCACGTTATTGTCATCTTTTTTATCAAAAAGCCGGGCATCGAGCGTAGTTCGTTCCGAAGCGCTTAGCGCACTAGCCAGCTTCAAACCGGAACCTACATCGAACTTGTTGTTCGTGGCGTCCAAATTTGGCGTCCAATAGCCCATAGTCGTAGAAGGAATAGGGCTAGTAGGGTCGGCTGAGTAATCAGCGAAAGGCGAAGAAAATGTTGAACTCTGACCAATGCTATTGTCCAGCCGCAGAAAGATAGCGATGTTGTTATTGAAGGAGTTCTCGTTGCCTGCAGTCCCTATTGTATACGTACCAATATTAGATCCTTGCGTACGGTGATTAAAGAAAGCTATAGCTGTTCCACCCAGTGTTCCTGATCCATTGAACGTATTATTAATCAGGGTGGCCCCTATTGGAATCATCGAAGCATTAGGAAAACTCGCGCTATTGCTGGTAATCAACTTTGTGTTAAATGAAATGTGCCGAAAATCTGTAGAACCGCTCTTAGGAGTGAAGATGTTGCCCGAAAAAGTTACATTGTTAAAATTCTCAACGCTGACCGCCCACCGGTGATTCTGAAACGAATTGTTAGTAACTGCTACTATTTTGCTGGATGTAACTGAGTTATTTCGTAAACGAAGGAGCGCACTTGTTCCCAAAGGACCACTGGCAGGCTGAACGATAGAACCATCTAAAGTATTGCCCGAAACAGTGATTAGTCCTGCCCCCGAATTAAACTCAGCTATCTGAATACCTCCACCATTACAAATATTATTTTGAACACTTAAATCACCCTGATTTGCAAAGACTGAAATAATATCATGGTTGATGGACAGCAAAGTATTACTCAAGATAGTACCACCACATAAGTCCATATGAATGGCGGCTCGAAAAACGGGAATTCCACCATTTCCATTTACAGTGTTGTTCTGAACTAACACACCTGCAAAACCTGCTCCTACATTACTGTAGCCAGTAACCCCACCAATGGAAGGATTGATGGCAATGGCATTACGCCGAGTGTAAGATCCAGATGCTGTACCAATCGGAGTAATGGTATTCCCCGTCACAGTCAGATTTGCGCAGTTTCCACTCGTGTGAATAGCCGAATGTAGTTTACTCATGTCAACCGTGAAAGCTAAATTACTAATCGTCACATTGGGCGAAGTAATCTTAAATAAAGTACCCGTTGTTCCTGATGGCACATTTCCTGTGTAGGTAACCGTAGCGTTATTCTGCCCATCCAGTGTCAGTGATATAGGAATGGTAACCAGCTCATTAAACGGCCCAGAGAGCACAAGTCTGTCATTCGCAAGAGCTGCATTAACAGCTGCCTGAATAGTAGAATACGTAGCTGACGTTCGTTGATTCGTTACTGTCTGCGCAAAGCTTAGACTAAAAGTACTCAGCCACACCAAGCCGCTAAGCAGTAAGTAATGTGGTATTCGGAAAAAGTGTTTCATAATCAATAGAATATATATAGTTTGGGGATTGGTAATGCATAGTTGACGTCCTGACCTAACTGAAGAGACTTAGTCATCGAATAATCTATGTATGCGACGACACAGACACATAACCGCTGCATTCATACTGAAAAAACAGTATGATCTGGAAAGTCAGCAGAAGCAGATGAGGGTGACCTAGCGGCATTCAGATAGCCGCCAGAAAGGGAAGGGTAAGCAACATTCAAAGTAGAGTTTTTTAAGTGTGGATATAATTTTATTAAGCAAATGTAACAGGCAGAGACGTTAATCTTTAAGCTATACTTAGTAATTAGGATTTATTTTACTTAGGGGCATAAGTCGCTGATGATTAATTATTTATTGAATTTTGTGTGTCTATAGCATACACAAAATAGCAGTAGAATTATACCTATTTAATGAAGGGTTAACTACGTATTCATTATTGACAATTTTTCGTAGCATTAATATCATTATGGAAACATAATTTTCAGGGCATTCATTAGAAGTGAGGTTAATAATAAATACCCCTCTACTAACAGCTCCTGCTTCAGGAGGCTTGTCAATGGAGGGGTATATGCAATGTTCGTCTACGTATATACCTATGGTTTGACGACCTTATGTTGTAGACTGTGCCGGGAGGTCTGGGCTTGCAGCAGATACAGACCCGCTGGCTGCTGACTCAGGTCCCACTCCACCACCTGCTCCCCTTCGGCCTGAGCCCACTGCTGACTCCGCACGGGGCGCCCCTGACTGTCTCGCAGATCAAGCTGCAAGCGTTGTCCGGCGGCTCCCTTCACCACTGCTTTTAAATGTCCATCGACTACGGGATTACCCAGTAGGGTCAGACCTAATCCTGCTTCGGCTAGGGTTTCCACAGCCAGTTCTCGAGCCCGGCAGCTGCCGTCTACTGTCAGCCGGTAAGGACCATAGATGGTGATGGTACCCGATCGCTCAGTCACCTTCAGATAGAAGTTTCCCTGGGTGTTGGTCTGGGCGTTGATCAAGGTCAGGCTGGAGGTAGCTGTACCTTTGAACAACTGAGGTGTCTCCATGATCTTAGGAGTAGTCAGGCTGTTTTTATACCACTCATACTTGACTGGATCACCGCTTACAGCCACACTAATGACGGCCGTGCCACCCCGGCAGACGGTGGGGTTGTTACCTCCGGTAACGGTGGTGGAGGCAGTGCCTGAGCAGCCGTTGAGAGTAGCGGTAACAGAGTAGATGCCGGGGGTAGTGACCGTAGCGATCGGGCCATTGCCCTGCTGGTTAGCCCCAGTGCTGAAGCTGTAGCTAGTGCCGCCGGTAGCCGTGAGAGTCACAGGAGTATTGGTGAACGAGAGCGGACCACTGTTCATGAGAGTAGGAGAAAGTACAGGCTTAATCTCCACGCTCTGCTCGGTGAAGCCTGAGCAGCCGTTGGTGGTGACGGTGTAGCGGACCGTGTGAGTACCCACGCTCAGACTGGCGGGCGTAAAGCTGGTCGCCGTCTGACCATCAACGGTGAAGACTCCGCCCTCGGTGGGCGTGCCCGTTAGGGTGACGCCCTGGGCATCCTTGCAGTAGGCACTGGCCAGGCCGGTGATGGCGGGAGTAGGCACAGCTTTGATTTCCACGCTTTGCTCGGTGAAGCCTGAGCAGCCGTTGGTGGTGACGGTGTAGCGGACCGTGTGAGTACCCACGCTCAGACTGGCGGGCGTAAAGCTGGTCGCCGTCTGACCATCGATGGTGAACACACCGCCTTCCGAAGGGGTACCCGTTAAGGTGACTGCCTGAGCATCCTTACAATAGGCATTGGCTAGGCCAGCGGTGATAGTCGGAGTAGGTAGTGCCTTGATCTCGACCGTCTGCCGGGCGGTGGCCGAACAACCGTTAGTCGTCACCCGGTAACGGACTGTATGGTTACCCACACTTAAACTGACAGGGCTAAACAGCGTAGCCGTCTCTCCGTCAATAGTGAACACCCCGCCTTCGGTGGGCGTGCCCGTCAGGGTGACTGCCTGGGCATCCTTACAGTAAGCACTGGCGAGGTCAGTGATGGCGGGAGTAGGCATAGCTTTGATCTCCACCAACTGCTCGGCAAAGCCCGTACAGCCACTGTTGTTGGTGACGGTGTAGCGCACGGTGTGATTGCCCACGCTTAAGCTGGCGGGGTCAAGCTGGGTGGCTGTCTGGCCATCGATGGTGAAGGTTCCTCCAGTCGGTACCCCTGTCAGGCTAACGGGTTGGGCATCCTGGCAGTATGCAGCGGCCAGCCTCCTGATCTCAGGAGTAGGCAGGTCCTTAATCTCGACCGTCTGCCGGGCGGTGGCCGAACAGCCGTTGGTCGTCACTCGGTAGCGCACGGTGTGGTTACCCACACTTAAGCTGGTGGGACTGAACAGCGTAGCCGTCTCTCCGTCAATAGTGAACACCCCGCCTTCTGAAGGGGTACCAGTCAGGGTTATCGCTTGGGCATCTTGGCAGTAAGCACTGGCCAGCCCCGTGATCTCTGGGGTGGGCACAGCCTTGATCTCCACCACCTGCTCGGCAAAACCTGTACAGCCACTGTTGTTAGTGACGGTGTAGCGCACGGTGTGATTGCCCACGCTTAAGCTGGCGGGGTCAAGCTGGGTGGCTGTCTGGCCATCGATGGTGAAGGTTCCTCCAGTCGGTACCCCTGTCAGGCTAACGGGTTGGGCATCCTGGCAGTATGCAGCGGCCAGCCTCCTGATCTCTGGGGTGGGCAGGACCTTGATCTCTACGCTCTTCTCAGTGTAAGCTGAACAGCCGTTAGTGGTGACGGTGTAACGGACCGTATGGTTGCCCACGCTTAAGCTGGCGGGCGTAAAGCTGGTCGCTGTCTGACCATCAACGGTGAAGACTCCGCCCTCCGAAGGGGTACCCGTCAGGATGACCGCCTGAGCATCCTTACAGTAGGTACTGGCCAAGCCGGTGATGGCGGGAGTGGGCACAGCTTTAATTTCTACGCTCTGCTCGGTGAAGCCTGAACAGCCGTTAGTGGTCACCGTGTAGCGGACTGTGTGAGCACCCACGCTTAAACTGGTGGGGCTAAAGCTGGTCGCTGTTTGGCCATCGATGGTGAAGACTCCGCCCTCAGCGGGCGTACCCGTCAGGGTTACGGCTTGAGCATCCTGGCAGTAGGCTGAGGCCAGGCCGGTGATAGCGGGGGTCGGCAGGGCGTTAACCGTGACTCCTACGGTGCCTGAAGCTGACCCAGCGGTCGTCGCTACAGTCAACGTGAACGTCTGCAACCCTGAGCCGCTAGCGGTCAAACTTTGATTAAAGTTAGCATCTTGCGAACTGCTGATGGTTTGACTCGTGCCTGCTGCGTTAGTAAGTGTATAATTATACGTACCAGTTGTATTGCCCACAGTGGCGGTAAAGGTAATAGACTGACCAGCGCAAATCGGATTCGGGCTGGCAGAGAGGCCACTTAGAGTAGGTGCTGATACCAAAGGCGGAAACCTTTGGACGCGCCAATTATTCTGATCGGCCACGTATACGTTACCTCCTCCATCTACAAATACTGCTCTTGGAAACGATAGCTGATTGGCTGCACTGCCACTCCCATTCCCCCCGGCTACAATAGTACCGCTAGTAGCTGAAGTTGGGTTCGGGCCAAACTTCAGGACTCGGTGATTATCCATGTCGGCTACATAGAGGTAGCCCGATCCGTCTACATACACACCAGTTGGTTGAGCTAGTCGATTGAGTGCGTTGCCACTGCTGTTAGTGGCCCCTGCTACAGTACTACCGCTGGTGGCCGAAGTTGAGTTGGGACCGAACTTTTGAATGCGATGGTTTGCTTGATCAGCCACATAGAGGTTGCCCCCTCCTACATATATTCCCGTTGGAGTAGTTAACTGATTTGCATTTGTACCATAGCCATTCCCCCCAGCTACAGTGGTACCGTTAGTAGCTGAAGTTGAGTTAGGAGGAAACTTCTGAATGCGCCGATTATCTGTATCCGCCACGTATATGTTACCTGAACCATCTACATACACGGCACTCGGGCGAGCTAGCCGATTGGCTGCATTGCCACTCCCATTCCCCCCGGCTACAGTAGTACCGTTAGTAGCTGAAGTTGAGTTAGGAGGAAACTTTTGGATGCGATGATTATTCATTTCCGCCACATAGAGGTAGCCCGATCCGTCTACGTACACGCCCGCAGGCTGAGATAACCGATTAGCTGTACTACCTGGCTGAAATGTGGCTCCTGCTACGGTAGAACCGCTAGTAGCCGAAGTAGAGTTAGGAGGAAACTTTTGAACACGGCTAACATAAATATCGGCTACATATAGGTTTCTTTCTCCATCTACATATACTCCGAAGGCAGTATTTAGTTGATTGGCTGCACCACCAGATCCATTTCCGCCCGCCACCGTTACCCCGTTGGGAGCTTGAGCCATTACATTTATTGATATTCCCATGCATAGCAACCACACAAGGGCTGACTGCCAATGTTTAGAGACAGCCCATAGACTGTCAAGCAGAGTTGAATACGAACCTGATCCCGCCGTTAAATTGAAATCCGACAAATATCGGTCAGAATCATCGTCAGCTATGAGCTGACGACGTAGCAAAGAAAATGGTGCGGAGTAAACGTTTGAATTCATAGAAACAAAAGTTAACGATTGAAACTAAATTGAAGAACAGGTAACAATGAATTAAGTAAATTTTAATAGGTGCTGTAGTTTATAATTATAGTAACCGATTAATAAACAAATAATTAAGACATATGAGTTGAAGCGCAATGTAGGTATAAATAGCTAGGGATTATATGATGTTGCCAAAGTACTTTTATAAATTTTCGCCGAAATTTTTATGGTTTCCTAAGGGTGTTCTATCTTTAGAATACCCGTACATTCTTCTACCAAATCCATGCTTCGTATTCTTCTTACAGTAGGTTGGCTGCTTTATGTTTCCAGCCCGGTTCAGGCTCAGTCTACGCCATATCCAACTATCGGCCAGGTTGTACGGCTTGACCCCCGGCTTGATCAACTTATCCCTAAAGACGCCAAAATTGAGGTACTGGCCAGCGGGTTCGTTTGGTCGGAAGGGCCGATATGGGTTAAGGATGGTCGATACCTGCTGTTTTCGGATGTACCGCAGAATACCATCTATAAATGGACCGAGAAAGAAGGCGTTACGCCTTTTTTAAAACCCTCGGGCTATACCGGTTTGGGTGCTTACGGAGGGGAGCCGGGTTCCAACGGTCTGACCCTCGACCGGCAGGGGCGGCTCATCGCCTGCGAACACGGTGACCGGCGGGTGTCAGCGATGCCTTTAGACGGTAGTGGAGGCAAACGGACCCTGGCCGATCGCTATAACGGCAAGCGCTTCAACAGCCCCAATGACGTAGTGGCTCATTCTGATGGCAGTTTTTTCTTCACCGATCCACCCTACGGGATGCAGAAAGGCGAAAATGATACCAACCGCGAGGTGGAAGCTTACGGCGTGTACCGGATTGCGCCTGAACGGGAGGGCAGACCCGGACAGGTGTCGCTGGTCGTCGGTGATCTGACCCGCCCGAACGGCGTAGCGCTCTCTCCTGACGAACAGACACTGTACGTAGCGCAGTCGGACCCTAAACGGCCCGTCGTGATGGCGTATTCGTTAAAAGCTGACGGATCGGTAGGAGCGGGCCGAGTCGTATTTGGAGCCGACGGGTTGAAGAAGCAGGGGCTCGAAGGAGGCTTCGATGGCATGAAAGTAGACCGGTCTGGCAACTTGTGGGTGACGGGGCCAGGTGGGGTATTGGTATTATCAGCTGCGGGTGAGTTTCTGGGCCATATTAAAACTGGGGTTGCCACGGCGAACTGCGCCTGGGGTGATGATGGATCTACGCTTTATATCACCGCTGACATGTATCTGTGCCGGATCAAAACAACGGCAAAAGGTTGGTGAAAGCCAATCAATAATAGGTATTATACAATGCGCAATAGCGTCTGAATTGACCGATTTATTATTCATCGTGCATTGTTCATTATCCAGCACTAATGCTCTAACTTTGTAGAGAGTACGTAGCTTGCTTATAAGAATTAGGTCGCATGTTGGAGAATCGGAAGTATGTTATTATCGGTGTTTTTTGCCTGGTCGGGTTAGCCTATCTGGCTCGGCTTTTTTATCTACAGGTGCTGGATGATACGTACTCATTAGGGGCTTCTAAAAACTCGATCAAACGGGTCGTCGAGATACCGTATCGCGGTCAGATCTACGACCGGAACAACAAATTAATCGTTTACAATACGCCCGTTTACGATTTATACGTAACGCCCAAACAGGTGCGTATTCCGGATACAACCGCATTTTGCAATATGATGCAGATCACTCGCACCGAGTTCGACAGCATCATGGGGCTGGCTAAAAACTATTCTCCTCTTAAACCATCATTGTTTCTGCGGCAGCTCTCTAAGGAAGAGTTTGCCAGGATTCAGGATGCTTTAGTCGACTACCGGGGGTTTGAGCCGGTGATCAGTTCCATGCGTACGTATCCGGCCCATACAATGGCAAATGCACTGGGATACGTCAGTGAAATCAGCAAAAAACAACTCGAAGAGCAGGAAAATCCGTATTACCGGCAGGGCGATTACATCGGGCACAATGGCCTGGAAGAACAGTACGAAGAGCAGTTGCGCGGTAGGCGAGGGGTTAAATTCATGATGCAGAACGTGCGGGGGGTCAACAAAGGCTCCTGGAAAAATGGGGCCTATGATACGGCGGCTGTAGCCGGGCAGAACCTGATCACGGGCATCGACGTAGAGGTGCAGCGGTATGCCGATAGTCTGATGATGAATAAGGTTGGCGCCGTAGTCGCTGTGGAACCAGCAACGGGTGAAATCCTGGTGTCGGTGTCGGCACCCACGTATGACCCAAACCAGCTATCGAGTCGCTTCTTCTCCAAGAACTACCGGGAACTGGTCAAGAATCCCTATAAGCCGCTCATTAACCGGCCGATTATGGCGAGCTACCGCCCCGGTTCAACGTTCAAACTGATTCAGGCGCTGATTGCCCAGCAACAGGGGTCGCTGTTTCCGAATACGGTATATGGTCATGGCGGGTCGCCTATGCGTTGCCACTGCCGCGGGGGAAACAACCTGCGGGGAGCGGTGCAGTATTCATGCAATCCCTACTTCTACAACGTATTTCGCAAATTCATTTACCATAACGGCATTCCCAATACGTTCCGGGCGTCGGCTGTTGGCTTGCAGCAGTGGCACGACATGGTCGAAAAGTTTGGCATTGGTCAGAAGCTTGGTGTTGATCTGCCGAGTGAATTAAAGGGAAACTTGCCAACGGTGAGCTATTACGACAAAATCTATAAAGGTGAACTGCGCTGGAAATTCTCTAACGTCTATTCGCTGAGTATCGGCGAAGGCGAATTACTGATCAGTCCGCTTAAACTGGTGAATCTGGCGGCTACCATTGCCAACCGGGGCTGGTACATTCCGCCCCACTACATCAAAGGCTTCGGTAAGCCCGGCGTTGGCCTGCCAGCCGAATACCGCGAACGTCATGATACGGGTATTGACTACAAATATTATCTGCCCATCATCGACGGGATGCGGGGAGCGGTGGCCAATGGTACCGTAACGGCTCTGGCGAATATTCCGGGGATTGACCTATGCGGTAAAACTGGTACGTCGCAGAACGCCAAATTTGGTCATAAGTTTGACCACTCGATCTTTATTGGTTTCGCGCCGATGAATAACCCTAAAATTGCCGTGGCCGTGTTTGTCGAAAACGCAGGCTGGGGCGGGGTAGCTGCGGCATCAGTAGCCGCTCTGGTGGCCGAACGCTACCTGAAGCGGAAAACGGAGGCCAAGAAACTGGAAGAAAAAGTGCTGGCGTCGAACTATATGCCACCAATCAGTCAGCTAACAAAACCTAAACCGGCCCCGGCTCCTAAAAAAGATTCGACCCGCAAACCCGCTGCACCGAAGCCGGAAGCCGCCAAACCGCTGATGACGGTAACGAAGCCGAGATCTGTTTCAACAATGTCGAGTGTAAGCGGAAATTAAGGCAGTCAAATTTGCTGATTTCGTATGGTTAGATAAATCCAGGAAATCAGCAAGCCAAAATTATTAATGCAAATCAGTGTCTCACAATAACGATCCTTTCTCGCAAAACATCGACTGGCTAGCGCTGGTGCTTTACTTGGGCTGCGTAACTATGGGCTGGCTCAACGTCTATGCCGCCGTGTACAGTCCCGAAGATCATACCAGTTTGTTTGATCTTTCTTCCAATGCTGGTAAACAGATGATGTGGATTGGTACAACGGTAATTCTAATCATCTGCATTCTGGTTATAAATCATAAGTTTTTCGACTCGTTTGCCTACGTCTTCTACGCGTTTATGATCCTGATGCTCTTATTGGTGCTGGTAGCCGGGAGCAATATAAATGGGTCACGGTCGTGGTTCAAGTTTGGGTCGTTTTCTATACAACCGGCCGAGTTCGCTAAAGTGGCAACTGCGCTGGCCCTGGCTAAGTACCTGGATAACCCCGGTATTAACCTGTCGAAGCAAAAAGACCTGATGTATATCGCGGGCATCATTGTGCTGCCGTGTATTTTGATTCTGGCTTCTAACGAAACCGGTTCTACACTCGTGTTTGCTTCCTTCGTGATCATGCTCTACCGCGAGGGCCTGCCCGGCTGGATTCCCGGCCTGGGAATAACGATGGCGGCTTTGTTCGTGCTGGCTCTGGTATTTGCTAAGATTTACATTTTCGCCGGTATCGTTGTCTTGCTGCTGATCATTATTTTACTGATGCCACGTTACAACCGCAGCCGCAGCAATATCATAGCAATGGGTTTGGTGGGCGTAGGTATGATGGTGTTCGTAACCGGTGTCGACTTTTTTGTGAACAACGTACTCCAGAAACACCAGCGCAACCGGATCAAAGTTCTCGTCGATCCGACCATTGATCCGCTCGGTGTAGGCTGGAACGTAACGCAGGCGAAAATTGCCATCGGGTCGGGGCGATTGGAAGGAAAAGGGTTTTTGGAAGGCACCCAGACCAAGTTCGATTTCGTACCGGAACAAAGTACAGATTTTATTTTCTGCACAATCGGCGAGGAACACGGCTTTATTGGCAGCGCTCTGGTCATTGCCTTATTTATCGGGTTGTTGTCGCGCATTGTAATTCTGGCCGAAAAGCAACGTAGCAAGTTTGCGCGTGTGTACGGCTATTGCGTGGCTGGTATCATCTTCTTCCACGTCATGGTGAACATCGGTATGACCATTGGTCTAATGCCCGTTATTGGCATCCCGTTGCCGTTCTTCAGTTACGGCGGTTCGTCGCTATGGTCGTTCTCCATCTTGTTGTTTATCTTCCTGAAGCTGGATTCCCGGCGTACGGCCCTCATGCGCAGATAGGCAGAGAAACAATAACCTGAGTTGTGGACGAAGAACTACGTGTTCACAAGCCGTTGACACATAGGTATTTGTTTATTACTCACATCGAATAGTAATACATCATCAGCCCTCAAGAATGAGGGCTTTTTTTGTGGCTTCAAAAAATCTTCGGGAATTTTTTAGGTCTCGTGCAACCTCCGCGACTTGTTCATTCATCTACTGGTCAAATAGCGCAACAAAGACTAATTCGAACAGAAAGACAACGCCAGTTTCATAACCATTAAAATTCGACTACAGCCATGAACGCCTTCAAACACATCATCGCCACAGCCCTTTTTGCTACGTCAACCGCTTCGTTTGCTCAAACCACCGTTGTAACGGTCACCACTGACTCGACCTCAACTACTACGCACAAGCGCTGGAGAGCCGCCGAACGCGTAACCAGCGATTTCAGCATTTACATTGGCGTCAATAACTTTAGTGGATCGCTTCCCGCGGGTTATGAGCTTCGACCCATAGGATCACGGTTCATCGCGCTGGGATGGCAGAAACGAATTCCGCTTATCGCAAAAGGCCCAACGAAGCTTCGCTTGGTAGCCGGTCCCGAAATCGCCTGGAACAATTTCATGTTTGAGGGAAACAACACCCTCGTGAAACGTAACGACCAGCTTATCGTTGAGCCGGTTACGACTGAACTGCACAAATCTAAACTGGTAACAACCCAGCTTAACTTACCGGTGATGTTGAGCCTGCGGTTCAAGTCAGGATTAACGTTTGCTGCTGGTGGATACGTCGGTACGCGCCTGGACAGCTATACGAAAGTGAAACCCGTTGGAGGATCATCCGTACGGACGCACGGCTCGTTTAACCTGAATCCGGTTCGCTGGGGATTAACGAGTGAAATCGGCTTCCGCAATGAATTGAAGCTGTTTGGCCGCTACGAGCCGAACAGCCCTTTCAAAACCGGACAAGGTCCAGACGCCAGCGTTTGGGTAGTAGGCTTAAAACTGTAAAGTGTCCCGTCTATGAAGATTAACAACCGACTGACTGCCGAATGCGCTTTTATATTGACAGTCGTATTCGGCAGTCAGTCGGTGCCCTGAAATCTGGGTTCGGTTAACGTAAGGCTGCCTTCGAAGTGCTCAGCCTGTCTGTAGACCGGAAAACCAAGCAGCCGCCACTCAAACACTCCGCTGGTCGAATAGGCGATACGGTCTTTCGATTGAATCGTAGCTGTCGTGTATATCGGAAGCCAGTAAACCCCGGCCACGAAACCGTTTAACCCGACACTGCTGCTAACGTGAACCGAGTCAGACTGTCCTTTGGGCGACATAATAACGGACTGGATTAATGAGAAAGTAGGCAGATCAATCAGCTTTGCGTTTCCGGACCGGTACCCGTTTATTGACGTGTTCGGCAGGCGAACGGTTTGTTGAAACAGGTTCTTAGTCTCCTGATTAGCGGTCGGCTTATTTGAAGATTGGCACATGGAGACTGTTAGCAGAAAAAGTATACCACTGGGCAGATAGCCATATCGATTCGTGAACACAACGAAGTTTCGGTACGAACTATAAAAAAGACCGATTACTAAGGCGATGTTGAGCAAGGACCAGCCTATATGGAGAAACGCCATACTTTTGCGGTTGTCATGACGAAGACAAAGTAGTTAAAAAAGTTGCTACGCTATGCAACGTCCGGCTCCGTTCGCTTGTCTTTTGTCGGAAACTGCCCCTCCGATACACCCATCAACTCTTTAAATCCGCTTATCCCGCCGTTCAGACCGCTTGTGTAAGAACAGGTACTTTGTGATACATACTACCTACCTTTGCCATGTACTTGATGACGAGCACAAGCGACTTTGTAAAAAGTAATCCATATGAAAACGACCTTCTCTTTACTAGTAATCACGCTGATAACGCTGACAACAGCGTTCGGGCAGGCTTTAACGCGGGGGACAGTAAACGGTCAGGTAGGAACAACTGCCGGTAAACCCCTTGAATTTACGACTATGATGCTCCTGAAAGCCAAAGACTCTACGTTGGTAAAAGGAGCGATCAGCGATCCCGATGGTAAATATGCATTCGAGAACGTAGGCGCTGGAGAGTATCTGGTAGCTGCCCAACAGATTGGATATCGCAAAACGTATAGCGCTCCGTTCGCCGTCGACGAAACACATCCGGCCGTTGAATTGCCCGCATTGGCAATGACCGATGAGACGAAAAATCTGACTGAGGTTAAAGTTGTTGCGCAGAAGCCTTTCATCGAACAGCAGGTTGACCGCACGGTCGTAAACGTTGAAAATAGCATTGTCGCTAGTGGCAACACCGCGCTTGAAGTACTGGAAAAAGCGCCTGGCGTAACCATTGATCGCCAGAACGATCAAATCCAGCTGAAAGGAAAGTCGGGCGTAATTGTCTACATCGACGGCAAGCAAACGTACCTGTCTCAGCAGGAAGTGTCGAATCTGCTCAAAAATACGCCTAGTGATAACATCGCGTCAATCGAGATCATCACGAATCCGGGTTCTAAATACGATGCGGCCGGTAACTCGGGAATCATCAATATCAAGATGAAGAAGAACAAGAACTTCGGCACCAACGGTATGTTTATCGTCGGTACTGGCTACGGCTGGGCAAATAACATAAACGGTGCCCGCGAAGATCTGCCGAAGTTCAATACGTCGCTGAATCTGAACCACCGCGACGGCAAGGTTAACCTGTTCGGTAACTATAGCTACACAAACCGGCAAAGCTTTAACTCAAACGAAATCAACCGCGAGATTCCGTACAACGGCCGCGTAACGTATTTCGACCAGTTGTCAGCCCGCCCGAGTCAATTTGTCGGCCATTCGTACAAAGCCGGGTTAGATTACTTCCTGAGCAAAAAGAGCACAATTGGCGTACTGGTCAACGGATTTTCCAACGACTGGCAGTCGGGTGGGGTCAACAATACCATGATTCGCAATGAAAACCGCCAACTGACTAGCATGCCGTCGACCAGGACCGATGCGCAGCGGTTCCTGTCGAACGTAACGGGCAACGTGAATTATAAATATGAATTCGATGGAAAAGGCCGTGAACTGACCGTCGATGCAGATTATGTACACTATGGGGGGGAAAACAACAACAACCTGAGTACGGTATACTACGGCCCTGCCACCAGTGAAATAGTCCGCCCGAATCAGGATGTACGGAATATGATGCCATCGACAATCGATATTATGGCGTTCAAAACGGATTACGTACACCCGATGAAAAACGGTAGTAAACTGGAAGCTGGCTTGAAAAGCAGCTTCGTGAAGGCCGATAACAACACCATATACGATACGTTGCAGCAGGAAACCCGCCAGTGGTTATTTGATGCGAGTCGATCTAATCAGTTCAAATACGAAGAAAACATCAGTGCGGCTTATCTGAACTACGCGGGTAAACTAGGTCGTAAACTGAAAGTACAGGCGGGTTTACGGGCCGAACACACCCACTCGATCGGAACTTCCGTTACGTTGAATCAACAGGTTGATCGGAACTACCTGAACCTGTTTCCAACACTGTTCTTATCGAGGCAACTCGACACCAACAATGTCCTGAATTTCTCGTATAGCCGCCGTATCGACCGGCCAGACTACCAGAATCTGAACCCGTTTGTGTTCTACCTCGATCCGTATACGTACCAGAAGGGTAACCCGTTCCTGCGGCCTCAGTACACGAATTCGGTTGAACTGACGCACGTTTATAAAGGCGCATTCACGACGACGCTGGGCTTTAGCCGCACGAGCGATTTCATTAACCAGGAAACGCCCCGCCAGATTGCCGCCGAAAACATTACGTATGTTACGCCCGAAAACCTGGGAAATCTGGATAACGTAAACCTGAACGTGAGCTTCCCTGTAACCATTGCAAAATGGTGGCGGATGCAGAATAATTTCAGCGTATACTACACACACTACAAGACGTATTATTCAGGAACGCCGTATGAAGTCAAGCTGGCAGCTTACAACCTCTACACCTCGCAGAACTTCACACTGAGCAAATCGGTGACCGCCGAAGTATCGGGTTGGTATAACTCGGCCTCACAGTACGGCTTCTACCGGGCGCAGCCAATGGGCGCTTTCAGCCTCGGCATACAGAAGAAAGTGATGGACGGCAAAGGAAGTCTGAAACTGAACGTAAGTGACCCATTCTGGCTCAACCAGTTCAGAGGACGGGCCGTAGTTCAGGACATTAACTTC
Organism: Spirosoma knui; assembly: GCF_054780635.1. Taxonomy (NCBI): domain Bacteria; kingdom Pseudomonadati; phylum Bacteroidota; class Cytophagia; order Cytophagales; family Cytophagaceae; genus Spirosoma; species Spirosoma knui. The sequence continues at coordinate 17,718 of NZ_BAAGVY010000004.1, read as the reverse complement.
CGGGTTGCGTCACGTTGGGAAAGTCGCCGGGCCATGCTCACCTTCAGCTATCGGTTTGGCAATCAGAACGTAAAAAGCGCTCGTCAACGAAATTCAGCTACTTCCGCCGAACAGGAACGGGTGAAAGCAGGAAATTAAAGATTAGTTTAGGTTAAGAAAACGTGAAAGCCAGTCCCACCTTGAGGGCTGGCTTTTTTGTTGCTCCACTATCAGGAATTTATACGATTAGTACGCTGAGTTGGTTATATAATATACAACTCAGAATCATAACTATTAGAAATATTCATAACCAAATCACTGATGGTTGGCAGAACCGGATTGAGCTTATCTTAGCGAGTTTCCGCTGATGACTGTTCACTAACTCATCCGAATATCTTTAGGGCAGGCTACCGTTAATTGCTTGACCAAGTCGGCCTAAATCCTAACCTGGTTATAACTCCTTCACTTATAAAATTTCAGCCAAACTAGTATGGTGCTGATATAGGGTATCAGCATAAGACAGTGTCATCTAAATTCAACTGTGTTTACTATCTGGTCAACCCTTTACCAGATTATTTGTTACTTATTATCAATCGGGAACACTCGTATTTTCGTACTTTGAGTGTCACATATGATAGATAATGTACTTCCTGTTTTTACCATTTGTACTTTTTTCAACTAGCCTGCTGGCACAGCCCAAAGGATGGCGGGAGCTGACGATTTCGGATGGCTTATCGCAGGGGATGATTTATGACCTCAAGCAGGATAAGAAGGGTTTCATCTGGGTAGCAACCAAAGACGGATTAAACCGCTACGATGGGCATAATTTCGCCGTCTTCACCCACGATCCCTATAATGAGTACAGCATTTCGGATGATGCCTGCTCGGCGCTGCTGATTGATCGTCGGGGGCGGTTGTGGGTTGGGACAATGAACCAGGGACTAAATCTGTATGATGCTCAAACACAGCGATTTTACCATATTAATATTAAGGACCGGCGTTCTGCCGACGCGGGTAACTACGAAATAAGGCTACTGGCCGAGGACCCCGAAGGAAACATCTGGGTCAATACCAATCAAAACAAGCTCTTCAAGATTACGTTGCCGGACGAACTGAAAACAGGCTATCCCAGGGTCGTTAACTTCACCAGTCAGGCGACGTTTGGGCAAATCTCCCTGGTCGGTATGTCTGGCAATCCCTCCGCTCACCATATTCAGTTTCGGGCAGATGGTTCTGCCATTGTAGGAACGACGGCCGGTATGTGTAGCTTCAACTGGCGACGGATGGCAGATATGCGGGCCGTCAACCGACCCCTCGGTGTTTTGCCCCGGGATTGGGTAGTGAGTGATGACGCGGGTGCGGGTGAGTACTGGTTCTCGGCGACGAACGACCATATCCATGCCTGGCGCGGAACCACACACAAAACCATTCGTTTGCCCCGCGAGACCGTCAGCGTGATGGTAAAGCTGGTTGATTCCAACACTGTGGCGGTGGCCACACTGGAGTATCTCTGGCTGATGGCACCCGCTCAGCTACTGGCGCAGGAAAGCCTGAGTCCAGCCAATGCCTTTACGATTATGCCGTCGGACCTGTATGGCCTGCGTACCCTGACTAAAGATAAAACCGGGCTGATCTGGATTGGTACAACGGGGTACGGCCTGCGCGTCTTCAACCCGACGGTTAAACGATTCAGAACGTACCTGCCCAAAACTTCCCTGACCTATCTTTTCGAGGATCGGCAGGGACGCTCGTACGTACGCTTTATGGAGCAGTACGGTCAGTTGGACCGCGCCAACAACAGACTCGTTCCGTTCTTACAAAACAAGTTACAACGCGAACACCAACGTTTTTTAACGCAAAGCAGAGCTGGCTTTTTTTGGACGGCCAATACAGACGATGACCTTGGCGTGCATTATCTGCGCAAATACTCCGCCGATTGGCAGTTGTTAAAAACGTACCCCCTACCAGCTCAGGCGGGGCTGGGTATTTATCTGAATCAAACCCTTGAAGATCAAGCCGGTCAACTTTGGATTGGTGCTACTAAGGGCAAGTTACTCCGCTTTAATCCGGCAACAGAAGCGTTTACGGTGTACAGTTATGCTCATCTATTACCCCAAAGCGGAGCCGAAACAGAAACCTATGCTCTTTTCTTCGACGGCCAGGGTACGCTTTGGATTGGAACGCCCCGAGGGCTGGTTCGGGCCGAGCACCCACTCACAAAACCCCACTTCTCGCTCTACAAGAATAGCTCCTCAAACCGACAGAGCCTTAGCAATGATGTGGTGTCGAACATGGTTGACGATCCTTATGAACCGCTACGTTACCTGTGGGTCAGTACCAAAGGCGGGGGGCTGGAGCGACTGGACAAGCAAACGGGTCATTTTCGGCATTTTACCGAAGCACAGGGATTACCCAACAAAGTAGTCTATGATATCCTGGTCGATTCCTTTAAGAATTTGTGGATGAGTACGAACCGGGGATTGGCTCAGCTTAACCCCCGAACCTTCGCCTTTCGTACGTTCACCAAAGCTGATGGGTTACAGGACGACGAGTTCAATACCGGTTCATTTTTCAAAGCGGCTTCGGGTAAACTACTATTTGGGGGCGTGAACGGGTTAACCGAATTCGATCCGCGAGAGATCGTAGGACGTGTTATCCCTGAGGTACACATTGTAGGTCTACGAATTAATAACGAGCCCGTAACAGCTGGTGCCCCTGATGGTATTTTGCCCAAAAGCCTCGAAAGCGCACCGGCCGTCAATTTATCGTATGATCAGAACGGGGTAACGCTGGAGTTCGCGGTGATGGATTTTACTAACCCCGCCAAGAATCGCTACCGCTACCAGATGAGGGGAGTTGACGACGATTGGGTAGAGGGTGGAACAAACCGATTTGCCAACTACGCGCAACTACCCGATGGCAACTACACATTTCAGCTGATCGGCTCCTCCGACGGACAGCACTGGAGCAAACCTGTCGAGCTTCAGATTCGCGTCCATCCACCGTTTTACCGTACCTGGTGGGCTTATTTGTTGTACACGATCTTTCTGGCAGTCGCCGTCTGGCAGTTCTTTCGGGTGCAGACCCAGCGGCTGTTGCTCGAGCAGCAGATTGTTTACGAGCAGAAGGAAGCAACCCGGCTGGCCGAGTTGGACGGGCTGAAAACGCAGTTCTTTACCAATATCAGCCATGAGTTTCGCACGCCCCTGACGCTGATTCTGGGACCGCTTGCCGACCTTCGGCAGCGCTTTCCAGCGGAAGCCGCCCTGGGATTAATGGAACGGAATGGGCAACGGCTACTTAATCTGATCAATCAGCTTCTCGATCTCGGCAAGCTGGAAGCGGGGCAGCTGCGGATCAAAACCGAGTCGGGCGACCTGGCTACGTTCTTCCGCACCATGGCCTACTCGTTTCAGTCGCTGGCCGAAAGCCGACAGATTACGTTTTCTTTTCAGCAACCGGAAACAGAATGGTGGGCCGGCTTTGATCGCGATAAACTGGAAAAGATCGTAACGAATCTGCTGTCGAATGCCATCAAGTTTACTCCGTCGGGAGGAGACGTTAGTATGACGGTTGATTATCCGGTTGATGCCAACAGAGAACATGTACGGTTTACCGTGCAGGACACGGGTATTGGTATCGCCCAGGCCCAGTTGGCGCATATTTTCGAGCGATTTTATCAGGTCGACGGCCAAATCAATCGGTTGTATGAGGGCACTGGTATTGGACTGGCGCTGGTCAACGAACTGGTAAAGGTGATGAACGGAACGATTACTGTAACCAGTGTAGAGGGGCAAGGAACCACCTTCACCGTGTCGCTTCCCGTAACCCCCGTCCAGGCGGAACAGACCATTCCTTCATTCTCCCCCAAAGAGGCCATACCGGTTCAGGAGAAGCAGGCAAAAACGCAGCCAGATAAAACCACCGTACCACCATTACTAGCTGCCAGCGACGATAACCCGGTCTTGCTCATCATTGACGACAATGCTGACATACGGGTTTACATTCGAAGCATCTTTGAGGCCGATTACCAAATCATCGAAGCGACCGACGGTCAGCACGGGTTAGCCATCGCCACGTCGACGCTGCCCGATGTTGTGATCTGTGATCTGATGATGCCCCGGCTCGATGGGTTTGGCTTCTGCCAGGCCCTGAAAACGCAGGAGGCAACCAGTCATATTCCGGTCGTCATGTTAACGGCCAAAGCCACCGTTGAAGACCGGATCGAAGGCTTTGAACTGGGAGCGGACGATTACCTGACCAAGCCCTTTAACCGAACCGAATTACAAACCAGGGTACGGAACCTGATTGAGCAGCGGAAGCGAATCTATAGCTGGTTTAGTCAGCAGCGCCCTGTAACGGATACTGCGGTTGCTGATGGTGTTGACACAAACACCACGGCAGCGGATACAACCCGGCAATTAGCTCCGGCGCTGACGTTGCTGGCGACCGAGCAAGCCTTTATCGACCGGCTGACAACGATTGTTCATCAGCATTTAAGCGAGCCGGCTTTCAGCGTCGAAGCGCTTGCTGACGCCGTCAACCTGAGCCGTTCCCAATTGCATCGAAAGGTAAAGGCATTACTCGATACGTCGCCGACTGGCTTCATTCGAGATATTCGATTGGCCAGAGCGACTGAACTCCTGAGGGAAGGCAACCAGAGCGTAACGCAGGTGGCCTATGCAGTTGGCTTCGACAACCTGTCGTACTTCGCCAAGACCTTTCAGGAACGATATGGGATCTCTCCCTCGCAGTACGGACGATCGGCCCCTTCACCCGCCTAGATCAGCGATTTTTGCTAAAAAGCCCGGAAAATCCGGGCTTTTTTTGCTTCATGCGACGAGGTTGTTAATCAATGCGACGAGCGTGTTAGCAGGTTTTTTCGCTACGTGGCTACTTGCACCACCATCTGGTATACATCCATATCTGGTGGTAACCCAGCCAGCTCAGTGCGTATGAAGACAAACCTACCTGCTGACCAACCTGCCGCTGACGTGGCATTGGATCACCAGTCAGATGATGGCTTTGCCAGGCTATACCGGCAGTACGTCGGTAAAGTATTTCGAACCTGTCTATCCATAACGAAGGATGAGATGGCGGCTCAGGATTACACCCAGGACATTTTCCTCAAAGCCTTCGAAAAACGGAATACCTTTCAAAACCGCTCGTCTTTTTCAACCTGGTTGTACGCCATCTCCTACAATCACTGCCTGACCAAGCTCCAGCAGGACAACCGCCGAAGAATGGCGTCACTGACCGAAGCACACAGCGCCCGACTGGCCAACGACGAAACGGCTGAGGATACCGAATATTTTCTTCAAACGCAGGAAGCGGCCCTGAGCCGGTTGGCAGTTGAGGAGCAAAAGCTGCTACGGCTGAAGTACGAGCAAGGCTTATCGATTCAACAAATCTGCCAGCAAGTCAGCCTGTCGGAAAGCGCCGTCAAGATGCGGCTCAAACGAAGCCGGGAGCGCCTGGTCCGAAGTCTGTTGTCAAGTGTCAACAAACGCGATCGATCGACAACGTCTATGAATACTCTTTAACCCATTTCTTTTTAATCAATCGGAGCTACCCAACTGGTAGGTATCGACCGGCTTAATCAACAGATAAATCTTTGCTCTTTTATATGAAACCAATCCTTTACGTTCTTTTCCTGGTCGTGCTTGGCCTAAGTGGACCCTTAGCCAAAGCGCAAACCACGTTCACGGTTACTAACACGGCCGATGCGGGCACGGGCAGCTTACGCCAGGCCATGCTGGACGTAATGGCCAGTTCCAGCCCCGCTCCCTTCACCATCACCGCCAGCGTGAGCGGCACCATCAATCTGGCCAGTGAACTACCTAATATTAGCAAAGATATTGCCTTTATCGGGCCGGGGGCCAGCAACCTCACCGTGCGCCGAAGCACGGGCGGGGACTACGGTATTTTCACTATCCCCAACAACAACACGGTCAGTTTTACCGGCTTTACGATTGCCGATGGGAATGCCAACACCGGTGGGGGCATTGCCAGCAGGGGGCCACTGAGCTTATTCAACTGTATCCTGCGCAACAACACGGCTTCCGTTGGGGGAGGAGTATATGGCGGAGCGCCCACTTCCCTGACCAACTGTCTGTTTGTGGGCAACTCCGCTGGTAATGCGGGCGGAGGTGTCGGCGCCGAGACAAACCTCAACCTGACCAACTGCACCTTCAGCAACAACTCGGCTGGTCAGGGCGGGGGTATATACATGGATGCGGGCACGGGCCTGTTTGTCAACGCTACCTTCAGCGAGAATAAGAGTAACTCCGGGGGCGGAGTCAACATTTGGCAAAACGCTACGCCTACATTCATCAACTGCCTGATTGCGGGTAACACCAACGCCGACGGCACAGCTCCTAACGACGTTTTTCAATCAGGTAGTGTCAGTTCTTCATCGGCCTACAATGTGATCGGTTCAGTGGTCAACAACACCCAAAACCTGCGCAATGGGATCAATAACAATCAGGTAGGCGTCACTGCCCTGCTGGGTGGGCTGGGCAACTACGGGGGTGGGCTGCCGACCTACGCGCTGTTGCCAGGTAGCCCGGCCATCAATGCCGGTACAGCCAGTGGCGCTCCAACTACCGATGCGCGGGGAGTGGCCCGCGTAGGGGCGACCGACATTGGTTCGTTCGAGTCGCAGGGCTTCAGCCTGGCTCTGACGGCCGGCGACAGCCAGAGTGCCCTTATCGGAGCAACCTTCGAAAGCCCCCTGACGGTTAGCGTGAGTAGTGCCAACGCCGAGCCCGTGGCGGGTGGGGTGGTTACGTTTACGGGGCCGGGATCGGGTGCCAGCATTAACCCCACCTCCGTCACGGCCAGCATTGCTGGCACGACGGCTACCGTCTCGGTGACGGCCAATGCCACGGCGGGTAGTCCTTATTCGGTGACAGCCAGTGCCCGGGGGGGTATCTCCAGCGTGGCCTTTAGCCTGAGCAATACTTTTTCGTCTTTGTTCATCCGTTACGTCAGGCAGGGAGGTACGGGCAGCGGCAGCAGCTGGGCCGATGCCTCAGGGGACCTACAAAGTCAGATCAACTTCAGCGGTGCCCAGCAGGTCTGGGTAGCGGCCGGTATCTATAAGCCCACGACCGGCAGTGATCGCAATGCGAGTTTCTCGCTGAAGAACGGGGTATCGGTCTACGGGGGCTTTGCGGGCACGGAAATCGACCTAAGCCAACGGGGGTCGGTGAACCCGGTAACAGGTAGCCCCTCCAGCAGCACGCTCAGCGGGGACATCGGCCTATTAGGCGACAACACCGACAACAGTTACCGTGTAATCAGCAACAGCGGTCTTGACCGCACGGCGGTGCTGGACGGCTTCCTCATCAGTGGGAGCAACGGCAACTTGTTCGGCTCCGGCGGGGGGATGTATAACTTTAACAGCAGTCCGATTTTAACCAACTGCGCCTTCCAAAACAATTCCTCTAGGGAGGGCGGGGGGATGTATAATTACACAAGCAGTCCGGTTTTAACCAACTGCTCCTTTGCGGGCAATTCCGCTAAGCTTGATGGTGGGGGAATATATAATTTTATTGACAGCAGTCCAATTTTAACCAACTGCTCCATCCTCAATAACTCCGCTACCTCTTCCGGCGGGGGGATGAATAATGTTGGCAACAGTAGTCCGAGTTTAACTAACTGCTCCATCCTCAATAACTCCGCTTCTTCTAGGGGTGGGGGGATGGATAATTACAAAAGCAGTCCGAGTTTAACTAACTGTGTGCTGTTCGGCAACGGGGGCAGCAATACGATTTATAACGACAATTCAAATCTGACCGCTCGCTACTCGCTCTTGGAGGCTTCGGTAACGAACTACACCGATGGGGGCAACAACCTCACCACTACCATCAGCCCCTTCGCTTCTACCAGCTCGGCCCAGCTCAGCCCCTGCTCGCCCGCCATCAACACGGGTGACAATCAGGCTTACGCTACCGCCAACGGCCCGGCTACCGATCTGGCGGGTAACACCCGCTTCTTCAACAACGGCACCATCGACATGGGCGCTTACGAGTATCAGGGTGAGCCTACCCGCATCACCCTCAGCAACCCCGCCACCATCACGGCCAGCCAAGGCGTGGCCTTCAGCCAGTCCTTCACGGTAGTGGGGGGCAGTGGTCCCTACAGCTTCAGCGTGGTGGAGGGCAGTCTGCCTAGTGGGCTGAGCCTGGCCACCACAGGGGAACTGAGTGGCACGCCGACGCAGGCGGGCAGCTACTCCCTCACCGTGCGGGCCACCGACGCCAACGGCTGCGCGGGAACAAGTGCGGTCTATAGCCTGACGGTGACTGATGCCACGCCTGCCATTACGGGTCTGTCGGCTAGTCCAGCCGCGGTCTGTGCAGGTAGTCCGGTGACGTTCACCGCCACCATCAGCAACGTAACGGGCAGCTACAACTACACCCTCACCAACGGTAGCAGTCCCCTATCCGGCACCGCTACGGGCACCGCTTTCAGCCAGAGCCTGACGGCGGCTGGTTCGGGCAGTCAGAGCTTTACCCTGACGGTGGAGCAGAGCGGGCAAAGTACCCAGGCAACAACGGGTGTGACGGTCAACGCGACTCCTACGGCGGAATTAACCAATAATGGTCCCTTGAGCTGCACGCTGAGTAGTGTAACACTGACGGCATCGGGGGGAACGTCGTATCGTTTCAGCACGGGAGCCACCCCGATAGGTACCAGCAATCAGGCCACAGTGAGCACCGCGGGTACGTACTCCGTGACGGTCATCAACGGAGGGAGCGGTTGTTCATCAGTAGCATCGACTACCGTAGACCAGGCCGCCACAACAAGGCTAACCTGGACGGGGCAGACTAGTACCGACTGGAATACGGCCGGTAACTGGTGTATGGCGCGGGTGCCACTCAGCACGGATGATGTGGTCATTCCGGCAACCCCGCCTAATAAGCCTGTTCTGGGTACCAACGCCGTGGCCAACTCGGTGGAAGTGCAGAGTGGGGCATCGCTTGCTATCACAAACGCGGGAATACTAACCCTCAACGGGTCACGATTAATAGGAAACAATACCGTGACCTTGTTCACAAGCGGAACTGTTGTTAACAATGGGCAAGTGGTTGTCGGTAATTTGTCGTCAGCTACCGTAGGGGGGGTAGGGGTGTTGAATCAGGGGGTGTTTCAAAACAACACGGGCGGCAGTATCCGTATTGATCGGACAACCAGCCACGGCTTCCAGAATACAGGTACCGCTACCAACTCCGCTACTATCACCGTCGGTCAGTCGGCGTCTATTGGTGGAAACGGGCTACTCATTAACGGCACGGGCTCGTTCAGCAACATCGCCGGAGGCTATATCCAGGTCGACAACGCGGGAATCAATGGTATTCGATTAGATGGTGGTACGTTCACGAATACAGCCGTCATCCAAATCGGTAGTTATTCGGCTGTAACCAGCTACGGCATCTTTATATTAAAAGGAACAGATACGTTTACCAATGCCGATGGTGGTGCTATTACTATCAACCGGACAGGTAATAATGGCGTGCTAAACAATGGAACATTCACGAATGCCGCAACACTAACCATCGGTAACGTCGCTTTTTCCGCGCAGGATAATATTCAGACCGTTGGTACATTCATTAACACAAGTACGGGGGTAATCTATGCCGCCCGGACAGCCAATAGTAACGGGAACGGTATCTGGAACGTGGCGAACTCCTCCTTTACCAATAGCGGAATGATCAGTATCAGATCCCTTTCTATTACGGGCGGTAACGGTATCCTTAACGCCGGAACCTCCTTCGCTAACCTGGCCGGGGGCCGTATTCAGCTCGACGGCGTGCTTCGGGGAGTAGTCAACCGGACTACCTTTACCAACGGGGGCGAGATACGAATGGGTGACAACGCACCCCTGGGCGAGCGGGGGATTCTAAACACAACCACCAACGCGCTATTTACTAACCTGGCAGGGGGAGTAATCAGTATCGGCCAAGCGGCCTATACCCGGGACGGCATCACCAACGAGGCTGGTAATACCTTTACTAATTCAGGTACGATCAGCATTGGCACCTCGAGCAGCATTGCGGGCAACGGCATCACCAACGCCGGTACACTCAATAACAGTGTCTGCGCCACACTAACTGTTTTCGACAATGTTGCTAACAGCGGCAGCTTTACCAATGCAGGCCTGTTAACGGTCAGTACGACGCAGCCGCACACGAACACGGGGTCGTTCATCAACACCGGCGATATTGAGTATCCGCAGGGAAATCCAATCCCGAACGTGACGAATAATAACCCGTTTGACATGCCTGTCATTGGCTGTGTCAGTGGGATTAGTCCGGCGCTTCAATTGGGCGAAAACAGCAGCCAGCTTACCATTGGTACAACCTGGTATAAAGACCCGGCGCTGACCCAGCCAGCGGGTAGTTATGACCAGGCCAGTAACGCGTTTACGCCCAGCAATCTGGCCGCGGGCAGCACGACAATCCTGTATTTTTCGGTCAACTACGGCGCCAATGCCTGTACCAAAACCGAATCGGTGACGGTGACCCTAACCCCTCAGGTAACGGCCAGCATCAGTCCAGAATCGGCTATACTAACCTGCGCCAGTCCTACCGTAAGCCTAACAGCCAGTGGAGGTACCAGCTACATTTGGGATGATGCTTCAACCAACCCTGTTCGGACGGTAAGTGTGGCTGGTACGTACTCCGTAACGGTACTTTCGGGCAGTACGTGCTCAGCCGTAGCCAGCACCACGATTACCAGCAATACAGCGACTATCGCTGTGAGTAACCCCACTATCACTGCGGCCCCCCAGGGCGTGGCTTTCAGCCAGTCCTTCACCGCCCTGGGGGGCAGTAGTCCCTACAGCTTCAGCGTGGTGGAGGGCAGTCTGCCTAGTGGGCTGAGCCTGGCCACCACAGGGGAACTGAGTGGCACACCGACGCAGGCGGGCAGCTACTCCCTCACCGTGCGAGCTACCGACGCCAACGGCTGCGCGGGAACAAGTGCGGTCTATAGCCTGACGGTGACTAATGCCACACCTACCATCGCGGGCCTGTCGGCCAGTCCAGCCGCGGTCTGTGCAGGTAGTCCGGTGACGTTCACCGCCACCATCAGCAACGTAACGGGCAGCTACAACTACACCCTCACCAACGGTAGCAGTCCCCTATCCGGCACCGCTACGGGCACCGCTTTCAGTCAGAGCCTGACGGCTGCGGGCACGGGCAGTCAGAGCTTTACCCTGACGGTGGAGCAGAGCGGACAACGGGCTGCGGCTCAAACCAGCCTCACCCTGAGCGCGGCACCGGCACTGAGCCTGAGCAACACGGGACCCTTGTCCTTCACCAACGCCAGTGTCAGCCTGGTGGCCAGCCCTGGCTTTGCCCGCTACGTCTTCAGCAGCGGGGCTAGCCAGCCCGGTGGCACTGCCAGCCCCACGGCCCAGGTGAGGGCGGTGGGTGTCTACTCAGTGACGGCCACCACCAGTGAAGGATGCTCGGCCACGGCCAGCACCACCGTAGTAGGGGGCGTCAGTAGTCTGACGGTGTGCCGGGGCGGTACCGCGGTGATCAGCGTGGCGGTGAGCGGTAGTCCGGTCAAGTATGAGTGGTACAAGAACAGTCTGACTACGCCCAAGATCATGGAGACTCCCCAGTTGTTTCGGGGTACGGCTACCAGCAGTCTGACCATCATCAACGCCCAGACCAACACCCAGGGTGACTTCTACCTGAAGGTGACGGATGGGGCAGGCAGCGTAGTGGTCTACGGTCCGTACCGGCTGTATGTAGACGCCAGCTGCCGGGCTCGTGTAGGGGCCGAAACGGTCATAGATGAATCGCCTTTAGCGGTGTTGCTGGCTCCCAACCCTCTTCAGCAAGAGCACTTACGGGCGGTGGTACGAGGAGGTGAATATCGCCCGTTGCAAGTAGAGTTGGTTGACCTTCGTGGTCGTCTGGTCCGCCAGCAGCGCTGGGAGCAGGCTGCTGCTGAGCAGGTCATTGATTGGGATCTACAGGGTGAGGTCAGCGGGGTGTATGTGCTGGATGTCATCAGTCGATCGAGTAGGGATGGAGGTATTGAACGCCGGAGCGTGAAGGTGATCAAGCCATAGAGGAAAGAGACTCTCTGTGCCCAAAGACGCCTGGCTGAAAAGTCGGGCGTCTTTATCGCTTTATGGCTTCGATAGCATCCCTGGAGCATTCTGGTTTTGGGAGATTAATGGGCTTTTGCGGCCAAACAGGCCTAAACACCTAAATGGAGAGGGAGTTCCAATACTTTAAGCAGCAGTACCACTCAGACCAACTGTATGCTGTTTGGTAATGGTGGAGATAGAACTTTCTTCAACCCGGTCAATGGAGCGAGGGTAATGCTGCTATACAGCCAGATTGAGACCTCCCCTCCATAAAGGGTACAGTAATGGGCGAAACACCTCGCCGTTTGCCTCCCTCAATCCAACTCAACGGTTGTACCCCTGCCATCACGACCGTAGTGGGGGCTAGGGGTAACGTGACGGGGCGCAACAGCGGTGATCAGCGTAGCGGCCGGTCAGGGTAGTCCGGCCCAACTACTTGTTGAGGTCGAACTGAACGTAACGCAGATGGCGTATGCGGTGGATTTCGATAACCTGTCGCACTTCGCCAAGGGTATGGCGTCTCTCCCTCGCACTACAGTCGAGCGGCCACTTCATCTCCCTTAAACAGCGACGTTACGCTAAAAAGTCCGGTAATGGAAGCTTTTTTTTGCTTCATGCGACGAGGTTGTTAATCAATGCGACGAGCGCGTTAGCAGATTTTTGCGCCCGGTGGCTACTTGCACCATCATCTGGTATGCACCTGGGCTATAAGCACGTCACCGGCACGGACCGCACGACACTGTGGGTTTCTCGCTGAAGAATGGGGTGTCGGTCTGTGGGATAGTATAGGCAGCAAGAGTAATCTGAACTAGCGGGGCGGTGACCCAGTAGCGTACTGCAGGAGGAGCAGCACGCTGAGCGAGGACTATTGGCGTGCCACCAGTATAATAAATCGTCAACTTTCCACTTTTTAGTTATGCGTACCAATCATTTGCTCCGCTTTATTCTGATTGGCTTACTGTTCAGGTTATCGTCGCCCGGATGGGCGCAGGATAGCGCACTCCCGTCTTCGCATTGGGCTAACGAACTGGCTCAACAAACCGACTCTACCCGCAAAGCCGAGATCCTGCTCTTCATAGCGAAAGACCTCGAACTCAGTAATCCAAACGGTGCGCTTACCTACGCTCAGCGTGCCCTCGACCTCGGTCAAAAGCTTAACGCCACTAAGGTAATTGGACTGGCTTCTCTGCAACTCGCCAGAGTTCACACCACCCTCGGCAACAAAGCCAAAGCCCGGCGATTCCGCAAACGGGCAGAGGAAACGTTACGTTCGGTTGATTTGATGGCCGAATTGAATCGGCTCGAAACTCAGAAAGCACAGGCCGAAGAAACTGCCGCCAACTCCCAGCAGGCCGTGAGTGCGTTGAGTACCGAAACCCAACAAAAACAGACACTGCTAGCTCAGCAGGGGCAAAAACTCTCGCTGCGTACCCAGCAACTTCAACGGCAGGGCAAGCTCATCGGGCAGAAAGACCAGCTCATCGGGCAAAAAGATCGATTGATTGGTCAGAAAGATTCGATACTAACTATGCGAGAGTTGATCCTGCGGTCCCAGCAGGATCAACTCCAGATTCTTGAACAAGAAAAAGCCCTCAAAGCCGCCGAAGTTGAGCATGAACGCACCATTCGGAATGCGCTGCTGGTGGGGGCTGGCCTGCTGATAGCGCTGGCGGCTCTCCTCTGGCGACTCATGACCAATAAGCAACGCGCTAACCGCGAACTGGGTCAGAAAAACGTCCAGCTCGATCTGGCCCGTAAACGCTCCGATGAGTTGTTACTTAACATCCTGCCCGGTGAACTGGTCGATGAACTGAAGGTTCAGGGCATTACTCGCACCCGCCACCACGAGGAGGTGACGATCATGTTTACTGACTTCCGCGACTTTACCAAAATTAGCGAACAGCTCTCGCCTGTTGATCTGGTGCAGGAGATCGACTATTGCTTCCGGCACTTTGACCACATCATCGGTAAATACCCTAGTCTCGAAAAAATCAAGACCATCGGCGATGCCTACCTGTGCGCGGGCGGGTTACCCGCGGCCCACCCCGATCATGCTCACGAGATGGTGGCAGCCGCCCTGGAAATCCGGGACTTCATCAGCGAACTCGAGGTCCAACGCGCCCGCGAGGGCAAAATCGGCTTTCAGATTCGGATTGGGATTCACACCGGACCGGTGATTGCGGGCGTGGTGGGTGCCACCAAGTTTGCCTACGACATATGGGGCGACACAGTCAACACGGCGGCCCGGCTCGAATCAGCCAGTGAGCCGGGGCAGGTTAACATCTCTGGTGCAACCTACGAGCGGGTACAGACAGGATTCAACTGCCGACACCGGGGGGAAATAGCCACTAAGAATAAAGCCAATATGAGTATGTATTTTGTTGATGGTCAGTATGAAAAAGTCTCAAATCCTGTACGTGTTTAACCGCCGTTTTCTATGAGACTTACAATCGAACCTTTAGCTAACGCTCATCAGAAAGAACAGCTACTGACGAACTTGCACAGCATTTTCGGCGAGTTTGACACGACTATGCTCTCCTTGCTCGAACCCATGCTGGAGTGGGTGGAGATCAGCGGGGGTGAGGTTTTGTTTCGGCAATACGAACCCGGCGACTGTCTGTATTTTGTCATCAGCGGTCGGTTGCAGGCATATACAACTGATCAGCAGGGTAACCATCAGGTAATTGGTGAAATCATCCGGGGCGAAACCGTGGGTGAAATGGCCATTTTTACCGGTGACCCACGTAGTGCGACCATTGTGGCACTGCGTGACAGCGTTTTGGTAAAATTAGCTAAAAACGCCTTTGAGCAGATTATTGCCGCCTATCCCGCCGTGTCGATAAACGTAACTAAACTCATTATCAACCGGCTTCGAACCTCGCAGGGACAGCCCAAAACAAACGGGTCAGACGTACCCTCGCGCCCCGCTAAGAAACCCGTTAACATCTGTGTGCTGGCCCTGCACGACGGCCCTGTCGGTCTCGTCAGCCCAGCTGCGTGGCTGGCGGGCGAACTCTCAACCCAGTTACGCCGGAAAGGAACAACCTTCGTAGTTTCGAGCGACGAAGTACAGGAAGTCTTCAACCAGCCTAATTTTGCCCAGGTCGACAAAGATAATCAGGTGGCTTATCGGCAGCTAAGTCAGTGGCTCGATGACCAGGAGTCGCAGCACGAGTTTATGCTATACCTTGCGGACCCGGTTCGGCCCGACCATCCGGGGGGGCTACCGGTTCTCTCGGAGTGGACACGTCGGTGTCTGCGGCAGGCCGACGAAATCCTGCTGCTAGCCGATGCCACCCAGTCCCCCAACCTGACGCTCATCGAAAAGCAATATCTGATGGATGAACTGTGGACGAGCGTTCCGCATACGCTGCTGTTGCTGCATCCGTCCAATACAGCCCATCCACGTGATACAGCTCACTGGCTGGCTTCACGGCCGGCCGTGAAGCGGCACTACCACCTGCGCCCCGGACAAAACCGTGACATAGCCCGGCTAGCCCGCATTTTAAGCGGTACCTCTGTTGGGCTGGTACTAGCCGGGGGCGGGGCCAAAGGCTTCGCCCACATTGGCGTTCTACGGGCGTTGCAGGAGTGGGACATCCCAATCGATTTTGTTGGCGGGACAAGCGTGGGTGGGCTGGTAGCCGCTACGTTCTCTTTTGACGAGTCCATAGAGCCCACTACCCAGCACCTCCGCAAAGCCGCTCGTTTCAACCCTACCAAAGACTACAATGTTCTGCCGTTTATTTCGCTCATCCGGGGCCGGCGCATCGAGCAGATGATTCAGACCTGCATTAGTGATTTCACCGGCAACCCGACTCCCTACATTGAAGATAGCTGGCTAACTTTTTTTGCCCTGTCGAGTAATTACACGCGTGCCCGCGAGGAGATTCACACGCGGGGCCCCATGCTCAAATACCTGCTGGCGACTTCGGCCATTCCGGGGGTATTTCCGCCCGTAATCGACGGAGACGATCTGCTGGTAGACGGGGGATCATTTAATAATTTCCCCGCTGATGTGATGAGCCAGTTCGGAGTCGGTAAGGTCATCGGTGTAGACCTGAGCATTGATAAACCCCGCAAGCTGACTATGGAGCAGATTCCCAGCCCGACGAGCCTGCTCCGGGATCGGTTTCGGTCTAAACGACAACGAAAATACCGACTCCCCTCGCTCTTGTCGCTCATGCTCAATGCCACCCTACTGTACAGCAGCGCCCGGCGTAACGAAAATATTCGTCATACTGATCTGTATTTCAATCCCGACGTGAGCCGCTATGGCATCATGAATTGGGCCTCGTACGACCACATTGTACAAAAAGGCTATGAACATGCTATAGAGGTGCTCAACGGACTGCATCCCGATGAACTTGCCCGGTTACGGGCGTAAGTAACCGCATTCATGCAAACGCAACTTGCCTGCCAGTTTATACTGGACACTCTGAGGGTACACCTGTCCCCCCTGCTTACCTACCACAGCGTTCACCACACTCTGGACGTAATGAAGCAGGCCGACCGGATCGCCCGGGCCGAAGGAATCACCGACCCTGATTTGCTACAGCTGCTCCAAACCGCAGCCTGCTATCACGATGCGGGATTTCTGAACGCTTACGCCGAACACGAGGCTGAGAGCTGCCGACTTGCCACGCTGTACCTGCCAACGTTTGGCTACGCGCCTGCTCAGGTTGCTCATGTTTGCCAGCTCATTCTGTCGACGCGGGTTCCGCAGGCACCGACTACCTTTCCCGAGACCATTCTGTGCGATGCAGACCTAGACTACCTTGGGCGCGATGACTATGCGCAGATCAGTCAGTTGCTCCTGTCCGAGTGGCTGGCCTATGGCTACTTGGCAAATTCTGACGACTGGGTTTCCATTCAACGATCGTTTTTGGGCAGTCACCGGTATTTCACTACAACGAATACGTGCCTTCGCGAAGCTGGCAAACAGCGAACGTTATCTACGCTTTAGGCCTGATTTTTAGCCCATGTACCACCTACTCCGGCTTTGTTCATCCCGAGATTAACTCAAGTTATCAAAATGCAACAAATTCTAACGTCTTCGTTACTCAATCTGCTCTATCAGGTTAACCTACACGCTCCCTTTTACATCCTGCTACCTTTGCCGCATGGGAGTTGCGAAACGGCATAACTACCCATTTTGCCCTATTATCTACGCTTATTTGCAACAGGGTAAGATAGATAGCTTATACAAATCTTATCAACCAACACCTGGTGTACGGCTACCTTGAGCCTGACCTTGATCAACGCCCAGATCAATCTCAGAGTAACTTCTTTTTCAAGATTGTTGACCGTTTGGGTAGCGTAAAGGTCTATGGGCCGAACAGGCTGACGGTGAACGCCGGTTGTCGGACTCAACTAGCGGCAGAACTAGCCAGCGAGTTGCTAATAGAGCTAGTCCCGAACTTATCTGTAAAGAACAGTTCCGCGCTATCATTCGGGGGCAGAAGACCACTCGTCAGAGGTGAATTTAACGGACGTGATATTCGTCAACGGAGATAGACAAAGGCTAAGAGACTGTCTAAAAATGGTGTTGCCAATACAGTAAGGAGCCAGTAAGTTGGTAGAAACAAAGAACCACCAATGTATTCTACCAATCTGACCGACTC